>DATKDA010000172.1:7500-109176 GCA_035512935.1 Pyrinomonadaceae bacterium | reverse complement strand
GAAGCACCAATAAGTCGAAGCATCTCTCCGGGATGGGGGGTAATGACAATCGGATACTCCTGATTCCCGGCAATTTCGTTAGGCCATGGGGCAAGGCAGTTTAGTCCATCGGCGTCGATTATCACTGGCGTGGCGCGGCGCGCAACGACCGAATTAACAAAGCGGCGGGTACGGTCGTCTGCCGCTGTGAGGCCAGGCCCGATTGCAAGTACGGTTGCCTTTGATGCTAAACCAATCGCGTGGTCTACCGCCTCATCGCTTACGCTTCCGCGATCAGTTTCTGCGAGCGCAGTGGTGATGACTTCGGACATAGCGCTGGCTGCTACCGCCGATTGAGCTGATGCGGGAGTTGCAATCGTAACGAGCCCGGCGCCCGATCGAATAGCAGCATCGCCACAAAGCGCGGCCGCCCCCGTGTAACCACGGGACCCGCCGACAACTAATACATGTCCATGACTGTTCTTATGAGAGTCGGGCTCATATCGCGTTTGTCTTAGCCACTCCTGCGCATCTTCATCCTCGGTTAGAAAGAGTTTGGTTTCGGTCGATTCGATCAAGGCAAGCGGCGACCCGATATTAGCGACGTTAAGCTTGCCACAGAAATGTGACGCCGGAGGTAAGACATTGGCGGGTTTGGGGGCAGTAAAGGTAACAGTCAGGTCAGCTCGAACAACGTCACCAATCGGCTCTGCACTGTCTGCGTTGAGTCCTGAAGGGATATCAAGTGAAACAATAAGGGGACGCGCTCCTGAGGCCCGTTCGCGTGCGCTTCTGAGGAGATTCAGATGCTGGACCACCTGGAGATATATACCTTCCAGCGGGCGACTAAGTCCCGTGCCGAATAATGCATCGACAATAAGGTGGTAGTTTTGTCTTGGGCTTGCGATCTGTTCCCACGAACTCACACTGTCACATTCAATAAAGTTCAGCGGCGGTGACAGAACCTGCGAGCCTGCTTCAAAACTGGCAATGCTGCGAACTATCTCAAAGTTTGTCCTGGCATCTCCTTTAGTCTCCTCGACGCGCCCGAAGAGCACTACATCGGTTGGGATTCCGGCGCGCGCGAGAGCTCGCGCGAGAGCTGCCCCGTCCCCACCGTTATTCCCTTTCCCGCAAAGGATTCTTGCTTTCTTACCCTCTAAATTTCCTGAGAAGTGGGTGTTAATAGCGAGGAGGCATGCCGAAGCGGCAGCCTCCATTAATAAAAGTGATGGTGTGGAATAGTCTTCGACGGTGAGACGGTCTATTTCCCGCATCTGTTCGGCTGTAATAACTGGCTGCACATCGGGATGATAGGAGGGGGTGGTTAGTTGGTCAATGGAAAGAGCACAAAAGGCGAGTTACCTGCATTCCCGACAAAATGCGGCCTCGTCGGGTTTTCCCCGATCTGCCGCTGCGCCAACCATTCCGTTTTCCAGGATGCCTTTGTAAAAGACCGAATCCGATGGATTCTTCAGAAAAGTTCAGGCAACAGGTGCGAAAACTCACCTTATTTCTAAGAATGCCAGAATTTCAGTGTTTTATAGACTCGATTCGTGATTCGGCGGGCCTGATTAATCCCGAGCGCCGAAGTAACTCCGAAATAGGTAACTCCATAGCTTCCCAGAACAAGAAGCGCCATGGGGATCGGATGTACCACACCGACCATTAATTTGAGACCCCAGCCAATAATGGCTCCAACCGCCGCGCCTAGCCAGAGGATAGCCAGGAGTCGGGGCGGCAATCCCGTTGTGCCAATTCGCTTATTAAGTGTGTGCCTAAGCAGGACAAACTCGATCCACCCGGCAATCCCAGCCGAGACGGTCAGACCCGTTACCCCCCATTTCGGATCAATTCCCAATGCAGGTGGCAAGTGTATTGCCGCGAAATAACCCAACACTGTGGCGAGCACCACATGGACAATCGCGTACCGCAAAGGGGTTCGGGTGTCATGCAGGGCATAGTAGGTCGATGAGTACAGACGCCCTAAAGTAGAAGCCAACAACCCTACCGTTGAGCCGGCCAGAATGCCCCAAACGTAAAGAACCGCATCCTGCCTGAACTCACCTGTCTGATAGAGAACTGCCGCGATAACGTCGCCAAACACGAGAAAGGCCATTGAGGACGGAACAATGAAGAAGGCAATCCGTCGAAGCCCGGCGTCGAGTCGCTGACGCAAGGCGGCGGCGACCTCATCCACGGTGCCGAGAGTTCGTGACATTGCCGGTAACTCCGCTGCGGAAACCGACATTCCGAAAAGACTAACCGGGAGTGTGTATAGGCTTTGAGCATAGCTCAAGGCTACAACCGCCCCCGCCGGAAGGAAACTAGCGATGATCGTATCGACAAAGGCGCTGATCTGAACTACACCCCGGCTGGTGAAGACGGGGATGAAGTTCCGCATGACAGTACGCACATGCGCGTTTGCAAGATCTACTACGGGGCGAAGCCGGTGGATAACTGTTAGCACCGTGGGGAGCTGCACGGCAAATTGGAGTGCGCTGCCAATTACGGATCCCCAGGCAACAAACTCAGCAAGCTGAAATTGGCCAACCCTTCCACCAAAAAGGATGAGGGCAGTGATGATGGCCAGATTCCAGGCAACGGGGGCGGTGTAAGACAGAAAGAATTTGTGATGGCTATTGAGTACTCCGAGGCACCAGGCGGAAAGCACCAGTAACCCTGCCCCCGGAAAGAAGATCTTGATTAACCGAACGGTCAACTCTCGCGTTTCACCTTCGAACCCCGTGATGCTTACCAGGTATGGGGCTATCAGGACCCCGCCAACCACTATCGTCGACGTCACGAGTGCCAGCATGGCCAGAATCGCGCTTGCGACATGTGATGCTTCGTCCTCATCCTTCGCGAGAAGTTTTGCGTATACGGGAATGAAGGAGGCGGAGAGGGCTCCCTCGCCAAAAACGTTTTGCAGAAAGTTTGGGATTCGAAAGGCGGCGCTGAACGCGTCGCCCGCAGCAGAGGTGCCAAAATAGTGGGCAAAAACTCGCTGACGAATCAAGCCCACAATTCGGCTGGCCAAGATCCCCGCTCCAACCAGAAAGGCTGATCTACCTGTGCTGATAAGCTTGGAGGAAGGCGCCGGCGTAAAGGTGCCGGTGCCTACAGTTTCGACAGTTTCACCCGCTATGCGACCTGCGTGGCTGTCAGCTCCGATTGAAACATTGGGATCACTGTCGTTTTCTAAGGTAGGGGATTGATTCTGTGGAATCTTGGCGCTGAGGTCCGCGCTAATCTTGCTGCCATTGCCGGCCTTGGGAGAGTCGTTCATTAGGGGGCTTACAGATCGTACTCGCGAATCTTTGTAAGTAAAGTCTTGTAACTAACTCCCAACTCCTCAGCCGCTCGGCTCTTATTTCCGCGAGTGGTGCGCAACGCCTCGACGATCTTGCTACGCTCGACGAAGCGCAAAGCACGATTTGTAACATCAGAGAGTTTTCCCGACAAGTCTAACCCTTTCAGTTTTTCAGGTCCTTCAACGCTACGAGCACCAAGGCCTAGGTCACTGGGTTCTAGAACTAGGCTGTCAGAGAGAATGCATGCCCGTTCTATCGCGTTTTCAAGCTCTCTAACATTGCCGGGCCACCTGTGAGACTTCAAGGCTGCAAGTGCCGCATCGCTTAAACTCGCCTCACGACCTCGCAGCTCCTTTCCAAGTTGAGCCGTGAAATGGTTCGCAAGCATAACGATGTCGTCATCACGATCCCTCAGAGGTGGTATGCTTACCGGGAACACCGCAAGCCGAAAGAAAAGATCGCCGCGAAACTCGCCATTCTCAACAGCCGCATTCAAATCTCGGTTTGTCGCGGCCACAATGCGCACATCGACTGGGATTGGCGCTCGTCCGCCTATTCGATCCACCATCCTCTCCTCGAGGACGCGCAACAACTTTCCCTGAACCGCAAGAGGTAATTCACCTATCTCGTCCAGGAATACGGTACCGCCGTTAGCTAGTTCAAACTTTCCTTGCCGCCGATCGCTGGCGCCGGTGAAAGCGCCTCGCTCGTGGCCAAACAGTTCGTTCTCGATAAGACTTTCGGGAATAGCCGCACAATTGATTGCCACAAACGGCTTGTCACGCCGGTTTGAGAGATGGTGAACAGCACAGGCAAACAACTCTTTGCCAGTTCCCGATTCGCCAAGAAGAAGAACTGTAGCTTCAGTTTGGGCGACCCGCTGGATTTCGGCAACGGAGTTCTTGATTGCTTTTGACTCCCCAATTATTCGTGGGAAGCCATAACGCTTAGCCCACTCTTCCCGTAAGAGGAGATTTTCCGTTCTAAGCCGGGCCTGTTCGAGTGCGCGGTCAACAAGCAGGAGTAAATGGTTCGAGTCGACCGGTTTCTGGAGGAAGTCATGGGCTCCGTCCTTCATAGCCTGCACCGCCTCGTCGATCGACCCAAAAGCGGTCATAACAATTACAGGGACGTCACCATCCGCAGTTCGTGCGGCCCTTAAAACGTCAAGTCCCGAACCATGTGGCATTCGAAGATCCGTAAGCACAAGCCTGTGAGGTGCCAGGGCGATACTTGCGAGGGCTTCGCGAGCATCGCCGGCTTCGGTCACCGTGTATCCGGCGCTCTCCAGAGTTAAACGCAAAACTCGGCGTAAACCATCTTTATCTTCGACAAGTAGGATGTCAGGCATCTGATGTTTGCAGGGGATTGAAGGGGGCGTCCGGTCCCACCATCGGCATATAGCGGACTCCATACTCGCCACGTGCCGTCCAGCGTCAATGATTAGTTGTCAAGAGGAAACGTGTCAAGCATGAATGGCCCGAACAAAAGATAAGGGCGCCGACCTAGGTGGCTGGCGCCCTTTACCTTGATTAATATTTCTGAGTTATCTTTCAGCAATTCCCAGAACGGATGGACCAGTCTGTTCCAACGAATCAGCAATAATCTGTGAGTCGTATTGCGTATTGGAAGCCCCCCCGCCACTGACTTGAAAAGTCGGTCTAAGGAAATTGCCTGAGGCGCCAAACTTCGCGACCATTATGGCCCCTAATGTGTCTCCGTTGCCGCCGCCGGTTTTGTAGACTGTCCCCCCGCCGAGCACAAGGATCAGCCCCCTAAAGCTAGGGTTTCCGTCCATGGTAAGCGTACCTGTCACGATTAGAAGTCCAGCGCCGCTGCTTAGGTTGCAGTTACCTTTTACAAGAGTGAATTGTGGGTTACTTGTGGATCCGGCCGCTCCTGATAAAGATGAGACCACCACTCCCTTTTTTTGCGCCAGGACCTCGGCCTGTGCCAGGAAAGCCCGCGCATCATTAGCTGTCTTCAAGAACCACGGAGGCGGAACTCCCATACCGGCGGGAGCTGGCTGATTAGGAAGGTCTAGCACTTTATACTTTGGATCTGTGTAGGTGCCTGGGCTCACTGCCATTGCCAGTTCCATAGTGGTGATATCGTGAGCGCTAATGGCAAGGACCGGTTTCTGGGGTTCGGCTCCAGAATTGTCAACTCCTGAGTACATTTTACCGTTGCTGGATCCAAAGTCCACGTCGGCAGTAGTTGTCTTGTCGTCATGGCCTCGAATAACGAGCGTTCCAGGCACCTCTACGTCCAGACCGAATGAGCTGACCATCATCGAGAGTGTCTTCCGAGCACCGCGAGGCCCAAAGCCCGTGGATTGAACAAACATTCGCCTGGGCTTGGCCGGAGGAACACTATTGTCGGGATCGGACAGAACCACGTTGTAAGCGATTCCATTAAATGGAGTGTAGTTATCACTGATTGCGACCCGGTCCGCGTAAGTGTTGCCGGGAGAAGTGTAGTTGTACGAAAGCCAACGAGACAGGCGAGCGGGAAAGCCACTGGTGTTGGGATCACTTGCCAAGTTTGAAGTAGATTTAGTCAGCGCCTTTTGAAAATCGATCTCGTTCTCTTCAGCATTAGGGTCCGAATTGAAGAGCGGACTTGGCTTTACATTGCCTCTCAAGACATTGAGAGTAGCCTGTACGCCCGCTTCGGCTCCGTAATAGGCTTGTAATTCTGAGGCTGAGTCAAAGGTGTTTATACCCGTCATTGAGGTCGTGAGGATAAGCATTCCGCCGGCAGTCAAAAGTAACGCTGAGAACAACAACGTGCTTATCAAAGCAGCGCCTCGTTCTTTTTTGCGGAACTGGACCTGATGCGCTGTACTCGTCTGATTAGTTCGCAGCATTGTGTTCACCTCGAATTTTCAGAAGCGTTGAAGTGTAATCGGTGCGTTGCGCAGAGCAATGTCCGAAGCAAGTCTGACGACTGTTGCGGGTTGTTCTGGACCCGCTGGTAGATTGACGCGAACGTCGATTGTGATTCGTTCGGTTAGACCATAGTTGGCGGGATCAGTGATCTGGACTCCATTAACATCCCAGTAGGTGAGGGTGAGGCTGTCGATTCTGCGTGCTAGAACCACCGTGCTGCCTGTAGGCGCAGGAAAGGAATCGAATCTGACGATCGCATTATTTGCTGCTTGATAAATGTAGCGCACATCTTCATCGGGATCGGCTAACGTATTATTGTTATTGATGTTGGCTCGTACTCTGATTGAATTGGTGCCGGAATCGGCGATTACAATGCCATTGTCGGTTAGCCCATAACCTGAATTACCGATCTCGCGTGACATTATGTGAAGTGCTCGTTGCGCAGCAGCCAACGCATCGGACCGCGCATTTTCGCGAGTTCGTATCCGTAAGGACGTGGCTAACAGCGTGCTGGCAGCGGCCATGACTGCCAGAGTGATTGTCATTGCAATCAGTAACTCAAGCAATGAGAAGCCTTCAGCAGTCCTGAGTGAATTCGTTTTGGCTCTAGTTGTCATGGTGTCCAGTTTGCCATCGAGCGCTGAGTAATCAAGGTGATGGTTCCGCCGGCCCCTGCCGCCCATCCCTGACCTATACTTTGTGGCGTAACGATAACTGTGATTCGCTTAAGTGTGGTCGTCGTGTCTATCTCAACGGCCGGAGTTGCGGGGTTGTCATCTACAATTCTGGTGACAGTAAAAAGCCTGCCGTCACGCACCACCCCATTTTGGATAACTGCGCCGGCATTTAATGTCGGGTCTGTCGTGGTTGTGGTGAAGGGTA
This sequence comes from Pyrinomonadaceae bacterium, assembly GCA_035512935.1. Taxonomy (GTDB): domain Bacteria; phylum Acidobacteriota; class Blastocatellia; order Pyrinomonadales; family Pyrinomonadaceae; genus PSRF01. The sequence goes on along the minus strand of DATKDA010000172.1, from coordinate 102,110 downwards.
CGCTGCGGAGGCCTTCCATAGCCTGCTGAGCTATAGCCATCGCAGCGGCTCGGTCGCTTCCGCCGGAATTGTTATATATCGAGAACGAAAAAAGGCTTGCCGAGCCCAGGGCGACTATCATCATTAACACCATGGCTATGGTGGTTTCGAGAAGCGTAAAGCCACCTTCAACTGCGAGGGTGATCGAAATCGTTTTTTGATCTTTGAGGTTCATAGCGATTTGGGGCAGATTAGGGTGATTAACGAGTTGTTACGGGGTAATCTGGGTTTTCCCTCTAAAGTTTGCAGCAGGTGCGATCGAATTGGAGACAGGATCGGCGGTGATTGCGGTATCAACATTGGTCTGACCGGCACTGCTAATATTGATTGCGCTTGACCCGTATGAATTGCTGATCGTTACAGTGGCTGGGGTCGCAATGTTGTTTGTTGCGTCCACCGTTCGGCCACGCCAATTGAACATTATAGTTCTTGGGAAGGGCCCATTGAAGGAGAGACCTGAGTTTGCTGGGAGCGTAATTACGCGGGGATCATCCAGGATTCCGTCACCGTCAGTATCCAGAGTTACGGTATAGAAGTTGGAGTTAATAATTGTAACTTGACCCATTTGGGTGGGTTGAATGACGTGACGACGAACAGAATCAAGCCGAGCCTTCTCGATATAACGTAAGAACTCGTGAGCCGCGTTCACTCGGGATATTGACTGTCGCGCTTCCGCTATCTGAAGAAGAGCGTAGCCGCTAACTACCCCAACCATGGCAACAACAATCAACAACTCGATTACCGAGAAGCCTTTGTCCTTACTTGTAAACGATGTGGAAAGATTGTTCATTTCTATTAGTCTAGTTCAGACACGGAGCAGCAATCAGCAGACAGTGATATTCTCGAATGCCAATTATTTGCAGGCCCGTTACATCGAGTGCTCTGCGAACCCACCCTGAGTCATACTTTATTGAGCTGGTACCGCCCCCACCGATGGAAAAGGATGGACTACCAAAAGGATCACCGTCCGCGCCGTATGGATCGAAATTAGCAACTATAATTGTGCCTCGAATCGTGCCGCTACCGCCTCCGCTTCTGGTAATTCGCCCGCGACCAAGCACAAGGATCACTCCCTCGAAGTCTGTATTTCCATCTGTGTTCAACTCGCCAGTCACAATCAGCATCCCACTCCCTTGGTGATTAGGACCAAGCGTAACCGCCGGGCCCGGGGTGGCGGCTGTTCCGTAGTTGTCGATGAACGTGAAGCGTGGATTAGAACTAGTGCCGAGCCCGCCCGACGCGTCAGCAGAAGCTTTGTCGGAAAAGAGCCTGTTCATGCTGCTAGCTACTTCTCGCATTTCGTTTAGGAAGGCTCGAGCCGCGTCTGCAGACTCGAGAAAGCTTGGGGTATTTGAACTGGTCAATTCAGCGGCTGCGCACGGCGAAACTTGGGCACCTGCTGGGCAAGGGGAAGGAGCGGTTGAACCGGATGATCCGTTGAGGTTGTTGATACTGGTTTGGGTCGCATCAAGATTCGACGAGGACACCGCGATCGCTGGTATCTCCGATTGTGGCGGCGATGCTTGATCCGTTCCTGAGTAGGAATTAACTGCCGAGCTTCCAAGGGCGAGATCAATAGACGATCCACCTGCGAGAGTTATGGTTCCTGGAGTGGTTAGATCAAACGCTGATCGCTTCACAACCATCTCGAAGCGCTTAATAGCACCCTTTGGCCCATAACCTTCAGATCGAATGATTAGCCGAGTCGGTTGGTAGGTGGCGTCGGTCGTAATCTTTCTAGTTGCGATCGGGCCCGGGTCGTCTGGATCGGAGATTACCACTTTATACGCAATGCCTGTAAAAGGAGCATAAGAAGTTGTAATCGGTACCCGCCAATCATTCGGTACTGAGGGGTTTTCAAATGAATAGTTAAGCCATCCCGATAAACGAGCAACAGCTCCTGTGCCGGAAGCAAGAGTGTCAGTAGTCTTGTTGGAAGTTGCGGGATGAGCGGCACTCCGAAAGTTTATCTTCGTGCCGATCAAGGTTTCGTGAGGCGCAACATTTCCGCGCAAGACGTTCAGAGTAGCTTGTATTCCTGCCTCAGCGCCGAAATAAGCCTGCATCTCTGCAGTCGAGTCGATAGAGGTGGTAGTCGTCAGCGACGTTGTAACCATCAAAGCAAGCCCCGCCGAGAGTATCAACGTCGATGTTAACAGCACAGTGATTAACGCTGCCCCTCTTTCGGTATGCTCTCTCACTCCGCTTCTTGTCATCATACTTTACCTCGGAACTAAGACGTTTTTTAGTAGGAAGAAAGGTTCTCGTTCTTGTTACGTAAAGCGATATCCGACTCCAACTCGATTGTTGTTGCAGGCTGGTAGCCTGGGGCACCCGGTGAACCCACGGCCGGTAGATCTACACTCACCTTGATACGCAGTCCTACGGCATTGGCGACCTGCGATGGGTCTGCCACAACATCCAGCACAGTATTTCCGGGACCTAGATAAACGAGGTCCAGTCGATCGACCCGATTAGCAAGCACGGTTGTTTGATTGCCGGCGGGGGCGAACCTATCGAAACGCACCAGGTAGTTCTGGTCGTTGGTCGAGTCTACGAGATACTTGATATCTTCGGAGGGGCTTTGGATGTTAGTTGAGTTTTCGGTATACCGATTCAAATTTGAGCGGACCCTGATACTTGAGTTATCGCAGTCGCCCGGTACAAGGCCGTTAGAGGGAGAATCAAATCCGTAGCCCCCAATCGAGATCTCCCGCGCCATAATGTTGAGTGCTCGCTGGACGTCCGCGATTGAGTCTGTTCTTGAGTTCTCACGCGTCCGTACATTCAATGAGGTAGCAAGCATAGTGGCAGCAATGCCCGTAATTCCGAGGGTGACTGTCATTGCAATTAACAGTTCAATCAATGAAAAGCCCGCCTCTCCTTTTTGCTTTCCATTTGTTCGCGTTAACATAAAATCCCAACTCCTTCTTTTTGTCTCGCTCCTGATGTTGAACATAATGCGCATTTAACTTTTATTATGATCCCAAGTGTGAACCCAGCAGGTTTGTGGTTCGTTGCGTAACCAAAGTTACTGTGCCAAAGATTCGTTGGGTTGCAGTCAGGCCACTAATGTCTGAGCCCACGGGTGTGACCTGAACTGTAATAGTCTTGTTTGTCGTATCGCCCGTAACAGTGTCAGTGATGGTAGTAACTACTGAGTATTGACGTCCCGCACTGGTCACCGTCCGGTTGGCTCCACCGCTAGCAGTGACGGTAGTAGCGAGACTGGCAAATGGGGCTTTGCGCAACAACTCCATCTGTTGCTGTGCCACCGCCATGGACAACTCCCGATCACGTGCCGTCGAGTTAGCGCCCAAAGCGTAGAAGAAGAGCGAAACCGCGCCAAGGCCTACTATCGACATCAGGACCATGGCGACTGACGTTTCAATTAAGGTGAAACCTTGTTCGTCTTGCCTGTCTCGTGGTATGTGCTTTCGAACTTTCAACTTGTTGGTGTCCATCAGTGTCGCACCCCAATATCCATTTTTAGTTAACCGTTATAGAGATGGTCTTGGTCCCGCACGTAGCCGACGTAAGCGTTACTGAGCCAGAGCCTGGACCAGCGCCGTACGTTACGGAGTAGGGGATCGTGCCGTTTCCAGAGACTGTGGTACTCGCAGGTGAAACGGTCGAGATCATGCCCGATCGGGTTGCAGTTATTGTGCTGCTGTTCGCATTGCTCACACTCACCGAAAATGTTTGAGGACTATTGTTCTTTGGCAGAGTTAAAGACGATGGCCCTGACAGCGAACAAGGAACCGGGGTGGGTTCCGGCGTTGGCGTTGGTTCAGGCGTTGGTTCCGGGGTTGGCGTCGGTTCCGGTGTTGGCGTCGGTTCCGGGGTTGGCGTTGGTTCCGGGGTTGGTGTCGGTTCCGGTGTTGGCGTCGGTTCCGGTGTTGGCGTCGGTTCAGGTGTTGGCGTCGGTTCAGGTGTAGATCCCGGAGGTGGAGTAGCCACCTGGGGAGGCACATCAGAATTCAGACTAACAGGCGCTATGGCACTATCCTGAAATATTTCTGTGCCAAGCGTGACATCGCCCGAGCCGGATATGTTAATTGAGTTGGTTCGCCCGTAGTCATCGTTCAAAGTGATTCCGACCTGATTTGGTGTTCTTCCTCGCCAATCGAAGGTAACCGATATTCCAGCCGTGCCCTCGGCGAAGGTGATGTCGTTCAGAAGCGTGAACGTTCGTGTCTCAGTAACCCCATCACCATCAAAATCCATCGATACACTGTAAGTAGTACTGTTGAGAATGCTCACTGTGGAGGTCGCGTTCCGGCGAATCGCATTGGAACGAGCCTTTTCGAGGTATCCCGCCAGTTCTCGGGTCGAACCGGAGAGCCGTATCGACGCCCGAGCCGAATCAATAGAAAGAATTGCAAATGTGGACAACACGCTGACGACGCCCACGACGATGAGTAATTGAACCAGGGTGAAACCACGCTCACCATGTCGTCCGCGTCCTTTAGCGATGTTTCTATCGATTGCCATTGTTCCTCCGGCTCTGCTCGAATTAACTAAGGTCATCAGACCTTGATGCCTGATTGGCAACCCCTATGCCAATAGAAAAACACCAAGAAAACGGCTGTTTTTGTTAATTGTTCGAGTTACCAACTGGTAAGAGCGTTACTTTAAGTAACATCTATGGAAGACGCATTCACCGGTCCACCGAGTAGCAGTGCATGCTTGGTGAGGTAAGAAAAGAACCATTCTTCGGGAATCTTAATGCCCTTTCGACTTTAGATCGCAGCAGGGGTTCTTAATCCCAAAACTCACAAACAATTTAAAGGATCGTCCGCGGGCGCGTGGTGCCGCACGCTGCGCGTCGGCTGGACGGTAAAGCGCCCCGGTAACTCAGGTTGCCGGGGCGCAAACCCGTTTACGATTCAGCGTCCATTCAAGGTAACGCGGAAGGCAAGTGATCTGGTTCGTATTCTTCTGTAGCCGACACGAGGACGCTTTGCCTGTCAGCCAATATCATTGCCAGCGGCTTCGGCTGGTAGTCAAAAGGTTGAGGACCCCCGCGGATTCCCTGGATCTGCATTACCAGGTAGTCCTGATTTTCGCGAAACCGCAAAACATTTCCCCGTTGGTTAAGGATTACGAAGAGCAAGGACTCTCCTGTTGCCGTCCTCATTTGCCCGATCAGAGAACTGACGCCTCGATCAGTCCTTATTAAAGTGCCTGTTTTGGCAATCACACTACCTCGCCAAGGCAAGTCCACAAACCTTTCCTTCAGGGTTCCGGGATCGATACCCGCAACCGGCATGATGTCTGCAAGAGTTAGATTGTGTTTTTCCAACTCCGCGCCTAAGGCCCGCAAAATTCTCATCATTGCGCGGGGCGAGGCCCGATTTACCCCGAGGCCACTGAGCGAAGACAAGGACAATTCGCCGTCACTTAGCTCTAATTGACTAATGAGTTGGCGCTGCACCGACTGAGTGCCGCCAACACTGTCACCGATTCGTTCTGCCATAAAATTGTTCGAATAACAGAGCAGAACCTTCAGGATATCCGAGAGTTGGCTCGATCTGTGGGCCAGAAGTAGGCGGGCGCCCGGGGCTACAGAATCAATCCTAACGTTGCCCATGATGGCCACAGTGGGAACGGTCTGGCTATCCCGATCGCCAACGAGATTACGATCGTCTAACCATGCCCGGGTAGCCGCAGCCGATCTAAGTGTGGAGTCAAGCGACTCGTAAAGCTGATCTCCAGAACGCTTTGCTGACCAGCTGAAGTTCATCGTGAAGCCAATCGGAACCACCAAGTCACCTGTGATCGCGTTAATTCCCAGGTTGTTGAGTTGTCGGGAGATCATTACGGCATGCTCGTAATGAAACGATGGGTCTCGCCCGGAAATATAGAGATTGCCGTGCAATGTACCGGTATTTGAGACGAACGTGCCGTCAGTCCAAACGCCCGTGGTGAATCGGTGTCTCGGCCCAAAGGTTCGTAGCGCAACCAGAGCCGTAGCAAGCTTTATACCGGAGGCCGGGTTAAAAAGGGCGTCGGCAGCCTGTGTTGCAACTGTCTCGCCCTCCAGTGTTTCGACCAGCACCCCTTGCATTCCATACACAACGCGAGGTTCACCGATAAGCTTTGCGGCTGGATTGCCGGTCGATGTTCGACTGGTCGGGAGGGAGCTTGACGCTATTGGGGTTTCGCTTGCTGCGCCGGAAACCGGCCCGATGGTGTCACGATGTTGGGCCAACACAGTGGCTGGAGACAATATGACAACTAAGGCGGTGATTAAAGTAAAGATCCTGGATGATAATGAAATATGTTCCATAAGAATTATTCCGCCCTATGGCTAGGGGCAGCGATCGATATAATAGTGATTGGGAGAAATAAATTGATGGTGAGGCAGGTTTAGGATGCATCGAAGCGACGGCTTGGATGCTTCACCTTAATCCGTGATTGAATTTAGATTGTGAGCGACCAGGCCAATTGCGTTGACAAGGTTTGGAGCACCCCAATAGAATCTCGGTATTGACAGCTAACAGTGCATCGCAACCATCAGAGCGTCACCGTCGAAAGCATACTCGCAACGCACGCGTCGCGTCGTGAAGAGATTAAAGCAAGACTTGAAGAGTTTCAATGGGTCTGGCGGACGGGATCGAATGCCAGACTCTGGGAGGAACTGGCTTTCTGTATATTCACGGCTGGAGCTTCAGCACGGATGGGGCTGAAATCCATCGACGCGGTGAGGTCACTTCTGTGGGAAGGGCGAGCAGAGGAGATGACCCGGGCACTGACCAAAGCCGGAGCACATCGCTTTCCAGTAGCCCGTCCTGCCTATATCGTGTTTACACGCGCATATTTACAAGAGCGCTGCGATATGGAACTGCGCCGCACCTTGAAGAGTTTCCGGAGCCCGATTGAACGACGCGACTGGCTTGCATCGGACCCGCGGATAAAGGGCTTGGGCTATAAAGAGGCGAGCCACTTCCTGAGAAATATTGGCTTCAAAGGTTATGCGATACTCGATAAGCATGTGTTACGTTGTCTCTTTGATCTCGGCATAATAGAGCAGCCTAAACCACCAACGACCCGGAAGCGCTACCTGGAAGTTGAGTCCAAATTGAAAGCGTTTGCGCATGCGATTGGTATAGACTTTGACGAGCTTGATCTCGTGCTGTGGTCAATGAAAACCGGCGAAGTGTTGAAGTGACTAATAAAACCTTGGAAGTAATTTATGGGATTTGAGCACCACTGCTCGGGAAAGCGCTGAGTTATGCGTTCCAGTAGCTTACTAAACTTGCTGGCTCGAATGGCGGTCGGAAGTTTGACCGCCTTCTCGATTTGGGTGGCTGCTTATGGATCGCCATCGTTCGTCACTCCGATCGATAAAAAGTTGCATACCCGAGCGCACAAGGCTCTGCGCGAAGGAGATTTTGATCTCGCTGAGAAACTCTATCGCGATCTTGTCGTCAAGGACTCACATGACAACCAGGCGCGGCTCGGGTTGAGTTTTAGTCTTTACAAGCAGAGGAACTTGCAAGACGCTTACGATCATGCGGCCCGTGTTATTCTGGTTGATCCTCTTTCAGCCCGGGCTCATGCACTGCTTGGTTCTGTGATTCTGGCCTCGGGGGATTTCCGCGAATCCGTCGAGGAGTTCCGAACTGCGATCACTCTGAATGAAAATGAAGATCTCGCCATTTCAGGACTGGCGATGGTCGATTTCTATGAGAATCGCCTTGAAGCATCCATTCGTGGACTAAGACGCGCGGCTAGGCTCGCGCCTTCGGAGCCTGACTACATATTTAATCTTGGCCAGGCGGCGGCCCGTAGCGAAAAATACAAGGAGGCTGCCGATGCTTACGAACGATTTCTGGCGATTGCTCCAAAGACGGATGCCGATCGGCGCGAGCGCATTAAAGGCCTGATCGATTTTCTTCGGTACCTGGGCAAACAAGGCTCCCTCTATATTCCCGGAGGCGCTAACAAGACAAGCATCTCATTCGAATCCGTTGACACACGACCAATCTTGTTGGTACGGGTCAACGGGGGGAGGGAACAACTGCGATTCGTTCTCGATACCGGCTCGGGAATGTCGGTTATCTCGGACGAGACAGCCCGAATGTTAGGGCTGAGGCCTGTAGCCCGAGGCGGTTTGGCCCGCGCTGTCGGCGGAGGCGGGCGCTTTGAAATCGTTTACGGATTCCTGTCTTCGATTGATGTGGGAGAGGTAAAGGTTGAGAATGTACCTGTATACATCCGCCGTTTCCACGATAGCAAGGTTCACGTGCATGGTTATCTTGGGCTTTCGATAATTTCGAAGTTTCTCACCTCGGTCGATTATGGCGAACGGACCTTTACACTAATCAGACAGCGCGCAACAGGTAGTCTTGACATATTCGACAGCGCCTCGCAAACAGAAGATGGCAACTCTCCGAAACTCTCGAGCGCGATCGAGATACCTTTGCGCACGACCTCGAGCGGATTTCTGAGTGGAGAGGTTCGCATTGAGGGGTTTGAGCGACCACTGAATTTCATCGTTGACACAGGCGCCAGCATCTCGGTTGTCTCGGAGAAATTGGCTGCGCAAGAGGAGTTAAATAGTTATCTCCAGCCCGACCGCATGCGTGTGTTTGGCGCTGCCGGCGTGACGGAAGATGTGAAGATGTTGCTCTTGCCCAAGGTCACGCTGGGGACGTTTGCTCGCGAGCATGTCCCGGCCGCAGTGTTGGATTTGGACCCAGTCAACGAGACCGCGGGCTTCGTGCAGAACGGGATCCTTGGGGGAAACTTCCTTCGCCACTTCCGGGTTTCATTCGACTTTCAAAGAGGTGTTATCCGTCTAGAACCGTTAGGTGAGACGGCAAAAGCAAGCCCTCCGGAGGAGCGGTAGGACGGCGATGAAGAACAGCCTGTATCTGGAGACATCGGTGATTGGAGCTTACCTGGATAACGGTGAGCCTTTTCGTCGCGATTTGACAATACGCTGGTGGGAGCACGAAATGCCTGATTACCGAACCGTGATTTCGCCACTGGTATTCAGGGAAATTGAGAGAGTTCCCGAGCCGCACCAAACTTCATACTTGAAGTTAATTTCACCGCTCGAACAAGTTGAGCTTACTGATGAGGCAGCAATTCTTGCCGATGGTTATATCTCCCGGGGTATCTTCCATCGCAAGTACATTGCCGATGCGTTGCACGTGGCAATTGCCTCTTGCCACAAGATCGATTATCTGGTGACCTGGAACTTTGGTCATCTGGCTAACGTTCGTCGTCAGGCGCGCATTCGCCTATTCAATACCGCGGCAGGTTTTTATGTTCCGATGATCGTTACTCCTGAGTTTCTCGTGTCCGAAGCCACGGAGCGGGTAAACTAAGTTTTGATAGCGTTGCGAGTTTGATCATCGAATGTAAGGGATGTGGAGTTAGAAAAAAAATTTTGGAATTAAGCCATCAGTTTTCGGTATAGTTAGTACTCAGATGTATCGTCGACCTAAATTTCTCGAAGTGTTGCATGCCATTCGCGAAGATATGGCGCGCGATGTTGACTACGATGTCGATCTCTTTGCTGAGATGGTGCGTTCGGGCGTCAGGCCTGCACGTGGTCCAGTGCGAGTCATTCGTGGCTTTAAGAGTTCTGCGCCCGGTCAGGATGCGGCGGAGGAGAGACCTGCTCCACGTAGACAGAAACGACGAGCCGGGCAATAATCAGTTGCTGAACGTTGTGTCAAAGGCAGTTCTCTTACTGATGCAATCATGAACACGACATTTGAGACGATTGGGTTGGAGGTTCCAAGCGAGAAGGCTTTCAACTATCTCGCGGAACGTGCAGGCGACCAGGGTGAGCCAACGCAGCTTACTCGACGGGGCGCAGTGCTCCATGGACGGTGTTGGAAGCTTGGCGAAGGTCTTGAAGTTTGGACCGTCCTCTACGAATCAGGAAGCGGCGACGTCTTTTACGCAGACTGCCGACCCGGTTTTCGGGCTCGCTACACGCAAACGATTAGTCCCTGGGCACTGACTGAATACGACGAGGAAGGCGAGGCGGTCGTTCATGGCTATCGTGAAGGCACAGACTGCGAAGTTCTTTTCGAGCTACAGAATCTTACGGAAGTCGGGCCGGCCGGCTTTCGTGCCCAGGAACTTCACGTCGGTCTTTGTGGACTCGCATATCGCGCGCGTGTCCGGAAAACGCCTTTCAAGCCGAAATGGCTGCCATTGGAAAAAGCGGCTCCTTCACGAGCGGCGCATGAAAATGACTGGAGCCTGTCGGGACGCGTCATCGCATTCAAGCCATTGAAGAACCCGCTTTCAGGGAGCGATCTTTACTGGATACACCTCGATCTCGATCGTATGAAACTAGAAGTTTTGGTAAACCGGCGCACTCTGCGAGGCGAAGCACTCGCCGTTGGAGCCAGTTTGGATGCTGAGGTGTGGCTGCAAGGGCACGTTCTTGATGAGCAGGCGTTACGCTCAAGGTATGAGGGAGTGGACCTGAGCTGCCCGTCCGTTGCTTTCTGGTCAGGCCTGAAACGAAAGAACTAGTGGGGCCAAGAGCCCAACTGTTCCAGTTCAGTTAATGGTTGTTTGATGAAGCGTCTCATATTCGCCGGCCTCATACTCCTCATACTCGTTTCCGGTGCTTACTTATTCAACTGGTATTGGATTCATCGCTACGATTCTCTAATCGCGACACAAGCAAACATTTACCGGCTCGATCCCGATCTCGTCTGGAGTATCATCTACGAGGAGACCTATTTTCGTCCCTGGCAGACAGGTCGAGACGGCGAGATCGGACTTATGCAAGTAACACCAGCGGTAGCGCGAGCATGGGCCACCGAAACCGGAATGCGAGAGCTTGAAAGGCAGATGACGAATGATGCCTACAGCTTATTGCGAGAGCCTGAGAGAAACATTCAGATCGGATGCTGGTATCTGGAAAAGTTCTACCAGCAATATCGCGATGCGCCTGATCCGGAAGCCAGAATGGTTGCAGCCTACAATGCTGGCCCGAGTCGTGCTGTGGAATGGAACCGCCCGGCTGAAGGTCAAGGACCGCTGACGGCTGAAGAGTTCATTCAGCGGATCGATATTCCTTCCACTCGTGCCTACGTAACTTCAATTCTCGAGCGGTACGGTAAGCGGAAGACCGCAAGGGTTCAGGGTGCGGGTTTGTCGCCGCATTAGTGCCAGTAGGTCAGGACGGACTCGGCACCTGAAACACCAGACTTTAATAATGCTTTGGCGGACGAAGCCTGCTACCGATGACCACCATATACTGTGCTCCCTGGGTACTGCCGGTATCCTCCCCTCCAATTAGTGACGCCGCAGTCGCTATAAAGGGGGATTTGATTCTTGGTGTCGGCCATCGAGCACCAGTTCTGCAAAGATTTCCTGATAGTAAACTTTGCGAATTTCCCTCGGCGGCCATTCTGCCCGGTCTCATCAATACTCACTCACACCTGGAAATTACCGCGATGCGCGGATTTCTTGAGCCTGAAGAGGACGATTTTTTTGCCTGGCTGCGAAAACTTACGAGGGCCCGAGTGGAAGGCATGACCGATGAGGATCTCTATGTCTCTGCTGCATGGGGAGCCTGTGAGGCTGCACGTGCAGGAGTAACGTGCCTCGGAGACGCAGGAGATTCGGGAAGGCCAACCATCAATGCACTCCGCGATATCGGTCTGCGCGGCACTGTTTATCAGGAATCGTTTGGACCTGAACCGTGGCTCGCCAAAGAAAATCTGGCAAAGTTACAAACAAAGGTTGATAGTCTGCGCGGGCTTGAAACATCCCGTGTTCGTGTCGGGGTATCGCCGCACTCCCCGTATGCGGTTTGTGGAACCCAACTCCGCTTGATCTCAGAGTTCGCACTAGTCGAGAACCTGCCGTTAATGATTCACGCCGCTGAGTCGGTCATGGAGCGGATGCTCCTGAAGAACGGCACCGGGGTTTTCGCCGAGATTCTGACGAGGAAAGGCATCGATTGGCGAGCGCCGAGTGTATCTACGATTCAGTACCTGGCAGATCATGGGGTGCTTGAAACGAGACCGCTGCTTGCCCACTGTATTAACATCGACTCGAAGGACATTGAGATAATTCGTGAAAGTGGCTCTACAGTTGCGCATTGTCCCAAATCTAACGCCAAATTGGGCCATGGTCGGGCGCCATTAGCAAAGTTACTCGAGCAGGGAGTAACTGTAGGACTGGGCAGTGATTCCGTGGCGAGTAACAACACCTGTGACATTCTCGAGGAGGCACGATTTGCGGTCCTGTCAGCTCGCGCTGCCGCGGACGAGGATCGCGCGTCACGTATGCTCGTAGCGAAGGATGGTCTTGAAGCAGCCACGATTGAGGGGGCACGAGCGCTTGGGCTTTCCGGGGTGGTTGGCGAATTGAAAGAAGGTCTGCAAGCCGACCTGATTGCGGTGTCTGTCACAGGCGCTCACCAGCTTCCATTGTATGATCCGGTTAATACCCTTATCTTCGCTTCGTCAGCGCACGATGTGGTCTTAACCGTTGTCGCCGGGCGCGAAGTATTTCGAGAGGGCTTGGTCACGGCCATTGACGAAGAAGAATTGGCCCAGAAGGTTCAAGACATAGCGCGCAGGCTCCAGTCGGCCAGTTACGGCGCGAAGACCTAATGAATGTACTTGTTCTAAACTGCGGCAGCTCATCGGTGAAATTTCAAATCATCGTCACCGACGTGGAGCAGATTGCCCTCAACACCGATCAACGTTTGGCGCGAGGCACGATTGAGCGTATCGGTGGCGAAGCGATTGTTGCGTTACGTGCTGAAGGTCAGGATCCCGTTCGTTCAACCGCGACCTTAAGGGACACGCGAGCGGCGGTTGAACTGATCATTCGTTGGGCCTGCTCCGCGGATTCAGGAATCTCACAGCTCAACACGATTGCCGATATTCATGCTGTTGGCCACAGAGTCGTTCATGGCGGCGAGCGTTTTGCTCATTCAATTCTGATCACAGACGAGGTTCTGCGTTGGATTGAAGACTGTATTGATCTTGCTCCCCTTCATAACCCAACGAACATCAAAGGAATTCAAGCCGCTAAAGAAGTATTTGGCGCCGGCTTGCCGCAGGTCGCCGTATTCGACACGGCCTTTCACCAGACCTTGCCTGACTATGCGTATCTATACGCTTTGCCATACCAACTTTATCGCCGATATAAAGTCAGGCGTTATGGGTTTCATGGAACCTCGCACAGGTATGTGGCTTACCGCTTCCGGCAACTTCGCAACATCGCGCGCAGTGACACCAATCTGATCACACTGCATCTGGGAAATGGTTGTTCCGTGGCCGCTATTCGAGCTGGCGATTCAATAGACACCTCGATGGGTCTTACGCCATTGGAGGGCCTTGTTATGGGAACCCGCTCCGGCGATATCGACCCTGCTATCTGTGATTTTATAGGAAGTAAAGAGGGGCTGAGTCCGCAGGAAGTCGAGACATTGCTAAACAAGCAGTCGGGACTCCTGGGTATTTCGGGTCTGACTAATGATATGCGAGAGTTGCTAGCCGAGGCGGAAGAGAATAACGATCGCCGTGCGCGACTTGCGATCGAGATCTTCTGTTACCGAGCCCGCAAGTATATTGGCGCTTATCTGGCCGGAGTTGGTGGGGCCGATGCCATAGTTTTTACCGGAGGCATCGGAGAAAACTCCGCGGATATCCGAGCGCGAATATGCTCCGGCCTGAACTGCCTTGGCCTCGATCTGGATGACGAGCGCAACGCAATGACCAAAGACGGTCGAGAAGGATTGATTACTAAGGAAGGATCTCGCCTCGCAGCGTATGTAATCCCCACCGACGAAGAGCTTCTGATCGCTAGAGATACCGTACGTTGCGTTCGCGGAGTGGCACAACGTTACTGAGGGTAGGGGTGGGGGTAGGGGGTCGAATCGACCCCCCTAGCCATTTCCGTGACATGTTCGCGCGAATACTGGCGCCAGTAAGATCTGACCGGCAAAACCTCGGCGATAGAACAAATCCGGAAGTGAAATTGCTGTGGTTAAGCGGTCTCTTTCTTACCGTGACGCGGTAATTGCCTCATCGAAGATTTCGAGAGCTACATTGACGTTCTCTTTTGTGAGAACCAGCGGTGGCGACCAGCGAATTGTATTTGCCCCAGCACCAAGAATGATTAGCCCACGCTCAAAACACGCACTCTCGATGCGGTCTCGCAACTCAGGTGCAGGCTTGTGCGATGAACGGTCCTCGACGAACTCGACACCGATCATCAGGCCCATGCCACGGACCTCACCGATGCACTCGTGCTTCTCCATGAGCTTCTTGAGACCTGCCTTGAGATAGGCGCCGACCTCTGCGCTATTCTGCACCAAACCGCCTTCAAGTAGCTCGATGGTCTTTAAAGCGGCGGCGATACAGACCGGATTACCGCCAAATGTCGAGGCGTGCGCTCCTGGTTTCCAATCCATTAATCCAGCGCGTGCGACCGTAACGCCAATCGGCAGCCCGGAGCCAATACCTTTGGCGAGCGTAATGATATCCGGGTGCAGGTCGTAATGCTCGCAGGCGAACATCTTTCCCGTTCGGCCCATCCCTGATTGCACCTCATCGACGATGAGCAGAATGCCATGTTCGTCGCAAATGCGGCGCAGTCCATGCAGGAAATTCTTTGGCGCAGGCACATAGCCCCCTTCGCCTTGCACTACTTCAACGACGATACCTGCAACTTCGTCGGCAGGAGTGGTCGTTTTGAAAAGTCGCTGCTCAATCCAATTGAGTGCTCCCTGTCCCGAGCCGCCATCGCCACATTCCGCTTCGTTAAACGGGTTACGATATTGATTCGGGTAGGGTACATGAACGACATCGAGAGCCTGCCGCTTGAAGCCGCGGCGCTGGGCCACTCGCGAAGAAGTTAAAGACAACGAGCCAAGTGTGCGGCCGTGGAAACTGTTGAAGAAAGCGATAAACTTCTCCCGTCCGGTTGCATGCATCGCCAACTTCAAGGCAGTTTCAACTGCTTCAGTGCCGCTGTTGGCGAAATGAGTGCGCGTGGGTGAGGGCACCGGAACGATCTCGTCCAGCTTTTGTGCAAGCTGCGGCATGTGGCGGTAGAAGTAGTCTGTACCGCACATGTGGATTAATTGTTCCGCCTGGGATTGAATAGCGGCCACGACTTCGGGGTGGCAATGACCGGTCGAGCACACGGCCACGCCTGCGTTGCAATCGAGAAAAGTGTTCCCATCGACATCCTCTACCCAGACGCCTTGGGCACGCTCCGCAACGAGTTTGAACGAGGGACGTGGGTAGGATGGCGTGACAAACTTTGCATCGGCGGCGACGATTTCACTACCTTTCGGACCGGGTAGCGGGGTGCTGATCTGGGGACGCTTGGCTGAAGTGATAGTTGAGCTGGACATGATCTTTCTCCTTATCATAAATAGCAAAGACAACACGGATTGCCGTGAAGAGTGATGAACGATCTAGGAGGGAAAGAGATGCTAATCCGCGAAGAGATTAGCGCGTGAATCCAGCGGGCGGAAATTGAGGTTCGGGTTCAACATTGTGAAAAAACCAGTTAGGAACTTTGATAACCAAAAGGATATTACCACCAGACTGGTGGTTGATCCAGTTACGTTCTCTGAAGTGGACGATGAAATCAAAAAGCCGGTTCAATCCGTCGAATAAGCCGCAGGAAACTTGCAAAAACGTCGCTATACTGAGACCATCTGCAACCGTTAGAACACGAATCCAGATCATGCGAGTCGTTGCCGGCAAGGTGGTAAAAGGTTCGCGATATGAGTCGAGTTTCGTAGCCCAATCCTGATCCAGCTCTCTAAATAAGATTACTAAGTCGCGGTCAGAATACGGGAGGCCGCGTCTCTCGGACGTCAAAAACTGATAGCGACCATCCAAGGAGAAGAAAATGAATATCGGCCGCTTTCTTAGGAGGCAGACGTGGATGTCTGTCCTTGCTTTGGTCTTATTCAGCGCAGTAATAGGTTTTGGCCAAGCAGTTGACCGAGATACCGCCAACAGCCCGAGCGAGCCAGCCAATGCATCGGGTTCGAACCTTGATGTTGGCTATTCTGAAAAGATTAAGGAATACACCACGGAGAAGTTCTTTCTGACAGAGCTTGTGGACCATTTGCCGGCATCGGACAAAATTCCTTCGCCCGCAAAGGTGTTGGGCTACGTCATTGGGACACCGAATAGACTTACCTACACAAAAGATATGCACCGGTACTACCGGGAACTCGAGAAGGTGTCTACACGCGTACGGGTTTTTGTTGCGCCAGAGCTGAGCGAGGAAGGGAAGGAGCAGATTCTGGTGTTGGTAAGCGACGAAGCCAACCTGGCCCAACTGGATCGTTTCAAGCAGATCACTTCAAGGCTCGCCGATCCGCGAGGCCTTAGCGATGCTGAAGCCAATCAATTAGTCGTTGCTGGCAAACCATTCTACTGGGCTTCGGGGGCGATCCATTCACCGGAAACGGGCTCGCCGGAAATGCTTATGGAGTTGGCTTATCGATTGGTGGTTTGCGACTCGCCATTTATTCAAGCGATCCGGCAAAACCTGATCGTGATGATCACGCCAACGCTTGAGGTTGATGGGCGAGATCGCATGGTGGATCTCTACAACTACCGGGTCGCCAATCCCTCAAAGCCCGTTCCGCCATTACTGTACTGGGGTAAATATGTGGCTCACGACAACAACCGGGACGGCCTTGGGTTGGCACTGGCGCTTACACGAAATCAGATAAAGACTTTTCTCGAGTATCGCCCGCAGGTTCTGCACGATCTGCATGAATCGGTGCCTTATCTGTACACGATGACTGGGACCGGTCCCTACAACGCCTGGCTTGACCCGATTGTGATAGACGAGTTCCATCTGCTCGCCTATCACGAGATTGAAGAGATGACGAAAAGGGGGGTTCCAGGCGTGTGGACGCACGGGTTTTATGATGGCTGGGCTCCTAACTACATGCTTTACATTGCTACCGGACGCAACTCGATCGGTCGTTTCTATGAAACCTTTGGCAATGGGGGGGCAGATACCCGAGAGCGCACACTGACACAAACGCAGACTCAACGCGTCTGGTACCGCCCCAATCCGCCGCTATCGCGGGTCAACTGGTCCTTGCGAAATAATATCAACATGCAGCAGTCAGGATTGTTGTTTGCTATGAACTTTGTGGCGAGCAACAAAGAACGGTTTTTGAACAACTTTTATCTGAAGAGCAAGCGCGCTGTCGCGAAGGCTAGAAACGAAGGGCCCGCTGCTTATGTGATTCCGGGGGACGGGCCGCGACCGGTAGAAGCGGCGGACATGGTAAACCTGCTTAGGTTAAGCGGAATTGAAGTGCACACCGTCGCGAAGGAGTTCAGTGTCAAAGATCAAAAGTTTCCGGCTGGTTCATACGTCATAAGAATGGACCAACCGTACTCCCGTATGGCCGATATGCTGCTTGATACGCAGTATTACAATGTCAACGATCCCCGTCCCTACGATGACACCGGCTGGACCATGGGCGCTATGCGCAATGTCAAGACCATGCGAATTACGGATACGGGCGTTCTTGATGTGCCGATGACGCTCATTACCAATGATGTCAAGGTCCGCGGCAAGATAACCGGCGTCGCCTCACCTGTTGCGTTCGTAATCAACCACAATACGGATAACACGCTGGCGACACTGCGGTTTCAGTTGAAGGACGTGAAGATCAACGCCGCTCAGGACTCCTTTAAGATCGATGGCCAGCAGTTCAACGCCGGGTCCTTTATTATCAGAACCGATGGAAATGGGGCAGATCTTAAGCAGAAACTCGAAGCAGCGGTGACTGAACTGGGACTTACAGCGCTCGCGGTAAACAAACTGCCAGAAATTAAGATACATCCTCTATCCGTGCCGCGCATAGCCTTGGTCCACACCTGGACAAATACGCAAAACGAAGGATGGTTTAGGATCGAATTAGATCGTTTACGAATCCCATATACTTATATATCGGACCATGTAATCCGCGACACTCCGAACCTTCGCGAGAAGTTCGACGTGCTTGTTTTCCCACCTGTCGGGGGCAGCGCTCAGGCAATTGTGAATGGAATGCCGATGCGAGGCGATCCAATACCGTGGAAGGGTTCCAGTCTGACGCCAAATATCGGGTTTTCACCGGACCAGACCAATGACATGCGAGGAGGGATGGGCGTAAAGGGCGTTGCGAATTTGCAAAGATTCATTGAAGAGGGCGGTCTGTTCGTTACTATCACGAACATCTCGAACATTCCGATCGACTATGGACTGACTGCCGGGATTACAGTTCAACAGTCGGATCGACTAATGGCGAGAGGCTCCATCTACAACGCAACATTTGCCGATCGCAAGAGTCCGATAGCCTATGGTTACGCCGAATCACTTCCGATCTATTTCAATCAGGCGCCTTTATTCCAGGTGGCCACGGGGGGTGGCCCAGGTGGTTTTGGCGGAGGTGGCGGTGGGGCCTCTACTGCAGGCTCGCGGCCTTCCGGACGTGGAGGGATAAATGATCCAGACATTGTGCAGGGTATGCCTCAAGTGCGGGAAAGCGAGCGTACAGGACGTGGCCCGGGCGGACAGGCCACTGCTGAGCAACGCCGGAGTCCTTTCTTTGTGCCACCTGAATTCAGACCTAGAGTGATATTACGTTTTGCTTCAGACGAGAAAAATTTGCTTGTAAGTGGCATGTTGGCTGGTGGTTCGGAATTGGCCAATAGACCTGTCGTGGTTGATGTGCCCGTGGGTCGTGGTCATGTAGTAATGTTTGCGACGAATCCGATGTGGCGTCATCAGACTCAAGGAGCGTTCTTTCTACTGTTCAATGCAGCACTGAACTACGATAACCTGGATGTGGGAAGAACGGCGCCAACTCAAACTACGCAAGAAACGGCGGGCGGGCAAGATGACCACTATCAGGATCACGACTAAAGGCGGGCCTAGGCTTTTGGCAGTGACTCGACCAGGTGATCAAAGCTGAGCCAGATGCTCCAGCTATGATGGTAGAAAGCTAGCGGGAATACACAAGCTACCAAAAAAAGAGTTGTCAGCACGACCTGCGGGTATGAGCTAATTATTTGCAGGGAGATTAGATAAAGGGCAAGAATCACGATTTCGGTCGTGACGACGTTCACGAGAATGGCGCCTACAAAGAAACCTTCTTCGCGGGCAAAGAGCACCCCGCAGGAAGAGCAACGACTCCTAATGCGAAAGGGTCGTTTCACTATAGACGCTTGCCCACAAGCTGGACAGAGTAGGCGAAAACAGCGGGTCAATATTTCGCTAATCGATTGCCGGCTTAACTTCAACTGGAGGCCCTCACACCGGAATGCAGAATGGCAGATTGTGGGGTTTTCTGTCCAGATGAAGCCCTCAGATTTTGGTTCAGCCCGCCAGAACTTTTCGGCAGGCCATGAGAAGGAGCGTGAGTTATGAAACGAGTTTTACTGGTTCTAATCACTCTGGCTTTATCGGTTACCTTTGCGGTAGCTGACACGATTCATTTGCGTGATGGCCGCGTGATTCGCGGCACTCTGCTTGGCTTCATCAATGGTCGTTTTGCCGTAAGGGTTGAAAACCCGAGGAGGCCCGGCTTGCCGACGGCTACGGAGGAGGGCGAGATAATGCTCCTCAGACCAAGTGAAATAGATCGTATTGAAATTGACGGACGTTCGCTCGATGACTTGCGATTCGAGACGAGAAGTGTGGAGGTGACTCTCGCGTCCAACTGGATTGACACGGGGGTAGATCTGCGCCGCAATGAGCGCGTGCAAGTGAACGCTTCTGGCTTAATCCTCGCGGGACGTTCCCGTATCACCCCGGACGGTCTCCGCAGTACCGACACCACCGCACCTCTTCCGCGTGCTCCTGAAGGCATGCTAATTGGTGCCATTGGCGATGAGCTTGATTCGCCTATCCTGCAACTAGGTAGTAGGCGAGAATTTGTCGCCGACCGGGACGGACGACTTTACCTGACGGCGAATCGCGGTGCATTCAACGACACACGCGGAGCCTTTTCCGTCCAGATTCGTCGTGAGCGTGATTTGGCGGAATTTGCAGACGATGATAGTCCTTTCAGCCGACGCAACCAGCCAGGCCGCGCCCGACCCCGAGGGCGTCAAGGTACAGAAGCCTCACGCGAGCGCGGGCCGCGGGAGGTGAATCTTGATGTTGCAGGTACATCGCGAGGTACTGATACGAACGTCGAGTTGCGTGAAGGCGACCAGGTGACGATTACTGCAAGCGGTAATGTCATCGCCGGTCGTCGTATTGGTCAGGTGGGACCAGAGGGCGGACGAGCCACAGGATTCGGGGCAATCATCGGAACACGGCCCGTACCTAATGCAGGACCTGGAGCACTCATCGGCTACATTAGGATGGCGGATGGACAGCCAACTCAGCCCTTTGTGGTGGGCAAAGAGTTAACCTTCACTGCCAGCGCTGCCGGCAGGCTATTTTTACTGATCAACGATGATGATTACAGTGACAACGGCGGCAGCTTTAAGGTAACAATCCGGTATCAATAAATCCGCCAGGCTTCGAGGTGTCACCGGGAGTTGAAGTCATCGAAGTCCAAACTAGTTCAATACTTCCTTCATGACTTCAGCCACTTCGTAGAGCGTTTGCTCACCATTACCGCTATAGCTCGATCCGTGCATCACGGCCAAGGTGTTTGGACCAAGTTTGGCGAGGCGTATGAGAGTAGCCTGTGTTTGCGGAGTGTACGGATAAGCGTTAGCAAAAGGCCCCTGCTGATCTGCAATCAGGCTCTGCTTGAACCGTTCCATGACACCGGCATCCGCGCTCGCCTCAACATCACCACCTTGATACAAAAGATCGGAACAGAACAACGTTTTTTCGGTCTCTTCGAACAGCAGGCTCGCCTCCCAACAATGCGGTACGTGAGGAGTGTGAAAGAAACGATACCGATACTTGCCAGTAGCAAATACCTCATTGTCCGCCATCGTGCGGGCCGGACGAATGGCAAAGTCGTTTATGCTGACGTTAGCGCCCACGAAGCTGCAAAAAGCCTCGGCTTGAGGAGCGAGTTGTAACCACTCGTTCAATGAGCCACACTCGTCAGCTTCGAAATGACTGAATCCGATCCAGCGAAGCGTTGTCGGGTCAATAATCCGTGATACAGCTTCTCGGACGGCTGGGAACATCTGGCGCATGCCTGTATGAAAGAGGAGCGGCTCTTCATCCTTCACCAGAAATTGGTTGAACTGGAGGTTCGCTCCAGGCAGGTACAGGGAAAGCCGAAATAGATTGGGAGCGATTTCATCGATTTTCATTTTTACCTCTAAGGCGAAATTGTTGACCTCATCATAGCGCTGATTTGCCCGGTTTGATTTGGGATTTTTGCCCTTTCTGGATTAGAGTAAGGTACCGCCTGTCTAAGACCTAGTCTAGTTGTTTAAGAGTACTGAACCTCAGGAGAATAGTCTGATGAAGAAGAGTGCCCGGTTAGTCGCATTGCCAGTCCTACTTGCTCTCGTCCTGTCTACATTCTCGTTCTTGCCTCTGGCGCCGCGCGTTGGGGCGCAAGGCGGTAAGAAGCTTTCTAACGATGAAGGGCAGGTTGCCTCGTCAGTCGCCGCTTCGGCTTCAAGATTAGTCTACCCGGAAAGCAGGAAGATTGAGCACGTTGACACGTATCACGATGTCAGTGTGCCTGATCCTTATCGTTGGCTCGAAGATGAAAGCTCGGCAGAGACGGCCCGCTGGATTGAAGCCCAGAACAAGGTAACCTTCGCCTATCTCGAGACGATTCCATTCCGCGAGAAAATGCGCAAGCGCATCGAGAAGCTTTACGATTATCCTCGATTCTCGTCTCCCTCGCGTCGCGGAGAGTATTACATCTTTTCAAAGAATGAGGGACTTCAAAACCAGAGCGTACTTTACATTCAGAAGGGCTTGGATGGTAAGCCTGAGGTCTTGCTCGATCCGAACAAGTTCTCAGAAGACGGCACATCCCGACTGGGAGCTTTCTCACTTTCCAGAGACGGTAAGACAGCGGTATACGGGATCTCAACTGGGGGGTCTGATTGGCAGGAATACTTTGTCATGGACGTGGCGTCACGAACGAAGCAGTCCGACCATCTGCAATGGATCAAGGTTTCTGGTGTGGCGTGGCATGGCAATGGATTTTATTACAGCCGCTATCCGGCGCCCGAAGAGGGAAAGAAACTGAGTTCAATGAACGAAAACCATCAAGTCTATTATCATCGGATAGGCACGTCCCAGTCTGAAGATAAACTCGTTTACGAAGATCCTAAAAATCCGCAGCGATTCCACGGGATAGGCACCACCGAAGATGAGCGCTTCGCCATTCTAAGCATCTCGGCGCGGGGCAAAGGCAAGCAAGGGAATGCTCTCTTTTTCCGGAATCTTGCGGAGGCTGAGACGTCCTTCACTCCGATCGTTGCGGAAATTGGTGACCACTCCTTTGGGGTAATTGACAACGTTGGAGATAAGTTCTTGATCAGGACCAACCACAAAGCCCCAAATGGCAGGGTTATCGTCTTTGACCCCCAACATCCTGAGGAGACGAATTGGAAGGAGATTCTGCCTGAAAGGGAAGAACCTCTTCAGAGTACTGGGACTGCCGGCGGCAAGCTGTTTGCCTCTTGGCGCAAGGATGTTACCACCCGCGCGTATGTCTTTAGCCTTGATGGAAAGCTGGAGAACGAAATAAAGCTGCCGGGGCTGGGGACTGCGGGAGGATTTGGCGGTCGTAACGACGACAAGTTTGTCTTTTATACTTTCCAGTCCTTCAACTTCCCACCAACGATCTACAAGTACGAAATCGCCAGCCAGAAGTCATCAGTGTTTCGCACGGCCGAAATACCGGGCTTCAATTCCGGGGACTATGAGACCAGGCAACTCTTCTACACCAGCAAGGATGGTACGCGGATCCCGATGTTCATTGTGCACAAGAAGGGTCTGAAGCTTGATGGGAAGAACCCGACATTGCTCTATGGCTATGGAGGATTCAACGTCGTTACTGCGCCCTCATTCAGTTCCGTTCGAATGGCGCTGTTGGAGCAGGGAGTCATCTATGCCTCAGCAAACATGCGCGGCGGTGGTGAGTATGGGAAGAAGTGGCATGAGGCTGGTACAAAACTCAAGAAGCAGAACGTTTTTGATGACTTTATCGCTGCGGCCGAGTATCTGATTGCTAACAAATACACGTCTCCGGAGAAGCTGGCCATTCAAGGTGGCTCAAACGGTGGGTTGTTGGTCGGAGCGGTGATGAATCAACGACCAGAGCTTTTCAAGGTGGTAATTCCGCAAGTCGGCGTGATGGATATGCTGCGGTTCCACAAGTTCACGATCGGGTGGAACTGGATTGCTGATTACGGTTCGAGTGATAACAAGGAAGAGTTCAAGGCGCTCCACGCATATTCACCGCTTCACAACATCCGTGCGGGAGGAAAGTATCCCGCAACTTTGATTACGACCGCCGATCACGACGACCGCGTTGTACCGGCCCATTCTTTCAAGTACGCGGCCACCTTGCAGACTGCTCAGGCCGGAGATGCGCCGGTGCTAATTCGCATTGATACGAAGTCCGGTCACGGAGCTAGTAATACTGCCAAGGCGATCGAGCAGGCGGCGGACATCTACTCATTCATTCTGTATAACCTCGGGGTTACACCGCGGTAATGAACTGAGAGGAGAAGTCGTTCATCATAGGGCAATGCACCGGCCGCCAGACCCTCTCACCCTGGCGGTGTAAGAAAGAATTGTGGAATCCCAATAGGTCCGTTGCCAGGTAAAGCCGTCGCTGTATTCGATGTGATTGAAAGTAACTTCCTGGAGCTGGTGGGAAGTTTCTGTTGATTTCGAAGCGGTGACGATCCGCGATGGGGCGAAGGGAGTCTGCACGCTGAGGCTGCGAGTCTCTCCCGGTCTGAGCTTCACAGGGCAGAAAAACTGTCTTGCTGGTGACTCGCCTGACGAGTGAGATTTGTACTCCCAGATGAAATTCTTGATTGGTTTCTGACCACTGTTTCTCACTTGTATCCGATAAATGTAGATATCTGAGGGGCGTCGAGTGCGCCCTGCGGCGGCATTCTGCTCAACCGCGCTCAACTCGGCGTTCCTATTCTGGATGTTGCTTGAGCGGGCGATGCGCTCCGGATCGTCTCTGCGAGGTCCTGAACGTGAGATCGCCCGGCTAAGGTGAGGGTCCGTAGCAGCGTTTGGCATACGGCTTTCCTCCGTCACACTGGGCAGTGGCGAAACCGGGTCAAAAGGTCGGATCTTGCTCCATCTGAATTTGAGAACGACCAGATCAGAAATGTTTTGATTTACAACCGTATCTTGCGAGGTAAGAGCTGCAATGAGCAGCGGGGTGAGCAAGAATAATTTCATCGGCCTTCTCCAAACTGCTGAGGTTCAGCGCCGAATGGCTTACGCCGGTTATAAATGAACCGGCATAAGTCGGGTGGTGGACCGTCAAAAGGGTTCCGTTAGAGTGCTCTCATAAAAGCGACCAGATCGCTCTTCTCCTGCGCTGTGAGCTTCAACTCCAGCACAAGGTTAAAAAACTCAACGGTATCTTCAAGGGTCAGCAATCTACCGTCGTGCAAATAGGGTGGAGACTCCTTGATGCCTCGCAGGGGGAAGGTCTTAATTGGTCCCTGCTTGGTGACCATCATTCCGCCTTCCATCCTGGGTGTGTAAAAGCGTTCGACCATCAAGTCATGCATCAATCCATCAGTGTAAAAAGGAGGCATGTGACAGGTGTGACAATTTGCCTTGCCAAAGAATAGCTCCTCGCCACGAATCTCTGCGGGGGTGGCCTTAGCGCGATCGAGCCTTCCATAAACATTAAGCTTCGGCGCGGGCGGGAAGTTGAGAATCTCCTGAAACTCAGCCATTGCGTGAACATGCAGCGCTCGATCCAGGGTGTTCACACCCTTCTTGGAGGCGGCTACCGGATCGCCATCAAAGTAGGCAGCGCGCTGTTCGAACTCAGTAAAGTCCTCAACGGTGCGTAGTGCCCGCTGTGAGCCGAAAAGTCGCTGAATGTTGACTCCGCGAAGAGATGGGGTATCAATTCGGCGGCGAAATTCCTGAGGCCGGATGTCGCCTACCAGGTGGGTCGCACCCAGTGTGTGACCATTCACATGACAGTCAAAGCATGTCACTCCAATCATGCCATCAGGACGCTCGGTTTTTCGATCAGCCGTGGCATTGAACTGTTGCTGCGGAAACTGTGTTACGAGTAGCCGCAACCCATCCAATTGCTTGGGATTAAGAATTCCGTTGAATAGCTCATAGAAATTGCTGAGTGTTACCAACTGTCCCTTCGACACATCACCCAGATCTGGTCGTGTAGTGAGAAATATGGCCGGCGGAAACTCCGGCAGGAAGTGATCGGGGATGTCAAAGTCCATGTCAAAGCGTTCCAGCCGAGGTTCCTTTTTGACATGCACTTGTGGGAAGACCATCCCACCAACAGAGTGAACGATGTGTGGCAGTGGCAAGTAGGGGAAAAGTCCCTTCGTACGTATCTCTTCGGGCGACATTTTGCCTAACTGATCCCAGGTAACGCCGCTTCTCAGGCGGGCCGTTGGACCAACGGGAATCGGCTTACCGCGTGTCATCGTGACACTTGGATCGACACGCCGGTCAAGGTCGTACCGGGCTTCCAGCAACGCCATCGCCGCGGCCATCACTTTGGGTTTGGCTTCCTTGTCCCGTTTCAAGACGACTTCAAAAGGCTCTTCAATTACCGGGCTAAATGAAGACTGCTGAGCCGGATCTTGCGCCTCCACGCGCGGACCTATAAGTAATCCAGTTGCCAGCGTTGCAGCGAACCCCGCCAGCAACAGTAGACGAACTGCTGTGGTAGTTTTCATGGTACTCCTCTCTTAGCCAGCCAGCTAAAACAAAGACAGCTCATGTAATGCGATAAACGTGAAATTTGTGAACTCATAATACTACGCGAAGGCAATCCCGAAAAGATCTTTCGTTCGCTGGGGAAGATTACCAAGTGCGGCGTATGGGATGGGCTTCAGTGTTGAAGATCACCTTCTCGAAATCCAACGGCGCCGGTGAGGCGAAGAGAAGATAGAAATACTTAAACGTTTCAGCAAAAAGAAAGCTTTGCATCGAATCGGCTTTCTCTTTTGTGATAACGCTCTTGAGCGCCGCATACCCGGTGTCTGTTCGGCAATACTTCACGAAATCGCGAAACAGTCTTTCACCCATCTCGAGGTACTGAGGATCTCTGGTGTAGTGGTAAAGGTAGTATGTAGACTCGACAATCTCCGGTCTTAAGGGGTAGCCAGGATGTCGCACCTCGTCAGCCTTGTAGTCATAGACTTCCGGCTCGATGCCGTGTTTGTTCCACATCTTGAAGGAGGACGCCTGGAGTCTTTTGGCTCGCTCGATGTCACCTGACAACGCGAGCACCGCTGGAAAGAAGGCATCCAACGCACCATACGTGGTCGCAGTCCGTTCGCCGCGGCGCATACCGGCGTGACCGTACCAGAGTTCTGGTCCAATTTCGTCTGCGAGGTATCTATTCACCGCTTCAATACTGTGCAACCACATCCGCTTACTGTCGGCGTCGTCAAACAATAACCAGCTCTTCAGCAGATATTCGTAATAGCTGTCAATCTCGGCACTGATGTGGCTGGCCTCATTTGTCCACCTGCCTGTTTCAACATTGATTCTTTGCCCGACTAGTCCGATCGTAGAACGACGAAGATAGAGAGCGACAAGTGCCCCTTTGGCCTTGTCATAGAAGATCGGATTACGGGTGAGTTTGCTGAGCGTCCCGAACTCGATTAGCAAGGTCCCTGCCTCAGCCGGGTTCGTTTCAGCTCCCCGGACACTACCCGTTCTAAGATTGACATACCGGTAGGGTAGACCGGTCGCTGATTCAAATGCAGGCAGCAACCGTTGGCCAAGGTCTTTGGCGATATTCAAAAGTCGCTCATCCCGGGTTAGCTGATAGCTGGAGAGCAGACCGCCAAGTAGCCGGATCGTAATCTCGAATTTCTGGACATAAATGTCTTTGTCGAAGGAGAGATTTTCGACAATGTAATTTTTTGTCCGCTCTGCCTCTTGTTTGAGCCCCATCAGAATCATCGTATCGAGGGCGTCAACAGGGGTCATCAAGAGGGGTTCGGTGTACCAGTCATGGTGAGTCTTGCTCAAAGGCTTTAGGTCATCGTGGCCCCACGCATACTTTTTGTAACCATTCCAGGCGTGTAGGAACTCGTTCTTTACCTCATTGGCTAACAGTTGTCGCCGGTTTATTGTTTGAGCGGACGTTAAGGCGGGAGCGCAAATTAGCACCGCGAGCAGCAGGGTTCCAGGCCGTGACCGAGACATAAGATTTCAACAGAGTTGGAAACTATATAAGACGCGAGGATTCAGTTACTGCCCGCATCACTATAGATAACCTCGTTGAGCTTGCGGAAGTGATAGCCAAGCGCAGCGAACTTGAGCGACTCGGCGAAGTGTTCGCGACGTTCAACTGTTGCTCGCGCCACGAAGCGCCAGAACTCATTCCGTTCGCGGTCGAGAAGGCCAAGTTTCAGGGTCACACGGGCAAAGGCTGTAAGCCGACTGATCAGCGTCTGGCTGTTGGGCTCAGGCAAGTCACGCGATACACGTCTCAGGCATTCAAGAGCGCGCTGATAGTACTCTCGAGGGCTATAAATGGTGTTCATGATCGACTGGTAGCCTTCGATCAAACGAGCCGGATCCATTTTCGGTACAAAGTTCAGCGAACAACTCGTGTTATTGCCGGAACTTTCTTCGAGCAGGCGTCCCTCGTTTTTGAGGCGACGCCAGAGTTGCGTGTCCGGTAAAGCAGTTAGCAGTCCGACCATGGCGAGTGGAATTGCGCTGTCGCGAATGAAATCTATTTGCCGCTGAAAGATATCCTCCGGATCATTATCAAAGCCCACTATGAATCCGGCCATGACCTCCATTCCGTAACTTTGAATTTTCTTGACGGACTCGAGCAGACTTCGTCTTGTGTTCTGTGTTTTCTTTGCTTCCTTAAGGCTTTCTTCGACCGGAGTTTCGATACCGAGAAAGACCCGGCGGAAATTTGCGCGGCGCATATCGGCTAGAAGGTCATCGTCTTCGGCAAGATTCACACTTGCTTCCGTCAGCAGGGAGTAGGGTTGACCGTTGCGTTCCTGCCAATCCACCAGCGCCGGCAACAACTGCTTGACATTCTTCTTATTGCCGATGAAGTTGTCATCGACAATAAAAACCGTACCGCGCCAGCCCACTTGTTGGAGAGCCTCCAGTTCGGCAACCATCTGCTGGTTGCTTTTCGTTCTGGGGATACGGCCGTAGATTTCGATGATGTCGCAGAACTCGCACTGGAATGGACAGCCGCGCGAGTACTGCACGGACATCGCGCTATAGCGTTTGAGATCGGCAAGTTGAAAATCCGGGACCGGTGTAAGCGAAAGTGGGGGACGTTCAGCGGCGCGGTAAACCGGCTTTGTTTCCCCACGTTCGAAGTCCTCCAAAAACTGCGGTAGCGTGGTTTCCGCTTCGCCGACAAAGACATGATCGGCGCCAGGCATACTGTCGGTGCTGGTCGAAACGTATGGTCCGCCAATTAGCACGCGTTTCCCCATCGCCTTGCAACGGTCGATTACACGTTTGACCGACTCCTTCTGGACCAGCATCGCGGTCACCAGAACGATGTCGGCCCACGCAATATCGGATTGCCTGAGTCGACGTACTTCCATATCTACCAAACGTCGTTTCCAGGTGCGTGGTAGCAGAGCAGACACAGTCAATAAACCAAGTGGAGGATAAGCCGATTTTTTCCCCTCAAATGAGAGGGCATGGCGAAAACTCCAGTAAGTGTCGGGAAACTCAGGGTTGATTAACAAGGCATTCATCACGCACCTCTCGTCACGGCGCCTGCCGGCATTCATTCGTGCTAACGGGGAACTTGGATAAGGCTGTGCTGGGTAAACAGTCTACACCCATGGAGTCGTGCTTCTGTAATAGTTATGTAAAAACTCTTCCTTAGAGATTTTTCGGGCGTTCGAGTTGGCTGTAGTTATCAGATTAACGGGAAGCGATTCACCCCTGCGACGAATTTAACCCATTCGTCCAATCGCCTCAAGAGCTGCGTCAATCTCTTTAATTGAGTTACGAATGCTGGGAGCAAGGCGGGCGTGTGGCGCCGCATAAGGAGTAACCGTTGCGACGATATTCTGTTCTCTCAGGCGATTTACCACACCGCGCGGCGACATGCCCCGAACGTCAAAGCAGACGATTCCTGAAGACAGCGCCTGATTCATTGGAGTGTAAAGCGTGACGTGAGGCATCTGGTTAAGGCCTTTCTTCAGACGTCCCGCTAACTGATGGGTGCGCGCTGCGACTTTTGATTTTCCGAGTTGCAAATGAAATCTGAACGCTTCGGCGAGCGCCCATTGGTGCTCAAAGGGTTTGAATCCACCCGGCGTCACTCTTCTGCCCGTAGTTGCACCACTTGGCTCTTCCTCCCTGATCCAGGCGTCCCGAACTCCATCGTCGATGAAAGTCGGAATCGTCGGAATTACGTTCTCCCAGGTCGAACCTCCAGACCAAATGATGCCTGTGCCCCGTGGTCCAAAGAGCCACTTATGACATCCGGCGATGAAGAAGTCGCAGCCGAGATCGCTCATTTGAACATCTTCCACGCCAACGTTCCACTGGTCCAGCAAGCGGCGACCCCTGTCAGTTCGATGTTAAAAGCTTCGCAAAAACTTGGGAGCCAGAGGGAAAACCAGAAAACTAGTCTTTGCCGTCCTTGGGTACAACCTTCTCAGTTTTAGTGGGAACCGGGACTGGAATCACAGGAACCGCTGTTTCCTGCTTCAACCCGAGTTGTGCCAGCATTTCCGGAACATTCAAACCAAGAGCCTGCAACTGTTGAAGCAACGTAAAGATCATCGTTGGACCTGTCTGTGCAAAGCGATTGATACCGCTCGAGGAATTGCCGTTGCCGCCACCGCCTCCCTGATCGATCATTATGACTTTGTCGATGTTGCTTAATGGTTCGGATACTGCCCGTAATGCGGGAGCAGTGGCTTCAATGATGCTTGGAAGCTTCTCGAGCACGGTCTGAAGCCTGGCTGCATCGTTGAATTCGCGCCAGGCTGCGGCCTTCTCTTTGATTGCGGTTGCTTCGGCCAGCCCCTGAGCCTCGATAGCTTTTGCCTGAGCGAGACCTTGTGCCTGTATCTTTTCCGCCTCCGCAAGGCCAAGGGCCCTGATGCGTTCGGCCTCTGCGTGACCTTCTGCCTCAATCGCTGATGCTCGTCCCTCTCCTTCCTTGGCTAACTTAGCTCTCTCGGCTTCTGCTGTTGCGATGCGTGCCTGCTTCTGACCCTCAGCGGCCAAGATGGCAGCTTCTTGCTGGCCCTGGGCCACGAGTACTGCCGCGCGGCGTTCGGCCTCCGCCTTCTTCACAATTGTGGCTTCGAGTTCCTTCTCGCGACGCAGCACCTCCTGCTCCTGAACAGCAATCTGTTCCTGAGTTCGAATGCGCTCGATCCGGACCTCTTCAGCTACGACTTCCTGGCGGGCCTTGGCTTCGGAGAGTGGTCCAGCCTGTGAGGCGGTTGCCTGTTCGCGTTTAATCTGGGCTTCGAACTGCGCGCGCTTAACCTCTGTCTCACGAGTCGATGAAGCAATATTGGCTTCCGCTTCGAGCCTTACCTTCTCACCTTCCTGCATGGCGAGGGCCGATTTGATTTTCGAATCGCGCGTTGCCTCTGCCTCACCGATATCAGCATCTCGACGAACCTCGGCGGTACGCCGCTTGCCGAGCGCATCCAGATAGCCTTCATCATCGCTAATCTCCTGAATAGTTAAGGCGTCAAGACCGATTCCCATCTTTTCGAGATCTCCAGCCGCTTCGGTAGTCAACTTCTGAGCGAAACTTAGCCGGTCGTTATTTATCTCTTCGACAGTGAGGGTTCCAAGGATGGCCCGCAGGTGTCCTTCCAAAGTTTGGAAGACCAGCTTATGAAACTCATCATGTCTCATACCGAGAAATCGCTCGGCGGCCGCCCTCAAGGATTCGTCGTCGCCCTTAATCTTGACGTTAGCAACCGCTTTCACCGAGACCGGAACCCCCTGGACCGTATATGCTCTGGAGGTGGCCAGTGGCACAGTGAGAACGTTCAAACTCAGGTAATCAACTTTTTCGAGGAACGGCAGGATCAATGTGGCGCCGCCGCGTACCAGTCGGTAGCCCACTACAGTGCCGTCTGAAAGTTTACGTGAACGACCCGAAATCACAGCGGCCAGATTAGGCGGGACTTTGATGTAGTTGCGGCTGAGCAGATAAAGCGCGATCAAAAATCCAATCACGACTGCAAGGATGGCGACAATAATAATCGGGTCGTTGAGTTGGTTCATTTTAATTCACCTCAGGTTTAATAAAGGGTTGATCAGGTTGCCGTTCGCGACGAGAACCCCGGACCTTCGCCAGTTGCACTGACGATGACCGAGTCTCCCGCAATCTCTTCAATTCGAACAATCGTTCCTAAGCGAAGCTCCCCGTTTTCACGCGAGCGGGCGATCTTTTCAACTCGTTCTTCTCCGATGCGACAACTAATCTGGCCAATGCCCCCGGCCGGAATAGTTACGGTCACCTGCGCGGTGCGCCCGACCATCTGGGTCACACTTACGGAACTAGAGGCCTGTTGCTTATAAAGAAAGCGTCCGAACATTGAAACCAGCGCGCCGAGAACCACGCCGCTGCCCAGGCCGAGCAGAGAACTGGCAACAACACCCAGACCCATTTGAATGCCGATTGCTCCGACACCGCCAAAAGTTGTGACAAAAACGCTAATGACCCGCGTGTCGATGACACCGGGACCATGAGATGTGTCCAGCCCGTCTACCCCCAAACTGTCGAAAACCTCTCCAAAAACCAGGGAGACGAGCAGGAAAATAAAGCCTAGTCCGGCAACGATGAGAAAGACTGTTAAGGCACTAGCGCTGGTGAGAACTTCGGGCACGTTGGGTTTCCCCTTTTGAAGATTGAATAGAAAAGATTTTCAAGGTCATCTGTCCTGGTCCGCTTGGCCTTTTATCTCGCAGACACGTCGTGCCGTGAAGCCCTGCTTAAAAGCGGTGGATGAGACAGTGAAACACAACAGACGAGCAAGGCGACAGGGAATCTTAGTTATCGCCGGATTAGCCGGTTTTACGATGCCTCGCGTTAGTGACCAGATTTAGCGGGACTCTTATATCACTTTCCTGCTGTTGCGTTAAGAGGTATCCGAACGGTTGTATAGTGTTTTTAGACTTCACTTATTAAGTAAAGCAGATTGTCTTCAATCCGGTAGATCATCGGGGCAACTTTGACTTCTGGATATCGCCGGCCCAGACGATGGCTTTCAGAAAAAACAAAATCTACCTCGTTACCAATCTCAAACAGCGGGGCGAAGTTTGCAAAGTGCTCTTCTGCCATCTGTCGGCTCCATCCGGCGTTCTCCATCAGCCCCTGGACAAAGGGTTCCCGCTTCGCACTCAGATTAACCATGCCGCAATTGTTATGGCCGATTAAGGCTACGTGTTTTACGCCCCCGATGGCGATTGCATACGAGAGCTTAAACTCGCTCTGTCGAAGATTGGCGCCGCCACTGCGAATTATGTATGCGAAGTTGTCAGGGATGCGCAGGTGCTTCCGATTGTCCATGCACATTCCTACCAGGAGTTGCGCCTGATTATAAGTTTCGTTTGGTCTGCCGAGATTGTGGAATTCAAGGAGGCGCCCGATGGGGCTTTCGCGATGTTCCTCTGGAATGTCGTCAAGGGACGATATCGTTTTAAGAGTAATCATAGACTATTATCAGAGCCGCTAAACCGACACTTTAAGATGACGAGACTTTCTAAGTCCTTCCGATCTAATCGGGAAGTCCTTCTGCTTTTCTCAATTGGATCGCGACTTACAAAGACCAAGACCTAAGAGCAAAGACCGTAGAAAAAACCTACTTTCTCTTCCAGCGCACGCCATCTTTTGTGTCTTCCAGAATTATGCCACGGTTGGAGAGTTCGTCGCGTATCTCGTCGGCGCGGGCAAATTCGCGACGGCGCCGGGCTTCCTGCCGCTCGTCGATTAACGTCTGAATCTCTCTGTCGAGCATCTCGGCCTGATCATTGCCGAAGATATTGAGAACCGTGTCAATACGCTCGATCAATTCGAGCAATTCCCGCTTGTTATCTGCGGGCAACTGCTTCCGGGCGATAGCAGTGTTTACCTCGCGCGTCAGATTGTGAATTGCGGCGAGCGCAATTGAAGTGTTGAGGTCATCATCCATGCCGGCTTCGAACTCAGCGAGGGCGCGGCGGGTCGCCTCGTGCAACTTCTCATTAGAACCGGGCTCTGCGTTTGCTCCGCTGAGACGCCGGCGGAAGTCCTGTAAGCCTTCGACCGTCTTCTCAGCGCCGCGTAAAGCCTCAAAATTAAAGTTCAGTTGCTTTCGATAGGGAACGCTCAGCAGAAAATACCTGACTGCGGCCGGCGAAAAGCCCTTTGCCGCGAGATCGCGAAAGGTATAGTAGTTACCTTTGGACTTTGACATTGTCTGGCCATCCACCTTCAGGTGTTCGAAGTGAAGCCAGTAACGAACAAACGGCTTTCCGGTTGCACCTTCGCTTTGCGCAATCTCATTCTCGTGATGAGGGAAGATTAAGTCGACGCCGCCGACGTGTATGTCAAAAGTTTCGCCAAGGTACTTCATCGACATGGCCGAGCACTCGATGTGCCAGCCAGGTCGCCCGCGGCCGATTGACGCGTCCCAGGCCGGTTCGTCCGGACTGCCGGGCTCCTTCCAGAGAGCAAAGTCACGCG
Organism: Pyrinomonadaceae bacterium; assembly: GCA_035512935.1. Classification (GTDB taxonomy): domain Bacteria; phylum Acidobacteriota; class Blastocatellia; order Pyrinomonadales; family Pyrinomonadaceae; genus PSRF01. The sequence continues at coordinate 68,239 of DATKDA010000172.1, read as the reverse complement.
CATCCTCCTTTTCATAGCGGTCAGTATCGATGCGCTCACTGCCACCAACGATATTGCCTGCAAAGTTTATCTTCGAAAGTTTGCCATACTCTGGAAATGAACTGATGCGGTAGTAGATTGAACCATCAGAACGATAGGCGTGTCCGGTCTCGAGTAATTTCTCGATCAACTGGACCATCTCGGGAATGTGACGGGTCGCTCGTGGCACGATATCGGGGCGGTCGCAGCCCAGGGCGTCGAAGTCTTCCCAGAGGGCATCGATATACTTCGCGGTGTACTCGTCGATGCTGACACCGGCCTTCTGTGAGTGGGCGATTATACGGTCCTCCACGTCGGTGATGTTCATCACGTGCGTTACCTTGAAGCCTTTGAATTTCAGGTAACGGCGGAGGATGTCAGCGGCTACAGCCGAACGAAAATTGCCGATATGCCCATAGTCCCAGACGGTTGGCCCACAATAATAGAACTTTGCTTCGCCCTCGCGGAGTGGTTTAAATTCCTCAAGTTTGCCGGTCAGCGTGTTGTGGAGACGAAGCATAAAACCCCCATTAGAATTGCGCGCCGGGATCTAATCCAGGCGCGCCGGTGAGAGTCTAGGTAAGGTTTGATTTGCAGTCAAACGACCGGCTGAATACGGCGCCTAACTGAGATGCGTTACAATGCGAGGCTCACGCGATACCTAACCTTGTCACTTTGAGGGCGAGTTCCTACACCGGAGCAGGCCAATCAGTTTGAAGCCCACTGAGGTGACGATGGCCCAGAAGGTTCTGAAAGGAGAGGCAGACCTGCACTTATGGGAGATATAGGATGAGTCATGCAAACCGATCCGCGGAAGGAGCAATACTCTTCCATGGCCATAAAGTTTGGTATCGAGTCGTTGGAAGTCGCAGCGCCCCCGGTAAACTGCCACTCCTGTGCCTGCACGGGGGCCCCGGTGTGGCCCATGATTATCTCGAGCCCTTGGAGATGATCGCCAGTTCCGGACGGGAGGTCATCTTCTACGACCAACTCGGGTGCGGTAACTCCGATCAACCTAATGCGCCATCGTTGTGGACAGTTGGCCTTTTTCTTGATGAGATCGGTGCCGTCCGGGAGGCTCTCGGGCTCAGTGAACTCCATCTGTTTGGCCATTCCTGGGGCGGGATGCTGGCGATGGAATACGCGCTGACGCAGCCATCAGGTCTAGCCAGTTTGATACTTGCGAGCGCCCCCGCAAGCATTCCGCAACTCACAGCGGAGATGCAACGGCTTCTGACCGAACTCTCGCCCGACGTGCAAGAGACGATAAGACGCCATGAAGAAGCGGGCACTACAGACAACCCAGCTTATCAAGAAGCTATGATGGTGTTCTACAGTCGGCATCTATGTCGAGTCGAGCCTTTTCCCGATTGCTTGAACCGTAGCTTTGAGAAGCTCATGCGAAACCCTGAGGTCTACCACACTATGTGGGGGCCGAGTGAATTTTGTGCCACAGGCTTCCTCAAGGATTGGGATGTAGCGGCTCGGCTGAATGAAATACCGTTGCCTACAATCATCACGTCGGGCCGGCACGATGAGATCACCCCGGCGAGCGTTGATACAGTGCATCGAGGGATCGCAGAATCAAGATGGGAGATCTTTGAGGAGAGTTCGCACATGGCACATCTAGAAGAGGCTGATCGGTACCTGCATGTAATAAACGGATTCTTAGAAGAGATTGAAGCAAGGGCTTAACGTGGCGCATGCTGGGGAACCTTCAATAACTGACTTAATTAAGATGTTCAGAATTTCGCGGCTCGGTGATCCCTCGCAGCGCGAAATTTCGCATGGGTATAGAGGCAATAGACTTTAAAGTTTCTAAACGCTAAAGGAGGGATCGCATTTTGAGTTCAGCTATTACTGATTTCGAGTCACTGAAAGCACGGTTAAAGGCTACCTGGATGGCGGGGGATTTCGCCTTGATCGCCAGATCCTACGAACCCGGCGCAGTCGACTTTGTGCAACGTCTTAATCTTGAGCCCGGCACACGCGTTCTTGATGTTGCATGTGGCACTGGGAATTTGGCACTGCCCGCCGCCCGCGCCGGCGCAGTCGTTACCGGTGTTGATATTGCCGGCAACCTGATTCAACAAGCCCGTTATCGGGCAGAGGCCGAAGGGCTGAGCGCAGAATTTGACGAGGGCGACGCTGAGCAACTGCCATATGCCGATGCGAGCTTCGATGTTGTTCTTAGCATGTTCGGAGTAATGTTTGCCCCGCGCCCCGAACTAGTCGCCGCGGAGTTGCTTCGTGTCTGCCGCCCTGGTGGTCGAATCGCGTTGGCAAACTGGACCCCCGGAGGATTCGTGGGAAAGATGTTTAAAACCATTGCGACGCATGTGCCACCGCCGACGAATATGCCTTCGCCTTTGAAGTGGGGCGACGAGGAGGTAGTACGAGAGAGACTGGGAACTGGAGCTTCCGAGATAAGTATTACCCGCCGCCTCATCTCATTTGACTTTGCATTTGGGCCCGAGGAGGTTGTCGAGTTCTGGCGCGTCTACTATGGACCAACCAACCGCGCATTCGAAGCGCTCGCGGCTGATAACTACAAGCAGGCAGCATTGCGAGCGGACTTAGAGCGGCTTTGGTCGGAAAACAACGAGGGGACTAATAGTTCGACCCATGTGCAGTCTGAGTATCTCCAAGTGATTGCAACTCGAAGCTAACGTTTTTTGTATCCAGTACACCGTGGCGCATGTTGTCCAGCTTGCGTTCGGTGGCATCGCCTTAAATTCAGCCTGGAACGAGTTCTCGTCGAAAACTCTTGCCCGAGCTATTCAAAGAAGCACGATTCTACGAAGGCTCGTTTCAGGGTGAATATTTACTAATGTCCGGAACGCAAGCTGGTCAACATGCGCCACTTCGAACTGGACAAATACACTACTTTGAGCTGGATAACTGATAACTGGAGGTGAAGATGGGGACTATCAATTACGCGCGGGTTATCGTGGCTACGATTGTTGTTGGCATTCTCTACTTCATAGCTGATGGGGTGATTCACGGCGCTCTCCTCTCGGGCGATTACCTGACCACGATGGCGAGGCTCGGAATAGAGTCCAGAGAAGACCCCACCGCATACGCTTACTTTGCCGCCTTCGACTTTGGGAAAGCTTTCGTCGCTGTGTTTTTCTACGCGGCGGCTCGGCCTCGCTTCGGCCCCGGTATCAAGACTGCCATCTGTGCCGGACTCTTTGCGTGGTTGGCGGTAGAGGCGTTGCCAGCAATAGCGTCGATGCCCTTGCCATTCCTGGACAAGCCCCACTTCCTGAAATTGATGGCGCTTGAAATTGTTCCGATGACACTTGGAGCAATTCTTGGCGCCTGGATCTATCGAGAGCCTCCGAGCACTTGATTTAGCCGGCGCTTGATGTCGCGGAAGGTTCCGTCAAAATGTTTGTCGGACATTATGGGGTTAGCTTTTTTGCCAAGAGTCTCGATAAACGAATCCCGCTCTGACTGCTGTTCATAGCTGTGCTGACCTCTATTCTTTCGCTGCCTTGCGGAAATGATTCCACCCGCCCGCAACAAGATCCCAGACGTGAGAGCGTTCGCGAATCTGAACTCCTTCAGTTGCCGGCACTACCTCTCCGATATGGCTGACGGTAACACCGTCGACCTTTCGGGGAAGCTTTGCGATCTTCTGGGGGGCTACGGTGAACAGTAGTTCAAAGTCTTCTCCACCGTGCAGAGCCAACATCAGCGGGTCAAGAGCTCGCCGCCCCGATAAAGCAGTGACAGATGGATCCAATGGCAAATGCGCCGACTCAACCAGCGCCCCAACGCAACTCTCCTTACAAAGATGATTAAGGTCTGAAGACAGACCGTCGCTTAAATCAATCATCGCGGTGGCGAGACTCTCCTGACCCAGGATCATCCCCCAACCGACTCGCGGCTCAGGTTGAAGATGACGGCGGAGTAATAGGTCTACAGCGAGGGAGGGCTCTTCCTGTGGTGCTGTGTTCATGGCAAATCGAGCGCCGTGTTCAAGTAGTCTTAACCCGGCTGCGGCGCCTCCCAGCGATCCCGATAAGAAAATCTGGTCTCCGGGTTTGGCTCCGGAACGCGGAATCGACTTCCCACGAACGCATTCCCCGATCACAATCGAGTCAATGACAATCTTTTCCGGAGTTCGGGAAGTGTCTCCCCCAATGAGTTTTATGTCGTAACGATCGGCCAGTGAGAGAAAGCCTTCGTAGAACTGCTCTAGAAAATCGGATTCCCAAACTTCCCGGGGAACGCCGACGGAGAGAAGTGCCCACCTTGGTCGTGCGCCCATCGCTGCAATATCGGAAAGGGAGACGGCGAGCGCCTTGTGGCCCAACAGAAACGGCGTACCAGTATCGCGACGGAAATCGATTCCTTCGACCAACAAGTCAGTTGTGATTACCGATTCTCGTCCTGCAATCTGCTCGACAACGGCAGCATCATCTCCAATTCCGCGAGTGACCCCCGTGGCAGATTCGCTTTCAATTCTTTGACTTGCTTGCTGACGAACCAGCGCAATGAAGTCAAACTCGCCTCCGGAATCCGGATCAGTCGGTACGTCCTTCGGCGCTTCATGCGTGATCTTCATCAGAGGTTACGGCGCAGCGAATCGATTCCGGCCTCAATCGTTTCAATTGTGGTAGAGAAGGAGAACCGTAAATGTCCTTCACCATGTTCACCAAAGACGATGCCCGGAACCGTAGCTACCTGCGCGCGGTCGAGCAGAATTTCAGCGGCTTTGCGGCTGTCCCTGCTGATGCGGCTTACATTGGGAAAGGCATAGAAGGCTCCTGCAGGCGGCTCGCATGATAGTTTAAGTTCATTCAGCCCTGTTAACAGGAGATTTCTTCGTTGCTGATAGGACGCACGATTCTCTTTTAGAAAATCAGTTTCGGTAGTGAAGGCCGCAATTGCTGCCCATTGCGTAGGCGTGGAGACCCCGTTTGAAGAGTAGAGGGTCGTTTTTTGGATGCCCGTCATCCAGGGTTCAGTGGCAACTGTGTAGCCCAGTCGCCAGCCCGTCATGGCAAATGACTTCGAGAGCGTGAAGCAGGTGATCGTGCGTTCCAACATGCCGTCAAGTGAAGCGATCGAGACATGCTCGCCATCGTACACGAGGTCTTCGTACGCCTCGTCTGCGATCACGATCAGATCGCGCTCCTTCACAAAACGCGATACTGCGGTTGCTTCCTGGGCGGTGAGAACTACTCCGGTGGGGTTCTGCGGAGTGTTGTAATAGATGGCTCTTGTTCTCGCAGTGCAATAACGCGCCAAGGTCTGTTCAAAGCCATCCTTACGAGCTTCGGCTGTCGGAACCAGAACCGTCTTGCCCTGGCAGTGGGCTATTAGGTCTTTAATCGGCGTCCAGTAGGGAGAGAAGACCAGTACCTCGTCACGTGGATTAACCACGGATTGAAAGGCGCCGAATAGACCCTGCATACCACCGTTCTCAACAATCACGTTCTCTTCGGTGACGGGGATCCGGTTCTTGCGTCGAAGCTTTTCAGCGATCGCCAGGCGCAGTTCGGGCACTCCGGAAGACGGGGCATAGCGAGTGTGATTCTCTTCGAGCGCTTTGACCATTGCGGCCTTTATGAAATCGGGGGTATTCATGTAGGGCTCACCGCCTTCGAACTGGTAAACCGGCGCGCCGCCGGCGCGCAGTTCCATGATGCGGTTCCGAATACTTACAATATCTGAAAAGCCAATTTCATCGAGCCGCGAGGCGAGGTGAAAGGCAGTCGGGATCGTGGTCATTGTTTGCAATGATCTCCAGTTGGCTGCTCATTGAGTGCTGGGGATTATAGCTTGGCCATCTAGATACCGTCCACCAACCCTCTTGCGGCTCGCGCGGGTTCAGGCAGGGCCTGAGGAAAAGCTCAGATGTTACCTTTAAGACTTGGTTTTAACTCAAACGAGCTAAATATAAGTATTGACACGTGAAATGCTGCGCGGGTAACATGACGCGCGTCTTCCCAAGCTGCTGGCAGACTCGCCAAACATAACAATCCTTGAAGCAGCAAGTGTGCTTTCAAAGAGGCTTTCAACGATATGAGCCCACCGGCCGTTGCGATACCAGAAAAGCTCTTTTTTAAGATCGGTGAAGTTTGCGAACTCGCAGGTGTTCAGGCGCATGTTTTGCGATATTGGGAGTCGGAGTTCCCGATGCTTGCGCCTCAAAAGAATCGTGCCGGCCAGCGCGTGTACCGGCGTCGCGACGTCGAGATGGCACTTAGGATCAAGGAACTGCTCTACGAAGATCAGTACACCATAGCTGGCGCAAAGAAGAGGCTCACAAACGAGTTGCGTGGCGGTGGAAAGCTGAAGATCGTGACTGCGGAAAATTCAGAGGCATACGCTCAGCCCGCAGTTGAGGTGAGTTCGGACTCGGGTATCAAGATGGTTGGGTTTCCCGCCGATGGTAAAGCAAGAACCGAAGACGATCGACGAGCGTTGCGGCGATTAGCTTCCGAGTTGCGTGAACTACTTTCACTATTGGAGCAAGAGACGAAAAACCGCCCTCACCAGGGATAGCCGCTCCGATTTGACAATTACCGATTTGCGAAGATACTTGAGGCCAGTGACGGGACGTGGCGCAGCCTGGTAGCGCGCACGCTTGGGGTGCGTGAGGTCGCTGGTTCGAATCCAGTCGTCCCGACCAAAGTTGAGGGCTTTCAATCGTTAGATTGAAAGCCCTTTTTCTGTGGCGCAAAGTGGCGGTTAAGGTTGCGTAAGATCAAGTCTTACCCGAACCCTCGAGACTCCGGCTGACGACTTAACCCGGACCTTCAGCTTCCAGTTGACAGCTTCGTTATCGATCCAGCGCAAGCTGGACAGCATGCGCTACGTTGCCGGTTCGGCCAAGTCCGCAATCACAATCTCTGAAGTCAACGTCTTATGTACCGGACACTTTCGCGCAATCTCCTGCAACCGCGCGTGCTGTTCTTCAGTTAGATCGCCCTCAATCGAGACTGACCGTTCGATTCGATGCACAAATCCCTCCTTTGTGCGCTCGCAGTCCTTGCAGTCCTCGGCGTGAACACGATTCTGACGCAGCTTAACTTTTACGCGATCGACCGGCCAGCCTTTCCGTCGTGCGTAGAGATTAATCGTCATCGAAATGCAACTGCCAAGTGCAGCCAGCAGCAACGTGTAGGGATCTGGACCTGCATCGTCGCCGCCCGCACTGGTCGGTTCATCGGTCACAAGAGTCTGCCCCTCACCATATGCAACTTCATTCTGCAAATTGTGGTGAGACGTTACAGTGATTTCGCTCATGGCGTTTCTCCATTCGTTCTGCATCGCCTAATATCTTTCGGAGATCATAGCAAAAATTCCCGGTTCCAGCGGGTTGCAGTCATCTCTGGCCTGCCGCTACACTCGTTGCGCTCCATACAAAACCACAGGGCCGCGCATGACGCGCCGCGCTCTGCACCTGAGGCTAATCCATGAAAATCCACGAGTACCAGGGAAAAGAGTTACTAAAGAAATTTGGTGTTACAGTGCCGCGCGGACTGGTGGCGCGCTCACCGGAAGAGGCATATCACGCGGCGAAGGAGCTTGCTACGGATGTCGTTGTAGTTAAGGCCCAGATTCATGCCGGTGGGCGCGGCAAAGGGGGTGGCGTCAAAGTCGCGCGTAGCGCCGACGAGGCCCAGGATATCGCCCGACAGATGCTGGGAATGAAATTGGTTACCCATCAAACCGGGCCCGACGGCAGAGAAGTCCGCGTGCTATTAATTGAAGAAGGATTGCCGATTGATAAGGAGTTCTATTTAGGTATCGTGCTCGATCGCGCTTCTAGCCGTCCGGTTTTTATGGCATCAGCAGCGGGCGGAATGGATATCGAAGAAGTTGCGGCAAGCACTCCGGAAAAGATACTTAAAGAAGTAGTTGATCCGGCAGTCGGCTTTCAACCTTTCCAAGCACGCAAGTTGGCCTTTGGACTTGGGATTCCCGGTCAGTTGATCGGTCAGGCGGTGAAGTTTATGCAGGCACTATATAAGGCCTACGAGCAGATGGACGCATCGCTAATGGAGATCAATCCCTTCCTCTTAACTCGTGACAATCGCCTGGTGGCTCTTGATGCAAAAGTTAACTTCGATGACAACGCGCTCTTTCGTCACAAAGAATTTCTCGATCTACGGGATCTGAACGAGGAGGAACCGCTCGAGATCGAGGCTTCGAAGTTCGACCTCAACTACATCAAGCTTGACGGCAACATTGCCTGCATGGTGAACGGGGCGGGGTTGGCGATGGCCACGATGGACATTATCAAGCTGGCCGGCGGTGAGCCTGCTAACTTTCTCGATGTCGGTGGCGGCGCTTCGCAGGAACGCGTCGAAGCGGCCTTCCGTATTCTACTGGCTGACGAACACGTAGAGGCGGTCTTGATCAATATCTTCGGCGGGATTGTTCGTTGCGACATGGTCGCGCGCGGGGTGGTAGAAGCGGCCCGAAACCTCGGCGTTGAAGTACCGGTTGTTGTTCGGCTTGAAGGGACCAATGTCGAGGAAGGGCAGCGCGTCATTCGCGACTCGGGATTGAATTTCACTGTAGCAACTGGAATGAAGGACGCGGCAGAAAAGGTCGTTGCTCTCGCGGCGTAGGAAACCTGACTTCTTAACCAATGAAAAAGTATTCACTTCTGTGGTGGTGGCTTGTGCAGGTTAGCCGCTTAGTGCTCGTAGCGCTTTTCATTTTCACCGCAGTTGCAAAACTTTTCGTTGTCTCAACCTTTGCTGGAAACGTTGCGGAACTACTCAGCTCATCTGGGTTGGACTACGAACGCTGGACCTGGCCCGCCACGGTCGCCGTAATCTCTGTGGAATTCCTGATCGTGATCTTGCTCGTTGTTCCCCGCACGGTACGGACAGGCGCTGTTGCGGCGGCGGTGCTGTTGATGGGGTTTGCCGGTTACGCTCTTTACTATGTATATGTCCTGAATGGCGAACCGCTTGAGTGCGGATGCTTTGGGAGAATCATTGGCAGTCAGTTAGGGGTCAACACTGCGCTGCGAAATCTCGCCCTATTGATTCCAGCCGGTCTCATCTTTTTTGGCTACGCCAGAGTCAGAAACCAATCGGTCTTCAATCCAGCTACCGATCAGGCAACTGCCTGATGGCACGAGGAGGTCCAATGGCGACCATTTCATTCTGGGGTGGCGCGGGCACTGTCACGGGATCCAAGTACCTGATTCACAGTGAAAGTTCGCGCGTCCTTGTCGATTGCGGCATGTTTCAGGGGCTAAAGGAACTGCGCCAGTTAAATTGGGAACCGCCACCTTTCGATCCGAGTAAACTCAACTCAGTATTGATCACGCACGCCCACATCGATCACACGGGGTATCTTCCGCGCCTCGTCAAACAGGGCTTTAATGGACCAATCTATTGCTCGCGCGGGACCGCGGACCTATTGAAGATCATGTTGCCGGATGCAGCGCGCTTGCAGGAGGAAGAGGCCAGTTACCTGAATCGCCACAAGCTTACGCGGCATGACCCTGCTCTACCTCTCTACGATGAGAAGGATGCGCGTAGAACTCTCGATCTGCTCAAGCCGATCGCGAATACGGGCGAGCCCGTGAAAGCCGCCAAAGGAATAACAGCCGCGTTTCATATCTCGGGTCATATTCTTGGCTCGAGCATGGTTCATCTGGACCTCGAGACTGCCGGCCATGACGGAACAGGACGACGGATACTTTTCTCGGGAGATCTGGGCCGCTATGATCAGCCCATCATAAACGATCCCGTCCCCCCTCCGGCGTGTGATTACCTCGTCGTCGAGTCAACGTATGGAGACCGACTGCATGAAGCTGAACCGCCAAAGGAGACGCTAGCCCGGATTATCAATGAGGCGGCGAAGCGCGACAGTGTTGTGCTGATTCCCGCATTTGCTGTTGGGCGGACGCAGGAGATCGTCTATTTGATCCGGGAGCTCGAGGACGAAAAGAAGATCCCAATTATTCCTGTGTGTGTAGATTCACCGATGGCGGCAGCTGCGACAGTGGCTTATACCAATCGCCGCGAAGAACATGACGCCGATTATCTGTCGGTGCAGGCTAAACAGCGGCATCCGCTGCGCACCAAAGCGATGGCCGCGTGTTCCTCCCGAGCCGAGTCGAAACGCCTGAGCAAGGCGCGCGGAGCGCGTGTGATCATTAGCGCGTCTGGGATGATGACAGGCGGCCGCGTGCTCCATCATGCAGTCCGAGTGCTTCCAGATCCGGATGCGACCTTAGTATTTGTTGGCTTTCAGGCGGCCGGGACCCGTGGGCGGCGCGTGCTGGATGGTGAATCCGAGATCAAGATTTTTCGCGAATGGATTCCGGTTCGATGCCGCGTCGAACGCATTGGCGGATTTTCCGCGCATGCTGACTGGAAGGATATTTTGAGGTGGCTCGAGGGAATGCCTTCGGCGCCACGTCGTACCTTTATAACTCACGGCGAGCCTGCTGCGGCTGAGGCTCTGGCTGATCGTATCGCCCGCAACCTTGGTTGGGAGGTCGACGTTCCTTCCTATGGCCAGGAGTCGGAACTTCTTTGATGCTGATTAGCTCTCTAGTCCCAGGGTCAGCTATACTTTTGATTTCAATCAGACTGCTGATTTTCCGGGATATTGCTGGATTCTGTCCCGGTGCGTTACTCAGCGCATCTTAATCTTAAGGAGCCAATCGAGTGAGTGTTCTCGTAGACAAGACCACGCGCCTTGTGGTGCAGGGAATTACCGGAAAAGAAGGCACGTTTCACACAAAGCAAATGGTCGAGTATGGAACCAATGTTGTTGGTGGAGTGACACCGGGAAAAGGCGGAACAAAACACGAGGACATTCCCGTCTTTAACACGGTTGCTGATGCAGTTAAGGACGTGGGGGCGAACGCGACAGTGATCTACGTTCCTCCGGCTTTCGCAGCCGATGCGATCATGGAAGCTGCCGACGCGGAAATCGCACTTGTGGTCTGCATTACCGAGGGTATCCCGACACTGGACATGGTAAAAGTAAAAAACTACCTGAGCGACAAATCTACTCGGCTGATTGGTCCAAACTGTCCCGGCATTATTTCTCCAGGGAAATGCAAGATAGGGATTATGCCGGGACACATACATCGCGAAGGTCGAGTTGGCGTAGTTTCACGCTCGGGAACCTTAACCTATGAAGCGGTTGGCCAACTGACTGCTTTGGGCTTGGGTCAGTCAACAGCAATCGGCATCGGTGGAGATCCGATTGTCGGGACTAGCCATGTTGACGCGCTTGCCCTTTTTGAGAAAGATGCCGAGACTGATGGGATTGTCATGATCGGTGAAATCGGAGGGACGGCAGAGGAAGAGGCGGCAGCATTTGCCCGAGATAACGTGAGGAAACCTATAGTCGCATTCATCGCTGGCCAGACAGCGCCCCCCGGGCGTCGCATGGGCCATGCGGGCGCCATCATTGCCGGCGGAAAGGGAACTGCTGCGGAAAAGATGAAGGCCCTCGAAGAGGCCGGCATTCACGTTGTTAAATCCCCCGCGGATATCGGAGCGGCGATGAAAGAAGCCCTTGGCGCACGGGCCAGCGGCTAGGCTGGTCAGGACTCAAATACATGAACGGAATAGGAGACGAATGGCTGAACAGACAGGCAATCTGACCTTTGGGATTATCAAGCCCGACGCCGTCCGGGCCGGAAAGACAGGCTACATAATTCAACGTATTCTGGATGACGGCTTTAAGCTGCGCGCACTAAAGCTGATTCACATGACGATGAAGGAGGCTGAGGGCTTCTACGAAATTCATCGAGAGCGACCGTTCTTTGCCGGCCTCACTGAATTTATGTCAAGCGGGCCTTGTTTGGTGATGGTCCTGGAGAAGAATGGCGCTGTCAAAGCTTGGCGCGATCTTATGGGCGCGACGGATCCGGCAAAAGCTGAAGACGGGACCCTGCGAAAGGAGTTTGGCGCCTCCGTGGGAGAAAACGCGGTTCATGGTTCTGATTCGGAAGAGAACGCGACCATCGAGATCTCGTATTTCTTTAGTCAGACCGAGATCGTTTAACGTAATCAAGAAAGTTGGCCTTGACGTGAAGTAGGCGCCAGCCTGACTGAGAAGTAATGAAACGTTGCCCTACATGCAATCGAACCTTTACTGAGGAGAACCTGAGTTTCTGCATCGATGATGGGACTCCGCTCGTGCCGGTTGGCACAGGTGCTGAAACCCAGACTGGAGCCGTATCAGGATCAGGAAGTAACGAACCGCCGCGCACCGAATCCTACCGTGCAAGTGAATGGACTGGTCCTGCCTACACACCGCCTTCGCACGTTCCACCAAGCACCCGAGAGAAGCGAAAGGTGTGGCCCTGGGTTGTTGGCATTCTAGCGATTCTCTTTATGGCCATCATCGGATTAGGGATCGCGGGCGCTTTGCTTGTGCCCCGTTGGATCGAAAATGCCGCTAACAACAACACTCCTTCGCCCTCTAATGTTAACGTGGGGCAAAGCCAGGTTGAGAATACAAACGCTAACGCCAATGTGCCTTCCGAGACCGCTGAGATTCCGGATACAAATGAGGATGAAGAAGACCCTGCCTTGCCTCCAGATGATGAGGCGCAGGTGTTGGCCCAGCTCAAAGAATTGGAACATGAGTGGACAGTGGCCAACATCAACGCTGACAAGAAGGCATTGGCTAGAATCCTCGCCGATGACTACGTCGGGAGAGTAGAGGATGGTAAGCCTCAGGGGAAAGCCGAATACATCAGAACGATTGAGCGCGACACAATGATTCAGAGTTGGGAATTTCAAGACTTGAAGGTCAGTCTCAAAGGGGACCGCGCTACTTTGGATGGCGTTCTAAAATTGAGAATTCAGAACCAGGAGCTCCTCTATCGCTTCACCGACAAGTTTGTGTGGCGGGAAGGAAGGTGGCAGGCGATAAGTTCCGAAGTTGCTCAGCTACGTTAGGAAACCATGCTGAGCAATTTAGTAACTAGAACCAGGAAAGGGAACTAAGTAAAAGTTATGTCCATTATCCGCGAAGTAATCGAATCGACGCGCGCGCTCATCACGGGAATGAGCGTCACGCTCTCCTATATTCCAAAGCGGAAACGGACCGTTGAATACCCTGACGACCCGGTAACTGTGCAGCCTCGCTATCGTGGTATGCATTTGTTGCACGTAGACGAGTTGGGACGAGAAAAGTGCGTGGCCTGTTTCCTCTGCGCCGCGGCCTGTCCATCGGAGTGCATCTATATTGTGGCCAGGGATGACCCGCGTCCCCCCGATCAACGGATTGGCGTAGACGAACGTTACGCCGAGGTCTACAACATCGATTACGGTCGCTGCATTTTCTGCGGCTACTGTGTCGAAGCGTGCCCAAAAGATGCGATAACCCACGGATACAATTTTGAACTGTCAGTCTACAACCGAGCCGACCTTTTGAAGACGAAGGAAGATCTCTTAATCACCAAACAGTTGCAATCGAGAAACTATCGCGTTGCCTCATCCGACGAAGACGTCGACTCAGAGTACAAAGAGGTCTGAACAGCCCTGTCGCTCAAGCTAGGTTTGGTTACTCGTCGACGACTCTGGACGACATTGTTTTCAGATGTCCTACCGCGAATTCCACTATAGTTGGCAATACGACCTGCAAGCGACGCCCGAGCAGTTATGGCCGTTCGTATCGGATACAAACCGCTTTAATCACGACATCCGTGTTCCTGCGGTCAGCGTTCCGCACGAGAAGGCAAGGCACCGGCGATCGCGTAATGCCCGTCGCCTTTTACGCCTTTCGACAATGGGCCTATCTGTCGAGTGGGAAGAGCGGAAGAGCAGCCTTTTGAATGGGTCCGACCTTCCCGTTTTGGTGTCTTGAGGACCTACAGCCGCGGCCCGATTGAAGAATTGAGAGTGGAAGCTAAGCTGTCCGCTCATAACGGCGGGACCAGACTTAGCTATCAGCTCTAAGCCAGACCGAAGTCGCCACTCGGTCTGATTGCAATTCCGCTTCAGTTTGGGCTTATCAGTGCGCGCCGGTTTGGTGAAGCCTTCAAGCGCTACGATCAACTGGCGGTAAGCCAGCATTCAATCAGTAAAGATCAGTCTGTCCCGCATTTGTCCGAAAATACTCGCAGCAGGCTGGAGAGCTTGAAAGAGAAGCTCGTGAACGACGGAACTGATCCACCGGTGGCCGAGAGTCTTATTACCTTTATCCAACATGCCCCGGATTTTCTTCTCGCACGCATACGCCCCTATGCCCTGGCAGACGAAGGGCGGCTTCAACGCCGTGCTGTCCTCGAAGCTTGCTTGCGCGCTACGCGGATCGGTCTGCTTGACTTGCAATGGGATCTTATCTGTCCACTTTGTCGTGGCCCCCAGGAAAGAGGCACGTCTTTGCACGACATCAACTCTCGATCCCACTGCGATACCTGTCAAATAGATTTCACAGTTAGTTTCGATCGTTTTGTCGAAGTTACCTTCGCTCCCAATGCATCCATACGAAGCGTGGAAATCAAAGATTACTGCGTTGGAAGTCCACAGAAAACACCACACATTGTTCTCCAGCAATTGTTGGCAGCAAAAACGACCCGAAGGCTGCAATTACCGCTTGAGGAAGGAAAATACCGTCTGCGAGCCCATCAATTAGCTGGAGAGTTGGCGGTGGTCGTCTCCCCAGCGGGTGCGCCTACCGCCGCGATTGAGATCTCCGAAGGAGGTTGGGCCAGTGAAGAATTGGATCTCGCCGGCTGCGTAGATCTTGAACTTCATAATACGACAAAGGACGAGCAGTTGGTTTTTCTTGAGCGATTGGCTTGGAGTGATCAAGCTGCCACTGCGGCGGAAATAACCGCTCTCCAGGTCTTCAGAGATCTTTTCTCCACCGAGGCACTAAGACCGGGAGAGCAGATCTCCGTGGGCACGCTGACCGTTCTTTTCACTGATCTCCGAAACTCAACCAAGCTTTACAGGGAGATCGGTGATGCCACGGCTTTCGGTCGCGTGATGAGCCACTTTGATGTGCTCAAGAATGCGATTGTCGAGGCGGATGGGGCATTGGTGAAAACTATTGGCGATGCCGTCATGGCTGTATTCAGAAATTCAGCTTCAGCGCTAAAAGCGACTCTGGATGCACAAAAAAGACTTGCTTCACCGCTTGAGGGGGTGATGCCGCTCACTCTAAAGGCCGGCATTCATGTTGGTCCATGTATTGCCGTCACTCTGAACGACCGGCTTGATTATTTTGGATCAACTGTAAATATCGCGGCGCGACTCGAGAGTTTGTCGACCGGAAGCGACGTCGTAATTTCTGGAGCTGTTTATGACGATCCCGATGTGCGTTCCCTACTCAGCTCTCTCGAGCGTGACGTTGAAGTTACAGCCTTCGAGATGCCTCTAAAAGGGTTCGCGGAAGAGCGCTTTGCTCTTTGGCGAATTGGAAGAACCAAAGCTCCTGTGATGGGAAGATCCACTGCTGCCTGACACGCGACCGACTTGCGGAAAGCGCGGAACTGAGGCCACCCTTTTCATTCATGCCACTACTCCTTGAAGCACGCGAAATTTCAAAGATCTACAAGATGGGAAGCACAAGCGTGGTTGCGCTCGATACGGTCTCGCTTGCTATCAGCGAGGGTGAATTTGTTGCCATTCAGGGAACGTCAGGCTCAGGTAAGTCAACTCTGCTAAATATACTTGGCGGTCTGGACCATCCAACTGAGGGTGAGGTTTTCTACAACAACACAGCACTGGGGCTGCGGGACAAGAAGGAGATGGCGCGGTATCGCCGTTTTTCCGTTGGCATGATCTTTCAGAACTTTAACCTGATTCCCACGATGTCAGCGGCTGAGAATGTGCGACTGGCCCTGGCTTTTGGTGGATTGAGAGGTACCCAAAGGCGCCGGCGCGCTGATGAATTGCTCGGACGAGTGGGACTTGCAGAAAGGCTGAGTCACCGTCCCACGGAACTTTCCGGGGGCGAGCAGCAGCGAGTTGCGATCGCCCGCGCACTGGCAAACAATCCAAAGGTTCTGCTCGCTGACGAGCCAACCGGGAATCTGGATTCAACCCGCGCTCACGAACTGCTTGGTCTATTGCGCGAGATGGTAAGTCGCGACTCACTGACGATAGTGATGGTAACTCACGACCATGAACTTGCGGTCAGTTTTGCCGATCGGTTTGTCTTGATGAAAGATGGACGCGTTGTCGAGGGGGCCGGAGAACAGGCCTGAGACCTTCGAGTCCCCTATTCTTGTTGTGGAGGTAATTCGCGATGGATGATCCCGCTAATGAAATGACCCTCGAGGCCCTTCGTTCAGTACCGCTTTTTGCCTCGCTTGATGATAAGGCCGCTATTGAGTTGCGTCGCTTGCTAACCTTCAGGAACGTGCCTGGCGCCACCCAACTGTTTCACCTGGGAGATTCGGGCGACGCAATGTATCTAATCGAAAGCGGCTTAATTCGCATCAGTATTAAGGACGACGATGGCAAAGAGATTACACTCGCGGACCTTGCCCAGGGCGATTTCTTTGGTGAGATGGCTCTCATTGACGGGCGTCAACGCTCAGCCGACGCACGCGTGATTGATGATGCTCGCCTCGCAGTTCTCTCTCGCGAGGCATTTCTGACTTTCGTTCGATCGAATCCCGATGTTGCGCTCGAAATGTTGGGCGCTTTGACTGATCGATTGAGGCGGACCGATGAGCTGTTGCGATCGCGTGTCTCGAGAAACGTAAACGAAGAAGAGCAGGCGCGGTTAACGATTGCGGATCGGGCAGCCGATCTGATTGCCGAGTTTGGGGGTAGTTGGAAGTTCATCGGGGCCTCAATAGCTCTGATTATCTTTTGGATTGTGCTCAACTCTTATATTCTCATGTACAGTTTTGACCCTTCACCGTATCAGATGCTGAACCTTGTGCTCGCGGTAATTGCCGGAATGCAGGCGCCAATCATCATGATGTCGCAGAATCGGCAAGGCGAAAAAGATCGCTTGCGGGCGGACCTTGACTATCAGGTAAATCTCAAAAATGAGTTGTCGCTCACCGAAGTCTTACGGCGTCTCGACGTCTTGGAGAGCGAACGGTTGCCCAAACTGTTTGAGGAACAGAACCAGCGTTTGTTGACCGCCGGATCGACACCAACGCCCCAGATTCATCCGTAGTCGCAAGTGTGATGCAGACACGGATCCCGGTTACCTTTTGAGCTCTCATGATTCAGGCAATCTTCTTCGACTTTAACGGTGTCATCATCAATGATGAACCGATCCAATTCCAGGCTTACGTTGAGGTCCTGAGCGAATACGGCATCAGCTTGACCGAGGAGCAGTACTATGGCGCTCTAGGGCTGGATGACGCCAGATTCGTCCTTAATATATTCGAGCAAGCAGGCGGCCCGCTAACTGAGGAGACGAGCATCAGAATTATCGAGGCTAAGTCGGAAATCCATCGCAGTCTGATTGCAGACGAACTGCCACTCTTTCCAGGCGTCGTGACATTTTTGAAGGCAGCGGCGCGACGCTACTCAATTGGGCTTGTGAGTATGGCTCGGCGAATGGAGATTGATTATGTTCTCGAGCGGGCGCGGCTCGATCACCTGTTTTCAGTAATTATTAGCGCTGAAGATGTCAGCGTGTGTAAACCGGCGCCGGATTGTTACCAGCAGGCCCTAACCAGACTCAATCAAAGTCGACAGGCAAAGCGACTCTTGCCGCTACTCTCGAATGAGTGCCTGGTCATTGAAGACTCGCCACCCGGTATTAGATCTGGCCTGGCAGCCGGGATGAAGACTTTGGGTGTAACAAACACCGTCACTGAAGCCGAATTGCGGCTCGCGGGCGCGAATGTCGTCACCCAAAGTCTGGCAGATTGGACCACAGATGCGGTCTATCACATATTCTCGGATTAATGAGCAGCCAATAATTTATTGTTGAACCATGAGACCCGAAACAAAAGTTCATGCAGAACGGATTAGACGTCGCTTTGCCGACCTCGCTGGCGGTCACTCTAAGACGATCGACCTTGCCACCGCAGCCCTTCTTGTGGCGGCCGAAGATGAACCGCGAATTGAGGTCGCCCATTATTTATCTCAGCTCGATCGGATGGGTGAAATGGGCCGCCAACACGTCCGGGCTGCATCCGGAAGGGCAGTAGAAGCTTTTAATCGGTTCTTTTTCGAGGAGCAGGGATTTCTTGGGAATGAACAACACTATTATGATCCCCGGA
Organism: Pyrinomonadaceae bacterium; assembly: GCA_035512935.1. GTDB lineage: Bacteria > Acidobacteriota > Blastocatellia > Pyrinomonadales > Pyrinomonadaceae > PSRF01. The sequence goes on along the minus strand of DATKDA010000172.1, from coordinate 50,055 downwards.
ATAGCTTTTTGAGTGATGTGCTGGATCGGCGTAGAGGGATTCCAATCACGCTTTCAATTGTCTACATCGAAGTTGGACGGCGTGCAGGCATCTATGCCGAAGGCGTGGGGTTGCCCGGCCACTTTATAGTCCGAGCTCGTGAAGAGAACTCAGTGGATTCAGCCCTGGTCGACCCGTTCTATGGGAAAATGATCGACCGCAATGATTGCCAGACGCGCCTCGATCAGGTTTTTGGTGGTAGGGTAGAGCTTATTGATGAACACCTCCGCGTCTCGACGACAAAGGATATCCTTGTGCGACTGCTGACCAACCTGAAAGCCATCTATACCCGAGCAAAACTTTATCGTCAGGCACTCAGTGCAGTCGATCGGATACTGATTCTGCTTCCAGACGCGCTTAGCGAATATCGCGATCGCGGCGCGCTTCTGGCCCAACTCGGTCGCTTGCCGGAAGCCATTGGTGCTACTCAACGCTACGTGCAGTTGGCCGAGAAAACTGAAGACCTCGAACAGGTAAAGGAACAACTGCACCTGCTTCAGAGGCGTTGGGCAATGCTGAATTAGAGAGTGCCGCCGCATTATGAGTTTCTTCGATATCCTCTACCTCGCACTCCGTAATCTCCGACAAGCAAAACTGCGCGCAATTCTTACAACCATGGGTGTGATCGTGGGCGTAGCAGTGATTGTGACGATGGTGTCGTTTGGGCTGGGTTTGCAACGCAACATGCTAGCTCGATTCAAGGCGCTCGACCTTTTCAATGAGATCAGAGTGTTCGGCCGCAGCTTGAGCAGCCTAGCGTCAATCGGTTTCGAAGGTGGAAGGGGACCTGGCAGTGCGGGAGAAAGGCGTGAGGGGAGAGGGCGCTCTAACGTGCCCCCCACCCGCATCCTCGATGACGCGGCGATTTCTGAGATCAGTCAGATTCCCGGGGTCGCTTACGTAGAGCCAAATATTGGTTTCATCGTTTATGTACGCGCAAACGATCGCGTCTTGACGCAGTCTGTCAGCGGCGCCTCCGTGCCCAACCTGTCTTCAAGGTTTCAGGAGTTCATTGCAGGGCGAATGATTAGCTCGGCCACGGCCGGCGAAGCCGTGGTTAGTGAACGTTTCATTCGCGACCTCGGTTACGAGGCGCCGACAGAGGCAATCGGCGCGTCGCTCGAGTTTTTGGCCCCATCCTCTAAAGAGGAGGCGGAGAGTGAACCTGCGGAAATGCCGGATAACTTCTTTGGCATACCGCTCGGCGACGAAGGGCCAGACGAATCGAATGCTGCCGGTCTCGTGGCCCGCACCTTCACGATCGTAGGAGTCCTTAATAGCGAAGTTAAGGACGGACCTGGGCAAGGTGGCCTCCGTGGTTTAATGCCGGCGGCTGCAATTTATATCCCGCAGAGAACTGCTCGAGACTGGACCCTCGAACACCGCAGCCCTGTAAGTCAGGTAGCCTTGCGGCTGGCTCGCGAGTCAGGGGCACTCGCGGAACTGGATTCAGAGGGCTACGACTCGGCTGTTGTGCGGGTGACCGATCCCGTGGCTTTAGCTTCTGTGCGTGAGCGTTTGACGGCGTCCGGATTCGGCAGTTTCTCGATTGTCGATCAGTTGGACCAGATTCGCACTTTATTCTTAATCATCGATTCCGCCCTCGGCTTGCTTGGCGGGATCTCGCTGCTGGTGGCTTCATTCGGCATTGCCAACACGATGATCATGTCGATTCTGGAGCGGACGCGTGAAATCGGCATCATGAAGGCTATTGGCGCTGAGGATCGTGAGATCAAGCTCATCTTCTTTTTTGAGGCCGCTGTGATTGGACTTACTGGAGGGATCGCCGGCACTTTGCTGGCATGGGGAGTTGATGGTCTCGCGAACCGCCTCGCTTACCGCTTCATTCTTAAGCCTCAGGGAGCTGCTTACGTTGATTTCTTTTCCCTGCCACCCTACCTGTCGATTGGTGCAATTCTGTTTGCACTCTTCATTTCTATCCTCGCAGCTCTTTATCCAGCATCGCGAGCAGCTCGAATCGATCCCGTAAAGGCGCTGCGACACGATTAACGCGAAGACGTCACCAGCTTTCACCCGGGGCCGATTAAAGTCTTGCCGCAACGATTACAAAACCGGGCCGAAGTCTCTCGCTGCGGTGCGCCGCACGACGGGCACGTTCGACCGACTTGGAGATTAGCGCCGCAAGTTGAGCAGTATGTAGAACCAACGGTGTTAGCGGCGCCGCAGGTTCCGCAACGTCCCGGCAACGGCGGAATGTATCCACCGGCTTTCTGTGCTATGTGGTCTTCCACGACCTTCCACGCGTTCTCAGTAAGTTTGTGCTGCCAGTAAGCGCCGAGCGCCGGAAGCGCGACAAGTAGACCGGCTGAAAGAAAAAGGGCTACGGCAGCAACTGCGGCCTTGTCGAACCACTTCTGCATCCCGATCTCGACGCGGGTGCCACCAGCTTCCGGTGTGATCTTGATCGTCAAAGCAGCGGAGAGTCCAGTGAGTTCGCGTAGCGTGTTAGTTTTGCGAGCCTGGAGGACTACCGTATTTGAAATGTGCATTGTTTGCACTTCGAAGTTCTCGTCGAAAAGCTTGCGCAGTTCAGCAGTAAGTTTTGTAACGTCAGCCTCTACACCGGGATAGTATCTGCTGTCCATTCGCTGATTGGTTCCTTTCATCAGACTTGCTCTTTCTACTCTACGAACAGGTCGAAAGCAATGTTCGGCAATCAGTCTGATACGAAGGTTACGCTTGCTTTTGACGGCAGCACGCTCTGAAAATCGGTACGAAGGGAAAAGGTGGGCTGGTGAAGAGGTTCTACCGCTTTTTCTTTTTCTCCTCTGGAGGCGGTAGTTTGTTAGCTGCTTCAACGATCGACTCGGCATTTTCAAAGAGCGCCTCGAAACTGGCAACTTCCGCGTCGCTGCCGGCCTGACCCTGCATGTGTTTGAGTTGATTCACGATCTTGATAGTCTCTGCCCCCAGGCTGCGGAGCGCTTTAGGAATCAGCGGATTGCGCTCGTCACGGGCACTTACGTCGTCGATATTGGTGATGGCCTCGTCGAGGATCCGTGCAATGTCGCGCACGAGTTCAGCTCGAGAACCTGTAGGCAGTTCCCCCCATCTCTCGGCATCCTTCTTTAGCTGTTTCGCAACCTGCGAATCGGCGGCGCCGTTAATCGCAATCACACGGCGGTTGGCAGCTTTGACGAAGACATCAATGCGTTTGTCGAGCGCCTGCGCTTCTTTAACGAGATCGATTTCCTGGGGAGTCAGATGTTCGCGGCTCTGGTGACCGTGAGTTACGGGGTTGCTAAGCAACGTAATAAACAGAGCCAGTACTATTGCTGGCCGTCGCGAATATTTCATTGGGGTTGTTTTGAGTCAGCAGCTGTCGAACCCTTGGATTGCTCAGCGGTCGTCTTTTCGTCGCGGGCTTTTCCATCGCGAACCACAGTGTGGCCGTAGAAAGAGTTGAGCGCTTCTGTACGCCCTGAGCGGGCAAAGTCCTCTATATCCTTTATCCAGATCGAGTATTCGGCAGGAGTGGTTCTACGAATCGAGACGAAACGGGGAGCGTGGGAGCGCAAAGCCAATTCGACGCGTTTGTAGAGATCGCGCGTCTTGTTGCTCTCCCGGTTTAATGAGCTTAAAAACTTCAGAGAGTCTTCAATTAATCCGCGGTACATGCCAAGCGCCGCCGAGGCAGCATCGTAATTTTGTTTGTTGGTATGGTTTTCTGCCAACTTCATTTGGGCTTCAGCCAGTTGAATTGTTTTTTTGATTCGCGCCTTTGCATTTTTGGTCCCATCAATCTGAGCTCGATCCTCGCGCGAAATGATTCGCAAAGGAGGCGGCGCCGTGAACTGATTGATCTCCTGTCCGAGAGCGGGGCCGGCGCCAACCGTAATAAGCAATAGCGCGGTTTTTAATGTCACTGAAATTCCCTTATGTAGCATCGCAAGGTTCATTTCGGCCGTGTCAATCTCCAATCTTGTCCCTTGATCGGGACTTCACTGCCGTCGCCGTTTTACGCCTTCTTTCAATTGGACCTGCCTGCGTAGGGTCGGCAACCGTAATTTGACTTTCTCGATCTCGAGTTGATTACTGCTCACATCTGCCTGGGCCAGGAAGGTTTCGTAAGCACCCAGAGCATCCTGGTATTCTCCAAGATTATCGTGCGCTGTTGCAATGAAATAATGGATGACCGCCAGATCCGGCCTGGCTCTCATCAACCATTCATACTCTGATAGAGCTTCTCCAAATCGTTTTAAGGAATAGAGAGCTGTAGCCAGATTGGAGTGGGCGGCGTAGTTGTCAGGTGACACTGCGATCACCCGGCGTAGAATCACAACCGCCTCCTCAAAGCGACGAGCCTTAACAAGGGCTCCGGCATAACCAGTTGCCAGATCCGGATTCGCGGGCTCGATCTCAACCGCGCGCCGATAGTACTCGAGCGAGCGGGCCGGATCATCGATTCGATATGAAGCACCAAGTTTAGCCAGTAGTGTGGGATTATTCTGGTTCTTCTGGAGTAAGCCTTCAAGGGCTTTCCTTGCGATGGCAGGATCGTCACTGTTGGCTGCCTCAATCTCGTCAGGCGTGCCCACAACTGTAGCGGCGCCGTCCTCTGTCTTTGGTATTTCTTTCAACAAGCCGGCCGCCAGGGCGATTCGTTGGGCCTCTTCGATATTCCCCGACTTTTCGTGTGCGAAGGCCAGACGGGAAGCAACATGCTTGTCATCCGGACGCAACCGGGCGGCTTTGGTTAGATCTCGGATCGCTTCTGAAAGCTCACCAGCGACCAGGTGCAGTTCGGCTCGCTCGATGAGAGCGGCGATATTGTCCGGTTCACTTTGCAAAGCGCGATCGATGCTTGATTTGGCCGCGGCCTTGTCGCCAACCGCGCGCTCTGCCATTGCTCGTACTATCCATGCAGATGCGGGAACCTCCCCCTCATCCGTTGCCAAAAGCGCAAGTTCGAGAGCCTGACGAGGATCGCCTGCCCGAAGACGAATATCCGCCAAAAGTCTCGCGGCCACGCCATTTTTTTCATCGTGCTTTAGCGCTTGCCGCAATGCGGTTTCGGCATCGCTTTCGCGCTCCAAACGCAACAGTAGTGCGCCCAGCGCGGCATAGGGAAGGGACCACTCTTTACGAAGTTGAATCGCCTGACGAAATGCAACTTCACCTTCTTCGAACCGTCCGAGAGACACCAGCGCATTGCCACGTTGAAATTCGGCCTCGGGAAATTCAGGACGGACTTTAATTGCTTGTTCGTAAAACTCGAGAGCGCGCTCAAAGTCTCTGCGCGAGTGGTAACCTTGTCCTCTTTCGAAAAGCTTTACGGGATCTGCCGCGTGGTCACCAAAGGGATCTTCAACCTGGCCCAGTACAGGGGCTGCAAACCCTAGTACGAGCAGGGAGGCAAGGATCAGGCATAGGCGACAATTAAGAAGAACCATTGACCCGTCTGCCGGTAAAAGCCGAGGATTCACCAGTCGAAGCAATTGGGGAGTTGTAGATCTTAACATGTAAAAAGTAGACCCGTCCAAGTGTTGGTCGCTTCATGACCCTATTGGATGCGCGATTAGTAGGCTGGTTGCGCTTGCGTTAAAGCATGCGATAACATGCCAAACCGTATTCCTGCATTTTAGCTGAGTTATGCAAGTGCTTGTCTTGAAGCGAGAAGGTGAGAGGACGTGGGAGTTTTAAAGGATCCTGTCGAAGAAGAGTTGGCGATAGATGTATCGCCAGAATGCCTTGAAAAGGAACAGGAGCTTCGACGTCTTTTTCGCGAAATGCCCTCAGTCATCGTCGCTTTCTCAGGAGGCGTCGACAGTACATTCGTAGCGTATGTTGCAAACTCGGAACTCGGCGCCAAGGCTCTTTGCGTGACGGGCGAATCAGCGAGCCTGCCATCACTCCAGCGTACTTTGGCCGCCAATCTCACTGAGCTATTCGGCTTTCGGCGAGAAATCATTGAGACTGGCGAACTGGCAAATCCTTCTTATCTGGCGAATACTTCTGAGCGGTGCTATTTCTGTAAGACCGAGTTGTATGAAAAGCTTGGCGCACTGGCACGCGAAAGGGAAATAGCCTTCATCGTTGATGGATCGAATACTGATGACGTGGGTGATCATCGTCCGGGACGTGTTGCGGCTGAAGAGCACCTGGTCCGAAGTCCCCTTATAGAAGTGGGCTTGAGTAAGAACGAGGTTCGCGCGCTCAGCCGACGCGCAGGCCTGCCGACCTGGAACACCCCAGCGAGTCCTTGCCTTTCCTCCCGAATCGCATATGGAACCACTGTAACGATCGAGCGTCTTTCCACCATAGACCGCGGCGAACAGATTCTTCGGGAACTTGGCTTCCGGGAGTTTCGCGTCCGGCATCATGACAACCTTGTTCGTATCGAGATAGCTCCTGTGGAGATGGATCTGGTCCTACGACGTGAGGTAGTTGAGGAACTGGCGGGTCGCTTTCGCAAGTTGGGCTTTAAATACGTCACGCTCGACCTTCAAGGTTTCCGGAGTGGCGCGATGAACGAGGTGCTGATGGTCGATGCGGCTCCCGCGCTTTGATTTAGCAGTCGATGTTGTTCACGATTCACCCTCCCAACCCGGACCAAATCCTCGCAATGAATAACCAACGGTTTGAAGTTAGAAGGTCAAACAGAATTGGAGAGAGGCTACTATGCAGAGCACCAGCTATGCTGACGACATCCGTGAAATAAAGGAAGAGAATCCTTTTGAATCAATGATGTCACGATTCGACCGGGCCGCCCAGTTGCTCGATCTGGATCCGGATCTTTATACAGTGATGCGGGTACCTAATCGGGAACTCAAGGTTTACATTCCCACCCGAATGGACTCAGGTCGAATCCAGGTATTCGAAGGGTTTCGCGTCCAGCACAATTTTGCCCGGGGCCCAGCCAAAGGCGGAATCCGTTATGCTCCCGATGTGTCTCTCGACGAGGTTCGTGCGCTGGCAGCCTGGATGACCTGGAAGTGCGCTGTTGTCAACGTTCCCTTTGGCGGGGCCAAAGGCGGGATTATTTGCGACCCTCAGCAGATGTCTATAGGTGAACTCGAGCGGATGACTCGTCGGTATGCGGCGGAATTGCTCGACTTCATTGGGCCAGAAAAAGATGTGCCGGCGCCTGATATGAATACGAACGAACAGACAATGGCTTGGATCATGGATACCTATTCCATGCACGCTCGCCATACGGTTACTGCTGTAGTTACGGGGAAGCCGATTGATCTAGGAGGGTCTTCCGGGAGACGCGAAGCCACGGGACGAGGGATTCTGTTCGTGGTTAACGAAGCAATCCGCAAGTTCGAAATGGCCCCAGAAGAGACTCGCGTCGTAGTTCAAGGGTCGGGAAACGTCGGAGGAATAGCTGCCCAACTGTTGCATGAGTTCGGGTACAAGGTTGTAGGGATATCGGACATTCACTGCGGAATCTATAACCCCAACGGAATCGACATTCCGGCGGCTCTCAAGCACCTTGAGGCCACCAGGTCATTCGAAGGTTACGGGGGTGTGGAGACTGTAACGAATCAGGAACTTCTTGAATTAGAATGCGATGTGTTGGTTCCGGCGGCTACTGAGAACCAGATTAACTCACGAAACGCCGATAGAATTAAGTGCAAAGTGCTGGCCGAGGGAGCCAACGGACCAACTACCGCCAAGGCGGACCAGATCTTGCATCAGAATGGAATCTTCGTGATACCTGACATCCTGGCAAATGCCGGTGGAGTGACCGTATCGTATTTCGAATGGGTCCAGGACAGGATGGGATACTTCTGGCGCGAGGACGTTGTTAACCAAAGACTTCAAGACACAATGGTCGCCAGCTTTAACGATCTTTGTCGTTATGCAGACCTGCATTCTGTGGACACAAGGACCGCAGCTTATATGTTGGCGATAGACCGCGTGGCCTACGATACTCGCATGCGGGGCTTCTACGCGTGACGGAAAAAACATAAACTAAATTGGCGCTAAGTCGTGAAAAGGTCTTGATTTCCACCAAAAGGTAGAGTATGGTCTGGCATGATTTAGCACTCGGACCAGCGGTATGATTTTGTAGATCTGTCTAACTGATTCGCGTGCTAAATATTTGACATCAAGTTGTGTAACGTTATCTGTTGCGCAACTAAATGCGGGGAAAGAGCCAGAAGTAATGAGCGCTTCGCAGTTAAGCGAGGACCACCTATCGGGCTTTCCCGCTCCGCTTTGAGGCCTTGGTGGTCGTGAGGCGGCAAGTCGTTTGTTTGACAACATGTAGCTGGAGCCACCGCATCCGCAAGAAGGTAATTGACACTGGTCTATGACGCAGGGGTCTTGTTGGACGGCGGCACTCTAAGCAGGAAACACTATACTCATTTCGCAGGAGGAATGCGATGAGACTCGCGAACAGGGCGCTTATAGTCGCGCTCGCTACGTTGGTGCTGTGTGCCGCAGTATCAGCTCAGACTTTGAGGTCGGAGAATGATCCCAGGAATCAATCGCCAGCGGTAGGCACCGGTGGTTCCGAAGGTGGGCCAACCGGATTGTTTACGATCTACGATGGATCCACACTACGGCGGGGAGAATTCACGTTCAGCGTTGCTTACAGTAATTACGACCGCGATCCCGGGAACGTTGATATCGTTGAGACCCCGTTAAGCTTCAATGTGGGCTTAAACGATCACATCGAGTTGTTCTTCAAGACAACCGGTTATCGTGGGATCAAGGTAAATAGTCCGCGCAACCTTTCGAGTTTCTACCTACCAAACATTGGTCTTTGTGGGCCAGCAGCCTTCTGTAGTGGGGCGGCGATTATTCTTGCGCCATCGGGACCAAACGTAGGAACTTTGGCTGGTCTAGCACTCTTCAGGCCTTTTAATAATCAGCCCTTTGTGCAATATCCGTTCGTCGGTGGCTCCGCTGGCACGTTTGGCTTAACACCGGGCCCACCGGGTGGGACCTTTGGCTTTCCCGGTTTTAACGCTGCTTTGGGCCCGCCGGTTTCTACCGGAGGTGGGAATTTTGGCGGTGCTGATCGGTTCCCTGGAATCGGATCGCCGGTAGGTAGCATTCTGCCGGGCGTGGTGCTGGCTACGTCAGTAATTCCACCGACGGCAACGACGACGGCAATCACTGTTCCAGCAACCTTTACGATAGCACCCAGCTATCTGCCGGATGCACCATTTATCGGTAGGTTGTACGGAGAATCAAGCTTCACAGACTTCGTGGTTGGGGCAAAGATCAGGTTTACCGGGCCGGATAACCCCCTCGGTGTAGGGATAATTCCGTTTTACAGATGGTATCCGGACAAGGGTGATGATCTTGGCGGCTTTGTGCAGTTGCAACGCGGCGCGTCACCCGGCGGTGATATCGGCGACTTTGGTGTTGTAGGTTTTATCGACGGTCGGCTTAGCCGCCACGTGAACCTGTCGGTCAATGGCGGGTACATTCTAAACAGCAATCCCAAAGGGTTAGGGGATTTTGTGCTCCTTGATCGACCCGATGAGTTTCTCGCTGGTATTGGTTTTGATTTTCCGGTTAATCAATATTTCCAACCAATCGCAGAAGTACGCTCGACGCATTATGTCGGCGGTCGTACTCCTAACGCTTTTCAGAACAATCCTGTTGAAGTACTCGGTGGGGTTAAGATCTATCCACGGCGTTGGTTTGGATTCGGTGTCTCATATCGTCGACACTTGAATTCTCAGGAACAAGATCGCTTTAATGCACGAGATGCTACGACCGCTGTTACAGTTCTGGTACCTGGCGCAGGAAACATAGTGACGCAGGTGCCTGCTACGTCTGGGGGGTTACCGCGTAATTTCGACTTCTCTGATGACCCGCACGGCTTCCTGGGGCAGTTTTGGATTGGAAGGCGGAACGAGCGACAGCCGATTGGGCCTCCACCGGCACCGCCGACCGTGAGCGTTTCAGCTTCTACTTCGACAATCACGCTGCCTTGTCCGCCGGGAACTCAATCAGCCACCTGCGTGCCCAGTGCGACGCGTGAGGTTCAGTTAACCGCCGATGCCAGTGACCCTGATAATGATCCTTTGATCTATACCTGGTCAGTTACTGGCGGTAGGCTTACTGGCGAAGGCCGGAGTGTTACTTGGGATTTATCCGGGGTGAACCCTGGGAGCTACACCGCCACTGTTGAAGTGAGTGATGGCACGCATCCTGCGGTTCCCGCTTCAACAACCGTTACTGTGGCTGAATGCACTGATTGCAGGCCTCCGTGTCCAAATGTTGCAGTTACCTGCACGGATTCGGTCAACGAAGGTCAACCAATTACGTTCTCCGCTTCAGTAACTGGTGGCGCTGCTGACTTGGTGCCTACCTATAACTGGTCGGTTTCGGCGGGTACGATCACTAGTGGTCAGGGAACTCCAACGATCACTGTGGATACTGCTGGTCTTGGCGGAACGACGGTCACAGCCACTGTTGACATCGGTGGCGTCGATCCGGCGTGCGCCAGAACGGCGTCGTGCTCAACGCAAGTTGCGCCAATTGTATCGCCGGATCCAATTCGCTTTGACGAATACGGCGACATCAGGTTCAACGATGAAAAAGCCCGTCTCGACAACTATGCTATTCAGTTGCAGAACGACCCACAGGCCCAAGGCTACATAATTGCCTATGGCACATGTGCTGGTCAGGGCCAGGCTCGTGCTGACCGGGCGAAGAATTATCTGGTCAACACGCGCGGGATAGAGGCAGGCAGGATCACCACTATCGATGGTGGATGTCGTCCAAGTCTGGCAGTGCAGCTTTGGGTAGTTCCCGCCGGAGCAAACGCACCAGTTCCCAGTATGGACGGTCTCATTGAGCCTTGTCCGCAATGTCGTGCGCCACGTAGGGGACGACGCGACGACGAATAACAATAGACTCGCCGGCTAAACGAGCGAGTAATACCGAACGGGCGAGACCTGAAATTCAAGGTCTCGCCCGTTTCAATTGGCTCTTCATCGCCGCCAGTACAACTGCCCTATTCGGTCTCGGCATCCTACCGCTGGCTCAAGTTTTGGATACAAAGTGCCAAAAGTAAGCTAAACTGTCGGTCGAAACCGAAGCGTCGCCTTGGCGCGACGTTGATCCACTAACCCAAGAGAAGATTAATGATGGTTAAATTGACAAAGACCTTTGTTCTCGCTGCACTTGCCCTTTCACTCTTAGTTCAGCCCATGGCCATGAGGTCATCAGCCGCTGTGACTGCCGACCCAAATACCGATCCGTCAGGATATTCGGATAACTGGCGTTCAACCGGTCCGCAGGGCGGAGATGTTCGCAAGCTTGTGGTAGATCCAAGTGATCCAATGCGTTTCTATTTCGGGACGCTGGATGGCCAGATCTATACGTCAACTGATGGTGGTAAGCAGTGGACTCTTTTGTACAACTTTCACCGGCCCAAAATGTTTGTTGACGAACTCATCGTCGATCCCAGGAAGTCAAAAACGCTTTATGCTGGGGGACACCGACACAAAGAGCCTGGGGGGTTCTTTAAATCGAAGGATGGGGGACGAACTTGGCGCGAGAGTCCGGAACTGCGGAATGAAGCTGTTCATTCACTAAGCCAATCACCCTCGAACCCGGACGTTCTGATTGTTGGAACATTTAACACAATGTTCCGCTCGAATGATTCTGGTGAAACCTGGACGCAGCTTCCTACCTACGCAACTCAGGGATTGGTGCACGTATCGTCCCTGGCGATAGACCCCCGAACGCCCAGTACTATTTATGCGGGAACCTGGTACCTGCCTTATAAGACAACTGACGGGGGTCAGACATGGAAGTCAATTAAAACTGGAATCATTGACGACTCCGATATCTTTGCCATCGACATTGATCCTCGAGATCCCTCGCACATCATTCTTTCTGCTTGCAGCGGAATTTATGAAAGCAAGAACGCAGGCGAGAACTGGCGTAAAGTTCAGGGAATTCCTTCACAGTCACGCCGAACCAGAGCCATTCTTCAACATCCATCGGTTCCCGGTCTTGTTTTTGCCGGTACAACTGAAGGCTTCTGGCGTTCAGATCGAGGGGGCGCCGCCGATTCATGGATGGTAACTACATCACGTCAGTTAGAGATCAACTCCATCGCTGTTCATCCCAGCAGACCAGAGATCGTTTATATTGGAACGAACAATTATGGTGTGATGGTGTCGACTGACAGTGGTAGAAACTTTGCGCCCACGAATGTTGGTTACAGTGGGCGCTTCGCCAATGCAATACTTTCCGATCGCGAGGTTCCCAATCGTATTTACGCTGCCACTATTAACACTGCGACGGGCGGCGGGTTTCTGTTCATCAGTACCGACAATGGCGAAACCTGGCGTCCTTCAATGCGCAATATGCCAGCGCGCTTGATTACGTACGCGATTCTTCAGGACACCGAGGATGCCAACATCATCTACCTAGGTACAAATCTAGGCATTTACCGTTCAATCGATAGAGGTGCATCCTGGGCTCCCATCTGGGCCGAGGAAGCTGATTCAACCTCGGGTCAGAAGGGGACTAAAGGGCGTCGTGCCCCGCGTGGCAGACAGTCCAAGTCGCCGGTAAGCAAAGTGGCCGAGACGGTCAAGCGTGCCCAGGAAGCGCTAGTCGCTGCCGGCTATAGGCTTGGCGTTGTGGATGGTAAAGCTGGCCCAATGACCGCTGCGGCGGTAAAGGGCTTTCAAGCTGATAAGCATCTTCCTGTAACCGGTAAACTTGACGCGTTGACCCTCGCTGCTCTTGGTGTCTCAAGTGCAACTGACGAGTCTAGTTCTGAGAGTAACAATATCGTGCTGGCCAGCGCGGTTAACGCATTGGTTCATACCGTTGACCACGACACCGGGAAGCCAGGCTTTCTAGCAGCGGCTAATTCCGGATTGTATCGGACCCTTGACCCGGCAAAAGGTTGGCAGAGACTCCAGTATGGTGGAGCCTTTGATTCGAGAACAACGTGCGTCTCGACCAGCTCTCGCGAGCCCAGCAGGATATGGGTTGGAACTACGGGTTCGGGGGTTCTCACCACGAACGACGGTGGCAAGAGCTGGCACAAGGCCGGGGGAATTCCAACCGACATTCCTGTGAACACGGTTGTTCAGGATCCTGATCGCCCTCAGTATGTGTATGTGGGCACCAAACAGGCGTTCTACTCGACCCATGATAATGGCGTCACCTGGACGAGACGGGGCGGGAATCTACCATTCGGTGACTTCACCAGCATCGTAATCAATCCTCATAATAGTGACGAGATTTTCGTCGGAAATGCGTATCAGAACGGTGAGATCGGCGGCGGGGTGTATCGCACTCTCAATGCTGGCCTCACTTGGGCGCGAATCGATCCAAAAGAGCATCGCCTGCCGAGTCAACGGATCTGGGCGCTTGCCTTTGATATGCATGCCAAAAACACACTTTTCGTGGGGTCACATTCAGCGGGCGTTTATGTAGTTGCCCGGCAGATCGGCAGTCTATCTGCTGCGAGTCAGTAGCACATCACCCTTTGTTGATTGAAGGACAAGCAAGCGACAGTTACCTGTTTACAGGTCTGCGCTTGCTTGTTTCTGTTTTCTGCTTCTCAGTCTGTATGTTAGCGCCTTGACAGCCGCTTATCGTGGCGTGTACATTGCCCACCTACCCCGGTAAAGCGGCTGGTGATTGTCGGACCACGCGGGTGACTACGGGCACGGCGGAAATCGAAACACATAGAAACCTCCTTTTCCAAATCTAAACGGCTCGCAATCCTCGCAGCTTTCAATCCGACAATTCGCGAAGGTCAAGTTAACCCATAAGGCCGCTCAAGCACTGTCCGCTAGTTGGTGTGTTTTACAACTGGTGTGTAGATTGAAGCGCAAAGAGATCTCAAAGACGCTGCAATTCTCCGGGGCTTACAGGAGTGTGCATGTTTAGTGAAGAACCCAAGCCGAGCGAGAGCGAGGCAAGTGAGACCGAACAATCAACCGGCGAGCCCCAGGCCGCCCCGCAACAAACTCCTCAAGCCGAGGTAATGCCCGAGCCGCAAGTGGCGACCGCCGCTGCTCAACAGCCCGCGCCTGCGAATGAACTGGATGACGAAGAAGAGTCGCGCGGTTCAGGTGACGTAGACTTTGGCCAACTGCTCGACCAGTTCGAGCAGGAGCAGGCTACCTTGCAAGAGGGTGAGGTAGTTCGGGGAACAGTGGTGGGAATAAGCGAGCGTGGGGTCGTTATTGATTTTGGCTACAAGTCAGAGGGCATCGTAAATCCTGCGGAATTTACTGAGAATGGCGTCGTCACAGTTAAGCCGGGTGACGAAGTTGAGGTGCTCGTGAAAAGCATGGAGACCGCAGATGGTCTCCCCGTTCTCTCGCGTGCTGACGCTGTTCGCATGAAGGCCTGGGATGACCTCGAAAAGGCCTATCGTGAAGGCACTCCAGTCAGAGGCCGTGTTACCGAGCGCATCAAGGGCGGATTGCGCGTTGACATGGACGGCATTGGCGCGTTTCTGCCGGGCTCCCAGGTTGACGTTCGACCAGTTCGCAATCTGGACAGTCTTAAGAATCAGGAAATTGAAGCTAAGGTCATAAAACTCAATCGCAAGCGCTCCAACGTTGTTCTATCGCGCAAGGCAGTCATCGAAGAAGAAAATGCCGGCAGGAAAGATCAGACACTCCAACATATTGAAGAAGAGATAGTTGTTGAAGGTCAAATCAAGAATCTTACCGACTACGGCGCCTTCGTGGATCTTGGCGGTGTTGATGGTCTGCTTCACGTAACCGACATGTCGTGGGGCAGGTTGCAGAACCCGAACGAGATATTCAAGGTAGGTGACAACATTCAGGTTAAGGTACTTAAATTCGATCGCGACCGGGAGCGAGTTTCGCTGGGGTATAAGCAATTGTTGCCAGATCCCTGGTCCAGCGTCGAGGAGCGTTTTCCCGTGGGGACCAGAGTAAACGGCCGAGTCGCGAGCGTCGCAGACTATGGCGCGTTCGTCGAGCTCGAGAACGGTGTTGAAGGGCTTGTCCATGTGTCAGAGATGAGTTGGTCGAAGCGCGTTAAGCACCCGAGCAAGATCGTCAATCCAGGCGACACCGTTGAAGTTGAGATACTGAGTGTTGACCCAAAAGCGCGGCGCATTAGCCTGGGAATGAAGCAGGTGCAGGAGAATCCATGGCAGACGTTGCATGAACGCTATCAGCTTGGGAGCAGAGTCCATGGCCGCGTGCGAAATCTGACCGACTTTGGCGCATTTATAGAGATTGAAGACGGCGTGGATGGACTGGTCCATGTTTCGGATATTTCCTGGTCTCGACGGATTAAGCATCCGAGCGAAGTTCTCAAGAAGGGCCAGGAAATCGACGCTGTGATTACTAGTATCGATACTGACAACCGCCGGCTCTCACTCTCAATCAAAGATCTCGAACCCAATGCCTGGGAACGTTTCGTAAATGAACATAAGCCCGGCGATGTCGTGCGTGGAAAGATAGCTCGCTTTGCAAACTTTGGAGCTTTTGTGGAACTGGATGACAATCTCGAAGGCCTTTGCCACATTTCAGAACTATCTGAAGATCGTGTGGCTAAACCTGAAGATGTCGTGCAGCTCGGGCAAGAAATGGAGTTCAAGATCCTGAGGATTGATAACGAGAGCAAGAAGATCGGACTTTCGGCGCGCGCGGTCGGTAAAGACGAGCCTATACTGGATGCAAAGGTCTATTCATCGGAGGCCGGTGGTGGTATGGCTTCTCTGGGAGAGTTAGCGGATTTTGGTATTGGCAGATCTGAGTCTGGCGAGGAATAGAGAGAGTCAGGTTTGGTACTCATATCCGGCCCCGCAAAGCGATCCTCGCCCAAAGACCGATCCTGCGCGGGGCTTTCTGGTGTCTTTGAGTTCGGCAATCGCTCGGTGGACCCTGATGAGGTCTTGCCCCGCGCGATTGTTTTCTGATAGTGTACGGTAGTTGAGCATTCCTCGTTACTCTTAACACGTATACACTTAGCTTTCGTGAACTCATTGTTTGACGTGAGAACATCTTTACCTAAGTCTGAGGTGATTCATGACTAAAGCGGAACTCGTCGAAGACGTCGCTCGGGCGGCGGAACTTACCAAAAAGGACGCCGAACGACTGGTCGAAATCGTCTTTGAGAGCATTATTGAAACCCTAAATCAGGGCGAGAAAATCGAGCTCCGCGGCTTCGGTAGCTTTCGTGTGCGCGAGCGAGGCGCTCGCCGAGGCCGAAACCCCAAAACCGGCGATCCCGTCTCCATACCCGCTAAACGTGTGCCCTATTTTAAGCCGGGAAAAGAACTCAAAGAACTCATCAACGAGAACAGCGCTCAGTTTCGTTCCTCGTCAGACAATCCTCTCTCTGATGCCTCCGATGATGTACGGCAGCCCCTCCCCTTGCAAGACTTTTCAACACGCTGAGGTAATGTTGAGTTGGATCGGTTATGGAGCCCCTGGCGCTATGAATACATCTCGTCCGGCGGGGGCGAAGACGCTGGTCAGCAGACCTGTGTTTTCTGTTCCATTCAGGCGGACACGGCAAGGGACGAGGCCAACTTTGTCCTGTATCGGGGCGAGCACAACTACATCGTTCTCAATATCTATCCTTACATAAGCGGCCATCTCCTGGTTGTTCCCTTCGAACATGTCGCGGATCTGGATACCGCATCGAAGGAAACTACCGATGAGTTGATGGACCTGATAAAGCGAAGCCAGACTGTACTGCGTGAAGTCTATCGGCCGGGCGGCTTTAATGTCGGAATGAACCTTGGACGTTCAGCGGGAGCCGGCATTGTAGACCACATTCACGTCCATGTTATGCCGCGTTGGACGGGAGACACAAACTTCATCTCCACCATCGGTGAGACTCGGGTCATTCCAGAAGACCTAACCACAACTTATCGCAAACTCAGTGACAGGTTTTCGAGGTCAGATTAGCGTTTTGCAGCTTTACGTGTGGAGACCGCTTCATCCTCGACTTCTCCCCCCTTGTTAATGGGAATCTCAGAAGGGCCGGCATAGGTGATGCCTCGCTCTTCGCTGTCAAGGTGCGGGGATGGTATTGATGAGATCGGCCCTGTTAGAGGCGGTGGGTTGAACCCCGGATAGTCGATGCGCGCGTGATAGATTGCGGTTAGGGAGCTGATTACGGCTTCTCTGATTGTCGTAAGTTCACGCAACGTGAGATCACATTCATCCAACTGACCGTCACTTATGATTGCGTCCACGATCTTGACGACTATCGAACGGATGTTTTCGGGATCCGGTCGCGCCAGGGAACGCGCCGCCGCTTCGCAAGAATCAGCAATCATCATGATTGCCGCCTCTTTAGATTGTGGCTTTGGGCCAGGATAGCGAAAGTCCTTATCGTCAACCGTGTCACCAGGTTTTGCCTGACCCTGGGCTTTGCGCAGAAAGAAATGAAGCGTCCGCGTGCCGTGGTGTTGAGGGATGAAGTCGGCAATCTGCTTAGGCAGACCAATCTCTTTGGCTAGTCTTAAACCGTAGGTTACGTGGCTGGTAATAATTCGCGCGCTTTGGGACGGACGTAAGCGATCGTGAGGATTGTCTCCTTGCTGGTTCTCTACAAAGTATTCCGGCGCCGCGAGTTTTCCGATGTCATGATAGAGCGCTCCGATCCGAGCCAGCAAGGGGTTCGCCCCCACGGCTCGGCATGCGTCTTCTGCGAGCTGACCGACAGCGTGAGAGTGCTGGTTAGTGCCAGGTGCCCGAAGTGCCATTTGGCCAAGAACCGGCAAATCGGCATTCGAAAGTTCCAGGAGTTTGACATCCGTCAGTACGCCAAAAAGCGATTCATTAACCGGCAAGCCTCCAGCGGTGAAGATTGCGGTCAGCAAACCGCCGGTAATACCGCAACCAATCGCAAGTAATGTTGTGTTGAGCGTCAACGGCTGCTCGATGTATGCCAGAATAGCGAGAGCCATTAGAACGTTAACGCCCGCAACAAAAAGTCCAGCAAGCGTCACCGATTGGCGTTCTCGATACCGGCCGATTCCGTAGATGGCAGCCGAAGAGGAGATAAGGGCGTAAACCACAGGCTCGATCCCTCCGGGTCCAATAATGCCAGCAAAGAGCGCGACGATGATGCCTGTTAGGAATGCAAGCTGAGTGTCCAGCAGAAGGGCCACCAGCAGGGCTGCTGAAGCAAACGGAATCGCAAAGCTCCAGATTGCCGGGTCGGTAAATGGGGCGCTGGCCATTTGGGATGCCAGGCTCTCACTAAAGGTGAAGCCAACACGCATCAGGGCCGTTTCAACCACGACTGCGGAGCCGACAAGCGCAAACGCCCTTCTTTTTGAAAGGGCTAGCGGCGCAACAGAACTCCGGTGCTCGATAAACTTCCAGGCCGCGCCGTATAGGGCTGTGACAAGTAGCATCAGGCCAAAGAGATTGAGCCATGAGGGACCAGTGTGTCCGAGACTCCTGATTGCCGATAACTGCGCCAGCATCCCTGGCGTCACATTATCGCCTTCCCTGGCGACGACCTGATTTCTCTTTAGCGCTATGTCGACTCTTGGTACTTTTTCTGCGGCCTCCTCTTTTGCGGTGGTGGTGGCAGTCTGGTCAAGAACCACATTGGGACGAATCAGTGGCGTCATCGCCGATGCCAAGGCAGCTTTCTCGTCCTGCGACCACCCCCGCAATCCCTGGAGTCGCGTTTCGAGATTTCGGCGCGCGGCGCGGAGCGGTGTCATCCGTGCGCGAGCACCCGGCATAATCATCTGTGCTGTTGGATTTCGCACATCGACTAGCACTATCTCCTGCGTGAGCCGTTCGGCATCGTTGTCGTCATAGATATACCCGTCCCCGATCTCTCTTATTAGTCCCGTAAGCCGATCAAGCCGCTCGGGGTCGAAGTTCCGGGCGATAATTGCCTTAGTAAGGGTTGGTCCGCCTTCGCCTTTCCAAATGGGATCCTTGGCCGGCGCAGGAGATTCGACCTGACGCCTGAGGTCTTCCCATGCAGCGCGAAAACTTTGAGCGGAACTCTCGCCGCGCGTCGAGTCAAAATTGAATATTGGTCGCGTTGCCTCTCGCGCCGCTTCACGTCGCTTCTCAGTCTCGACGTCGTCAATCGCAGTAATATCGGTAGGCGCCACTACCGTGCGCTTAACAATCTCGCCTAGTTTGTAGTCTTCATAAAAACCAGACGAATAGGTGCTGAGCAGCAATGGAGTTGTGACGAGGACGAGCACAATGAAGCCAACGATCAATCGAGTGGCGGGGGTGAACAGATCGAAAGGACGCACCAGTAACGCTACGAATCTGTCGCGCGCTCGGGAAAGAGGAGTTGTTAATCGGGGTCGAAGTCCCATTGTTCCTTATGCTATTCGCGTTAAGCGACTATGAAAGTCATTTGCCTCGGGCTGCTCCATGGCGGCCAGATTGCGAGCCAGGATCGCGCCCATGCTCTCAAGCAATGGTTGCAGGCTACCGGCCTCTGTAGCGGTGATTGCCACACATTCGCGGCGCCCTTCCTGACTGACCTGTCTCAGGATCGTTTCTATTGTGTTTCGGTCCACCAGATCTGCCTTGTTCAATGCGATAATCGTCGGAATCTCACCAAACTGTAGCTCATTGAGTATTCGCTCAACTGAGTCAATTTGTTGGGGCCAGCGCGGGCTGGAGGCGTCTACCAGATGAATTAAAAGGTTGCTGTCGCTGATCTCTTCGAGAGTCGCGCGGAAAGCCGAGATAAGATCCGGAGGCAAGTCGCGAATAAACCCTACGGTATCGTTTATTATGACCTCCTGTTCGCGCGGCAGTCGCAGGCGGCGCGAAGTGGGATCCAGCGTTGCAAACATTCTTTGTTCGGCATGAACTTGGCTGCTTGTCAGCGTGTTCAGAAGAGTGGACTTGCCCGCATTCGTATATCCCACCACAGAGATCACCGGTAGCTCGTGTCTCTTTCTACTTTTACGGCGTTCCTGACGCCTTTGTCGCTGTACTTCTATCTCCTTTTCGAGACGATTGATCCGGTCTCGTACACGCCGCCGGTCGGTCTCAAGCTTGGTCTCGCCAGGACCTCGACCACCAATGCCTCCCGCCAAGCGTGAAAAAGCTGAATCCTGGCCGGCAATCAGGCGTGGTAGAAGATACTTAAGCTGTGCCAGTTCGACCTGAATCTTACCTTCGCGTGACTGGGCCCGTTGGGCGAAAATGTCGAGGATCAATTGGGAACGATCGATGACTTTCAAGTCGGTTGTCTCAGATAACGTTCTGACCTGGGCGGGAGCGAGATCACAATCAAATACAAGCATGTCGGCGCCCAATTGGAGGGCACGGATGAGTAGTTCGTCCAGCTTACCTTTTCCCAGAACTGTGCGTGGATCTATCTGGGCACGACGTTGAACGATTTTATCCTGCACCACTACACCCGCGGAGCTAGCCAGTTCGGAAAGCTCGGCCATCGACTCTTCAGCGTCGCTGATTGCCCCGGTTCTCACTCCTACCAAAATTGTTCTGTCGCGTGCCTGAGCTTTTCGCGAGGCGTGGCGATTACGCGCCATCTCGTCTTCGAGAGATTCAATCAGCGCGAGGAAATCGACGTCCATCTGAGCAGGAATGCGTGCCTCCAGGAACGAGTACGTCTTGAGAGCGCCGCTTAATTCGAGCCCTCCCGCCGGCATTGGTAATAGATGGGCAGCATGAACCTGGCCCGGAAGTCCGTTCTCAGGATTGACCTGAACAGCAGCCATCAGATCCAGTCGAAGCAGCGCAAGATCTGTTAGGTCGTCCTGCGTCAGTTCCTCGCCCCGCAGGTGGGTATGGATGCAGCGAAGTCCGCGGAAACGTCCAGCCGCGACGCGAGTTCTTTTGAAATCCGGCAACTCGATGCGCCGGTTATCACCAACGGTCACGTATTCGACGTGCCCTTTGCGATCAATTAAAACACCAATCTGGCGGCGCGTCTCGTGTGAGAGTTCCGTCAATTGCCGCGCGAACTCAGGGGTCACAATCCGGTGAGGCTGAATACGTCGGGTGTAGAGTTTTTCTATCCGGCGAAGCTGATTTGCCTTAAGTCCTAAAGTGTTTCCAAGTACGTTGCTTATCTTCTTACCCTCCCTTTTGTTTCCTGAACACAACAGCTTAGATGCATTACTCCCTCCTTGTGGGTAGTCTTCGGGTTGCAATTACGGAGGGAGTGCTGCGAGCGGTAGGTATCGGACGCCGGAATAACTTTTATGCTGTTGCTCTGCGATATCGCGTCGCTTATTCGCTTGAGCATCACAATGGTTTCTGGGCGTCCTTCGATGCCGACCAATTACATCTCGAACCGGAACCGATAGACCGCCGCAGGGGAGCCTTAAGTGCCGGAATTATACCATAGGGCTGATAGAGATCAGCTACAAATGGACAGGCTACTCAGTGGATCGTATGATGAAAAGCTTTTGGCCAACGGCAGAGAGTTGGCTGAGAGTTTTTTGGGAATGGCGTCGTAGTGAGGCCTTTTTGATGAGTCAACCAGGACGAATTCTGCGAGTTCAGCCGGCATCGGGTATACCCGGCGGCGAAATTGTGCTTGAGGCCGACGGGTTCGATGCCACTCCCAGCTCGGAGTGTGGAGTCTGGTTTGACGGGGAGCCCGCACGCCTCGTTGGGTTGAGCGCCAAACGCATTCTTGCGCTGATACCTGAACTAAAGAAAAGCGGCGAGATAGAAGTGCGAATTGGCTGTGGGGAGGAGCGTAGCGAACCTATCCGAATCGTTGTAGGCAAAAAGATCGCCGAGGATCTGCACCCGGTAAGCAACCCAGCCTTCAATCCCGATGACGGGTCTTTGTTTGTTACAAGGTCCGGCCCTCGGGGTGAGCAGTTGCCGGTCTCACTCTTTCGTATCGATGCCAGTGGAGAGGTGTTGGAGTTTTCCGGAAACATTACAAACCCCACCGGAATCGCTTTCGACGGGCATGGCCAGATGTTTGTAACCAGCCGTATGGATGGGACTGTCTATCGGATTACTCCTTTTAAGGATGCCGTACCTTTCGCTCGCAATCTTGGAATCGCAACTGGTATAGCTTTCGACGAAGCCGACAACATGTACATTGGTGATCGTAACGGCACCATTTACAGAGTCAACGGGATTGGAGAAGAACAGTCCTGGGCAAAGCTCGAACCCTCTGTGTCGGCTTATCACATGGCATTCGGCCCGGACGGCGCCCTATACGTTACGGGCCCTACTGTCACTAGCTTTGATTCTATCTGGCGCGTAAACCAATCTGGTGAGGTAAGCAGCTTTTTCAAAGGATTGGGACGACCGCAGGGACTGGCCTTTGACCGGGAAGGCAGTCTTTACGTTGCTGCCTCATTGAGAGGTCGGCGTGGGATTGTCAGGATTTCACCTGATGCCCAGACCTGCGAACTCGTGGTGGCAGGAATGAATCTGGTTGGGCTGGCATTTAGTGCGGCTGGGGACCTGATTCTAGCCTCAATTGATTCCGTGTACACCGTACCGTTGGGCATCCACGGGAGACTGTTAGGTTAGGTGTTGTGCCAGGCTCGAAGTCGTCAAAATACGATTTTTGACAGGTATAAAGGGCCATGTTAGTGTGAGCGACGTTAATCGATCTGGTAACTGCGTCTCTTTTTTATAGCCTGCTTAATATGGACAGCGATACTATCGGCCGCTTCATTTTCTTCATGGTGGCATTGATCTTTTCCTTGTCTGTCCACGAATCTGCGCACGCCTGGATGTCAAACAGATTTGGGGATGACCTGGCGCGGCTTCAGGGTCGCATCAGCCTCAATCCGATCTCACACGTCGACCCGATCGGCACGTTGCTTTTTCCCGCAATTGCTTTCTTTACAGGAGCCCCACTAATTGGTTGGGCGCGGCCGACACCAGTCAATCCTCTAAAATGGCGTGACAAGAGGGTTGCAAACTTCTGGGTTTCAATCGCCGGAGTGATTTGCAATTTTATCATCGCCATCATTGCTGGTGTTGCTATCCGGATTCTCCTATCGACCGGCTTGATTAACAGTCTCGCCTCCGGTGGCTCCACGACCCTGGCTGATGGCGCCATCGAATTGCTGTTGATATTCTTTCAATTAAACGTCGCCCTTGGAGTCTTTAACCTGCTGCCGATACCGCCCCTCGATGGAAGCAAGGTGCTGGCCAGCATTTTACCGCCGAGTTTTGAGCCGGCCTTCGAGGCCCTTGAGCGGTTTGGCTTCATGTTGTTATTTATCGCGCTCTTCACAGGTGTCCTGGGAGCAATCTTCAGAGTAGTGATGCCCATTGCCTGGGCACTGGTAATGATAGGCGCCTAGTTAATGAAAAGAATCTTCAGTGGCGCGCAGCCAACCGGTAACGTACATCTTGGGAATTACCTTGGCGCTTTGCGTAACTGGGTGGCACTTCAACATGAATACGAAAGCTTCTTCTGCATTGTCAATCTTCATGCAATAACGGTCCCTCAGGATTCAAAGCTCCTGGCAGATAAGACCAGGGAACTAGCCCGGCTCTACCTGGCAGTAGGGATCGACCACAACGTTTCAACAATCTTCGTTCAATCCGATGTTCCCCAGCATGCTGAGTTAACCTGGATTTTGAACTGTCTCGCGCGGATGTCCGAGCTGGAGCGCATGACCCAATTCAAGGATAAGGCTCGCAAACAGCAGGAGAATGTTGGCGTCGGGCTTTTTGATTATCCGGTACTGATGGCCGCTGACATTCTTTTGTATCAAACGGATCTCGTTCCCGTTGGCGAGGACCAGAAGCAGCATCTAGAACTAACGCGTGATCTGGCCATACGATTCAATCGTGATTACGGCGAGACTTTTCGAGTGCCTGAGCCCTACATTCCCAAAGTTGGGGCGCGAATCATGTCACTTTCTGACCCGACAAAGAAGATGTCCAAGTCAGATGATGACCCAAACGGTTGCATAATGCTTCTTGACGACTCGGATACGGTTAGGCGTAAATTCAAACGCGCTGTCACAGACTCCGGAAGTGAAATCAGGTTTGATGAGACGCGTCCGGCGATTACGAACCTGCTCACAATTTACCAGTTGCTGACAGGTAAGGATGGGCAACAGATCGAGACGCATTTCTCAGGAAAGGGCTACGCTCAATTGAAGCAGGAGCTCGCCGATGTCACAATCGAATTCTTGAAGCCAGTGCAGGAGCGCGTCGCAGCGATCAGTAATTCTGACTTGAATGACATTCTCGAGCAGGGAAGCTCAAGGGCGAAGGAGATTGCCGGCGCAACCCTCGAGCAGGTAATGAACAAGATGGGACTCCAGGGTGCAACCGGGTCCTTACACGAGTGACTTAGCATGGACAAGATCTCAGAGGGAACGGGAACACAGCGTGTTGAGGAGAGTCCGACAGGAACGCTAAATGTAGCGGGCGCGATTCCCGAGATCGTTCCTGAAAGCGGCAGTGATGACCTCAAAATCGTAATGGGAGAGTTTGAGGGCCCGCTGGACCTCTTGCTGCACCTGATCAGACAGGAGCAAGTAAGTATCTATGATATTCCGGTTGCCCGGATCGCCGATCAGTACCTGCGGTATCTTGAGGTTATGCAGGACCTCGATATTGCGATTGCCGGCGACTTCCTGGTGATGGCAGCCACCTTGATTGAACTCAAGACTAAGCTGCTTTTGCCTCGAGATCCCTTTCAGGATCCTGAAATCGACGAAGATCCGCGTCGGGAGTTGGTTGATCAGCTGCTTGAATATCAGAAGTACAAGTCGGCAGCGCAGATGTTGTGGTCGCGTGCGACAGTCGAACGAGCAGTCTTCAAACGGGCTGAACTCGAAACGGATAAGAACAACCCGGAAGTAGCGGTCGGTGTATTCGACCTGCTCCGTGTTTTCCAGGAGATACTGGAACGGCATAAAGAAGAGGTCCTTCTCGAGATTGAGCGTGAAGAGATTTCAATGGCCGAGATGCTAGCGCGCCTCCGAAACATGGTGCTATCAGCAGGTGAATTGAACCTACGAGTCTTCTTTGAGCGGGCTCGATCGCGCCGTGAGTTGGTGCTGGCATTTCTTTCGGTTCTTGAACTGGTGAGAACAACTGAAATCAGATTGTTTCAGCGTGAGACTTTTGGAGAGATAATAGCGCGGGTCGCTACCTGAGCGTTGTTGCTGGAGAGGTTAAGGGTGATGAGTGAAGAAGCTGCAGTACAAAGCCGCCTGAGTGAAACTGAATTGGACTACGAGGATCCTCAGGGCATCACGGAATTGGAAGCCACCGAGTCTCCTGACGAAGAATCCGACGCACTTCCCCATGTAGTCCAGAACAGCGCAGAGCGTCTGGCCATTATCGAGGCGCTGATTTTTGTTGCTGATGAACCTCTAAGCGTAAAAGCTATTGGCGAACTACTAAAAGAGGATCGCCAGGTGATTGATGAGGCCGTGGCCAAACTGGCTGAGGAATTTAACGCGCGGGGTGGGGGTCTCCAACTGCGGGAAGTAGCCGGTGGGTGGCAGTTTGCTACCAGGGCGGAATATCACGAGCATGTTCGCGCGTTCTTGAAATCACGGCCCAGCGCAAAGCTCTCGCTGGCTTCCCTCGAAACGCTTGCCGTGATTGCCTACAAACAGCCGGTCACGGTTCCCGAGATTCTCGAAATCCGTGGAGTCCAGTCACCATCTTCGATAAAAACGCTGCTGGATAAAAAACTGATCGTCGCGCGGGGTCGCAAGGAAGCTGTTGGGCGTCCCATGATGTATGGCACGTCAAAGGAGTTTCTGATCCAATTTGGTCTGAAGGATCTTTCGGAACTCCCTAGCTTTGAGGATTTTGAGGATCTGGCCGGCGGAACGACGGCAAAAGATCAGCCTTGAGTCCTACCTGCCTGGTTCGACCTGTCCGTCTTATCCGATTACAATCCATTCAGCAAAACTGTTCGTTCAGGACAATATGGAAGAGCGCCTGCAAAAACTCATTGCGGCCGCGGGCATTACTTCGCGGCGTCACGCGGAAGAGTTGATCAAAGCCGGAGAGGTGTCGGTCAACGGCAAGGTGGTCACCGAACTGGGCACCAGAGCGGATCCCGAAAAGGACCACATAAAAGTCAAAGGCCGGCTGATTAACTCGCTCCTGGGAAATCGTGAGAAGCGTTATGTTCTAATGAACAAGCCCAAAGGATACCTTTCAAGTGCATCCGATCCGGAAGGACGCCCATTGGTCACCGATCTTCTCCCCTCATCTTTAGGCAGGCTGTATCCAGTAGGTCGCCTGGACTTTAATACTGAAGGACTGCTTCTGTTAACGAACGATGGCGAGTTCACTAACTTCATTACCTCCGCCCGCAATGGAGTTCTTAAGATTTACGAAGCTAAGGTAAAGGGACTGCCTCCCGAACCAGCAGTTGCGAGATTGCGAAAGGGTGTTTTGCTCGACGAAAAAGTGAGAACGGCGCCGGCTGAGATCAAAAAGATTGGTGAGACAGCGTCTAACGCATGGTATGAAGTCATCCTTAGGCAGGGTAGAAATCAACAGATCAGGCGAATGTTTGATTCCATCGGTCACTCGGTTCTGAAGCTGAAACGTATTCAGATCGGTTCCTTGAGAGATGATAATTTGCGGTCAGGCGAGTGGCGATTCCTGAGCCCCACTGAAGTAAAGCGTTTGCTTAGAGCTAACAAACAACGTAAGCCCCGATCTGCGAAGCGAGTGACCCGTGTCGGTTCCAAGCCCCGTTAAGGTAGAATAGATCGCCTTGCCACCAAGGCAGAGGTCCCCGATCAACTAGTGGGCCACGGGCTCTAAATCGCAATCAGGAGCAATGGATGGAATTCGAGTTAACTGAGGAACAGAAACAGATAAAGATGAGCGTGCGCGAGTTCGCCCAGGCAGAGATTGCGCCGCACGCCATGGAATGGGACGAAGCGCAACATTTTCCTATCGAGTTAAAGCCAAAGCTTGCTGAACTCGGATTGATGGGAGTCATCTTTCCGGAAGAGTACGGCGGCGCCGGAATGGGTTACGTAGAATACGCAACAATCATAGAGGAGCTCTCTCGCGTTGATGGGTCGGTCGGAATTTCAGTCGCTGCTCATAATTCACTCTGTTCTAATCATATCTTCGAATTCGGTACTCAAGCACAAAAAGAGAAGTACCTGGTACCCCTGGCCAGCGGTGAACATCTGGGCGCCTGGGGCTTGACTGAGCCGAGTGCCGGTTCAGATGCGTCAGGTACCCGCTCGACCGCAGTGCGGGAAGGTGATGGGTGGATCGTTAATGGTTCTAAGAACTTCATCACCCATGCGATCCACGCGGACACCTGCGTTGCCGTTGCTTCAACGGACCGGAGCCGGGGAAGCAAAGGTATTACGGCCTTCATTTTTGAAAAAGGAATGAAGGGGTTCTCTCCTTCGAAGAAAGAGAACAAGTTAGGCTTGCGCGCTTCAGAGACGGCAAGCGTAGTTTTTGAGGACTGTTTTGTGCCGGATGAGAATCGTCTTGGCGAGGAGGGCCAGGGATTCGTCAACGCCATGCAGATTCTGGATGGCGGGAGAATTTCAATCGCCGCTCTGGCCGTGGGAATCGCTCAGGGAGCTTATGAGTCTGCCTTATCTTACTCACAGGAGCGACAACAGTTTGGCAAACCGATTTCGGAGTTTCAGGCGATCCAGTTCAAGCTCGCGAATATGGCTACACAAATTGATGCCGCGCGTTTGCTGATGTATCGAGCTGCCTGGTTAAAGGACCAGCGCCAAAGGGTGACGAAGGAATCTTCAATGGCCAAACTGTTTGCTTCGGAGATGAGTGTCAACGTTTGCGAAGAGGCGATTCAGATCCATGGAGGCTACGGATACACGAAGGACTATCCGCCTGAAAAGTATTGGCGCGACTCTAAGCTTTGTACTATCGGAGAAGGTACCTCGGAGATTCAGCGAATAATCATTGCCCGAGAGATATTGAAGCAGGTCTGAGAAAACCACCTGCGCCGCCCACCTGGTTGATGAGCACGACACAACAGCCTCAGACATTGATGGAGCAGATTATTGCCGGTGATCCGCGATCCGTGGCTCGAGCTATCTCCAAAGTCGAGAATAGCGCCGACGATGCAGCTGCCTTAATGAAGCAGGTCTTTCCCCACACTGGTAAAGGACTGGTGATTGGAATCACAGGCGCTCCAGGAGCCGGCAAGTCTTCGCTGGTTGACAAACTGGCCCTGCTCTACCGGCAGAACCAGGAACGAGTTGGCATTGTTGCTGTCGATCCCTCGAGCCCATTTTCTGGTGGCGCCATTCTTGGCGACCGAATTAGGATGCAGACGCTTGGCCTCGATAAAGGAGTTTTTATCCGCTCGATGGCAACTCGTGGGAACCTTGGGGGGCTTGCTCGAGCCACTGTAGACGCAGTTGCGATACTGGATGCTGCCGGCTTTTCAAAGATTATTGTTGAAACTGTCGGCGTGGGTCAGGATGAAGTGGAGATTGTTAAAGCCGCCGATGTGTCTGTGGTCGTGTTGGTACCGGGAATGGGCGACGACATTCAAGCCATCAAGGCAGGCATCATGGAAATTGGCGACGTCTTTGTCGTCAACAAGGCCGACCGAGACGGTGTCTATAGTACTGAGAAGGAACTGGAGGCGCTGCTCTCCCTTGCGCCTCGCGAGGATGGTTGGGAACCCCCAATCGTCAGAACAATTGCGACTGAAAATAGAGGAATCGATCAACTTGCTAAGGCGATAGCCAAGTATCATGAGTCCCACCTTAAAACAGCTCTGGGCGCAGATCGGCGGAGGGCGATAGCGCGCGGCAGGATTCTCGAGTTATTGCGCGAGCGGCTATTAATGCAAACTCTCAGCTCGGATTCGGCATCTGAGAGACTCGATCAACTGGCCGGTGAGGTTGCAACGAGACAGCGAGACCCTTATTCTGCCGTTGAAGAACTGATCGAGGGCGGTCCGGGAAAAGAGGGTGTAGCCCCAGGGGACAGAAAGCAGAATGAAGATTGATCATATTGGAATCGCGACCCGGGAACTCGAATCGGCGTTGGCAATCTGGGCAGGAACGCTTGGACTTGCACTGGCAGCTACCGAAGAGGTTCCAGACCAGGGGGTACGCGTGGCGATGCTACCGATTGGAGAGACCCGGATCGAATTGCTCGAGCCAATTGGCGAAGACTCTCCAGTGGGCAAGTTTATCGAAAAACGAGGTCCGGGAATTCACCATATAGCTATTAAGGTCGATGATATTCTGGCTGTGTTGGAACAGCTCAAAGAAAAAGGGACGCGCTTAATTGACAATACCCCGCGGGTCGGGGCAGATGGATGTCTTGTCGCATTCATACATCCGGCAGCAACTAATGGCGTGCTGCTCGAACTGGTGCAGCACCGATAGTGCTCTTATTTGAAAGGAATTTATCTTGAATCAAACAACAAAAGCCCTGATCGCGGCGGGAGTCGCTATCGTTTTTTCCGTTTCGCTGATTGTCTGGCAGGCTAAGGGCAGAGTTTCGGGGGCCATAAATCTTACCCCCGAGGACATGGCACTCCTCGCGGAAGATCAGCCGCCTCAATATCGCACCCGGCTTGCAACCGACGAAGAAAGTCGCAAGGATTTTGCCGAGAACCTTCAAAGCCTTTTAGCTGTTGCTGAGGAGGCGCGCGTGAAAGGAATTGGTGATAGTCCGGAGATGAAACGCCAACTTGATTTGGTCAAGTCGGTAGTCATAGCCGAACATTACTTCAAATCGCAGAATGATGGCGCTCCGTCGCCTCAGATCTCTGACGAGGAAGTCAATGCGTTCTTTACGCAGAACGGAAACCAACAGAAGTTTGACCAGTTTATTCAGGACGCTCAGTCCAAGAATCCGCAGCTAGCCGGCACTCAGATCCCCGAAGAACAACTAAAGGCGGTGCGAAAGCAGTTGGGCCAGGTCTTGATCGGCGAACAAAAAGGAACAGCCGCTGGCGTAGAAAAGCAGAGAGCAGTGCAACTGCAAATTATGCTGGAGCAAGCCCGGGTGCTGGCACAAACATATGCTCAGGAGCAGCTCGCCGAGAAGATGAAGGCGACGGATGCTGAGATTGATGCTTATCTGGCGCAGCATCCGGAGCTTGATCCGAAAGAGAGCAGAGCGCAGGCTGAAGAGATTTTGAAGCGGGCTCGCGGCGGGGAAGATTTCGCTAAGCTTGCCGAGGAATTCTCGGCTGATCCAGGCAGTAAGGAGAAAGGCGGAGACTTGGGATGGTTTGGAAGAGGTCAGATGGTGCCGGAGTTTGATCAGGCGGCCTTTTCATTACAACCGGGTCAGATCAGTGATCTGGTCCAGTCCCAATATGGTTTCCATATCATTAAAGTCGAGGAACGTCGCACGCAGGACAAGGACGGCAAGCAGGAAGAGCAGGTGCATGCCCGTCATATTCTAATCAGTGAGGGAAAGGACTCTGACAATCCTTTTGGGCCTCCGCGCAGCGGCCGGGACCAGGCTCGAGCTGCTGTTGAGAAGGAAAAGCAGGAAAGGATACTGAAGGATATTGTAAAGCGGTCCCGCGTCACTGTTGCTCAGAACTTTGAGGTCAAGATGCCGGAGGCCCCACAGATGCCCCCAGGATTCAATCCCGGCGAGGGCGGTTCACCAGGCGAGGCGCCCCCTCAAAAAGAGGGCGCTCCGGACAACCAGTGATCCACCATAAAGTTAGCGGCGCGAATGTGGTTTGGCGATTATCGTGTAGAGATTGTTCCTGACACCGAGTTTCGCCTCGATGGCGGTGCGATGTTCGGTGTTGTACCTCGCAATCTGTGGTCCAGCGTGTGTCCACCCGATGATCAGAACCGTATCTCTTTAAACATGAACTGTGCCTATCTCGAGACTGAATCCGAAAAGATCCTGATCGAGACTGGCATTGGTGATAAATGGTTACCGAAACACGTTTCCATGTACGGGATTTCTCGAACGCGTACCTTAACCGACTCCCTGCGTGCGATCGCCGGAGTAGAACCAGAAGAGATCTCGATAGTCATCAACACTCATCTGCACTTTGACCATGTCGGGGGCAATACTACCGTCAACGAGGATGGCAGGATTGTCCCAACATTTCCAAATGCCCGCTATTTCGTTTCGCGTGCAGAGTTGGAGCATGCCGAGAATCCCACCGAGCGCGACCGCGCCAGCTACCTACCTGAGAACTGGGTGGCACTCAGGAATAGCGGCCAGTTGGAAGTGAAGGACAGCGACTATGAGGTTATTCCAGGGCTGCAAATGGAAACCCATCCCGGGCATAATCGTTCGATGCAGTGCTGGCGGCTTCATCGTGGCAATGAAATCCTCTTTGGTTTTTCGGACCTGGTACCGACGAGAGCCCACGTCGCATTTTCATGGATTATGGGCTACGATCTTTACCCGCTAGAAACCCTCGAGGCTAAGAAGCGGCTTTTGCCGCAAGCAGTTCGGGAACGTTGGAACTGTCTCTTCTATCACGATCCCGAAGTGCCTCTTTGCCGAATAGTTGATGAGGAAGGAAAGCTTCGGGCTGAACCGCTTGACGGCAAGGCCAGAGCAGTTTAGCTCTTTGGAAGCGCGAAAGTAGGCGAAGAACCAGAACGCGATGACTACTGCAAAGTTCGGAATAATTGGCGGCAGCGGGCTTTATCAGATGCCTGAACTGCGCGACGTAGAAGAGATTACCGTCGACACTCCGTTCGGGAGCCCGTCCGATGCTTTTATCATTGGGACACTTGATAACGAGCGCGTAGCTTTCCTGCCCCGCCACGGCCGTGGTCATCGATTTATGCCCACCGAGGTTCCATTTAGAGCGAATATCTATGCCCTAAAGCTGCTGGGCGTAGAGCGCATCCTCTCAGCGTCGGCTGTTGGTTCTCTTCAGGAGAAATATGCGCCATTGGACATGGTAATCCCGGACCAGTTCTTTGACCGAACAAGGGCGCGAGCGCATGAATCAACATTCTTTGGTGATGGAATAGTTGCTCACGTCACCTTCGCTCATCCTGTCTGTGACGAACTGGGAGATGTGTTGGAAGAGTCCTGCAAAACAACTGGTGTCAAGGTCCATCGCGGCGGTACCTATCTCTGCATGGAGGGTCCGGCGTTTTCTACCAGAGCGGAATCCGAAGTGTATAGTGGCTGGGGCCTGGACGTGATCGGGATGACCAATTTGCAAGAGGCGAAGCTTGCACGCGAGGCTGAGATTTGCTACGCGACGCTGGCGCTGGTCACCGATTACGATTGCTGGCATCCGGGACACGATGCCGTCAGCGTCGATACTGTGGTCGAGTACCTAAACCGAAATGTGCGCAATGCACAACTTATCTTACGAAACGCGGTCAGACAATTGAGCGAGCGTGACCGGGGCTGCAACTGTGGTTCGGCGCTGAAAAATGCGATCTTTACAGCCCCTGATCTCTGGCCGCAAGAGACAACCAGAAAGTTGGCGGCTATCGTTAAGAAGTACGCCCCTTCTAAAGCTTGAGATACAAATCAATGAAATTAATATCGCTATTGCTCTTCGTTTGCGCTCTGTCGCTCTCTGCCCCAGTTTCAAAGGGGCAGGGAAGTTCCCGCACGGGCCCAGATCCTTCAGTTATTCGCGATCCAGACATCGAGAAAGATTCCAATCACAACCTGAGCGTCGCTCGGCAGTACTTTAAATTGAGAAAGGCCTACGTAGCCTCGCTCCAACGCTGCGAAGAGATTATTGCCGGCAACCCAAACTTCGCTAAGATTGATGAAGTTCTGTTTATTGCCGGAGAGAGCAGCCTGGCACTTGCTGAAAACAAAGGTCGCCAGAACCCGTCTTTGTACGTTACTTATGATGCTAACGGAAAACGTACTCTAACGTCCGAGGAGTTTCGTGAAATTGGCCGCGAGTATCTGACGCGGCTGGTCAATGACCATCGAAACAGTCAGTTTCGAAAACAGGCTGAAAAACGCTTGGGTGCGGTGGGCGGACCCAAACCTGAGAAGGAGACAACCGTTCAGCCTGAGAAGTAGGCGCCGTTCCGAAAAACCTTTGGACCAACCTGTTACCAATAATCCTGTTAGTAAGCTCTAAGACCTTCTTTCTGGAGATCATCTGAAATATGTCTTTGCTCGTCGTCGGTTCGGTAGCTTTCGATGCGGTTGAAACACCATTTGGCAAATGCGAGAAGATGCTGGGAGGCTCGGCATCGCATTTTTCAATCTCTGCAAGTTACTACACAGATGTTCGCGTCGTCGGCGTCGTTGGCGGGGATTTCGGCGATGAAGAGTTGCAGGTATTTGATAGTCACGGAGTCGATACGTCGGACCTCGAACGTATCAATGATGGGAAAACCTTCTTTTGGCGCGGCCGGTACGACTACGACCTCAACGTGGCCCACACGCTCGATACTCAATTGAATGTATTCGCGGAGTTCAATCCTAAGCTTTCCCAGACATCGAAACAAACAAGGTTGGTTTTTCTGGGCAATATTCAACCGGATCTCCAGCGCGAGGTTCGCCAGCAGGTGCCGGATGCCGAACTCGTCGCTCTCGATACAATGAATCTATGGATCGACACGGCTCGAGAGTCTCTGTTAAAAACCATTGAGGCTGTCGATGTAGTAATGATTAATGACGCGGAGGCACGACAACTTACTGAGGTTCCCAATCTAATCAAAGCTGCAAGAACAATCCTCTCATGGGGGCCAAAAACGTTGATTGTAAAACGAGGCGAATATGGAGCAGCGTTGTTTACTGAACAAAGCTACTTTGCAATCCCGGCCTATCCCCTCGAGTCCGTTTTTGATCCCACGGGGGCTGGTGATACATTTGCAGGCGGCTTTATGGGTTACCTCGCGAGTCAGTTAACTCTGGATGAGGCTGCGATGAGGCGTGCCATGATATTTGGCTCGGTGATGGCTTCTTTCAACGTCGAGGAGTTTGGCACCGCGCGGGTTCAACGCCTAACTGAGGAAGAGATCAATGAGCGCTTTCGCGCATTCAAGCAGATGACACATTTTGAGGAGATTCCGTTTGAACGGGCTGGCAGTACCTCGCGATAGGGGCGTCCTGGTTTGGATTTTGGCGGGTGGAGTTCTAAACTGCCTGACAGCTAACGGTAGTAGGCCGTTTTAACCTTCGAGCATAATTGGGAGAATAAATGTTCTGTCCTGTTTGCGAGTCTGAATATCAACCGGGTATAACCCGCTGCCCGGACGACGACATAGAACTTGTGGAGAAGCTCGACGCGAGTACTATGGCCCACGACCGCAGCGAAGCGCGATTCGTGCCACTCCACAACATGGGTTCGCCCGCCGAAGCAGAAATGATTAACGATATTCTCTCGCAGAACGGAATCAGATCTGTCGTGCAGTCGGGCGGGGCGGATGCGCTATCTCCACTGTTGTCGAGCACATCGCCTGGTGCCGTTATTCTTGTTGACGAGCGCGATTTTGATCGTGCCCGAGACCTTTACAGTGCCTTTTTCGGAAGTGACACGACCCCTTTGACGGGAACACTAATGGAAGAGGACGAGGCGAAGGACGAAGACGAGACCGAAGCAAGCTGAATTTCGGCGAGCTCACCTTCTTTTGAATCCTTCTCCCGCCTGGAGATTATTTCAAAATGACTCCTAAAACGTCAGACCCCATCCTGGTTCTTATGACCGCTGCTAACGGAGAAGAAGCCGCGCGTCTTGCTGAAATGTTGGTTGGAGCGCAACTGGCCGCCTGTGTGCAGATTATGCCCGAGATCAAATCGATCTATCGCTGGAAAGGCAAAATCGAAAGACAGGGTGAGGTTCTTCTAATTGCCAAGACGGCCGTTTCAAAGTTCGACAAACTTGAGCGTGAAGTTAGGGCTCTCCATACCTATGAAACGCCGGAGATCGTCGCCCTTCCCTTCATTAAGGGCTCAGCGCCATATCTCCAGTGGCTTGCGGAAACGCTTGATTCCGGAGGCGTGGACGGTGAGCCTCTGAGTCGCGATGCTCGTAGCGCGAGTTAGTGTTCAACGGTCCTCCATGACTCGATACTCGTCCGGGATTCCGTGGCGCAAGCCTCGGAGGGAGTTCTGACTCTCCACGATGAACCGGACAACTTCAGAAGGCGAGTCCGTGATGTGCAGAAGTTTTAAGTCCTGTTCGGAGATCTTGCCTTCCTTCAGCACAAAGTCACTCACCCAGTTCAGCAAACCCGTCCAATAATAAGTACCGAAGAGCACCACTGGAAAATTGCTGATCTTTTGGGTTTGAATAAGCGTGAGCGATTCAAATAGTTCATCAAGCGTCCCAAATCCGCCGGGAAAAATCACGAATCCCAGGCTGTATTTAACGAACATGGTCTTGCGAACAAAGAAGTAACGAAACGTAAGCGAACGGGTCTGATAGGGATTCGGTCGTTGCTCGAAGGGTAACTCTATATTGCAACCAATCGAGAGGCCTCCCGCTTCGAAGGCGCCTTTGTTTGCGGCTTCCATGATGCCCGGCCCACCACCGGTGATTACCGCAAAACCCTCTTGCGCAAGCAGCGCTGCTGTTTCCTGGGCAGCGACATAGTAAGGATCATCAGGAGCCGTGCGGGCCGAGCCGAAGATTGAAATCCCGCGCGTGAGGGTGGCGAGTTCGTCGAAACCTTCAACGAATTCACCCATGATCCTGAAGACGCGCCAGGTGTCCGTATGCGTGAACTCGTCATGCCGAGGGCTTTCAAGCAGTTGCTCATCCTGCGTAGCATGTCCTGAACGACTAGGCTCTTTGGTCTTTGCCATTGTTAATTCGCTAGATCCCCATAATGTTATAACCGCAATCGACGTGGATCACTTCGCCGGTGATTCCGGAAGCGAGTGGGCTGCATAGAAAGAGAGCAGTATTCCCTACTTCACGGGCCTCGACATTCCGCCGTAGCGGCGCGCGCTCGGCATGGTGCTTCATCATAGTGCTCAGGTTCGCGACGCCTCGGGCTGACAATGTTTGGATGGGACCGGCACTGATTGCATTGACGCGAACGTTTTGAGAACCCAGGTCGTTGGCGAGATAACGAGTGCTCGCTTCAAGGGCTGCTTTGGCTACACCCATGACGTTGTACCCGGCGACAACCTTTTCTGCGCCATAGTAAGTCATTGAAACTATGCTGCCTCCCTCGGTCATCAGAGGAGCAGCGGCCCGCGCCAGTTGAACAAGCGAATAAGCGCTTATCTCGAGTGCAGTTAAAAAGGCTTCACGGGTCGTATCGACATATTTCCCTTCGAGCGCTTCTCTAGGCGCATAAGCGATGCTGTGAATGAGAAAGTCCAGACGTCCGAAATCCTGCCGGACCTGCTGGAAAGTTCTGTGCACCTCATCCTCCCTGGTGACGTCACACGGCGCCACCAATGAGCCAGGCATGACCGCGTTAGTCAGGCTTTCCACGTTCTCCTTTAACCTTTCACCCTGATAGGTAAAGGCAAGCCGGGCGCCGGCTTCGTGTAATGCCTGCGCAGTGGCCCAGGCTATCGAGCGCTTATTGGCGACACCGAATACTATTCCGTACCTGTTTTTTAACATGTTGAAGTGATTGGCCCTTTGAAATTTTGTTCAGGCAGCTGCACTCTCGGGTTCATTCATCAATTGCCGATACTCGCCACTCTCCACCCACTTTAAGATCTCAGAAACACGCCAGATGGGAAACGGATGACTCATGCCCGAAGTTATAACGTCAGCCCAGAAACGGTCGAGCGCTTTCTCATCATAATTCTTCTGGAAATCCCTGGCCTGGGCCAGGAACTGTTCGTAATCAACCTTTGAAGCAAAGGTTCCGCCGCATAGCTTCATCATTGTCCGCCCAATGACATCGGCATCCTGTGTGACAAGCAGCGCGGCTCGATCGCAAGAGAGCTCGGCCCGGCGGGCCCACGCCAGCAACGCCGACCGCATTGTTAGAGTTAACATCTCCTTTACAATCGCTGCCAGAGGAGAGGCCATTACGGCGGTCTTCGCCAGAAACTCGATCAAGCGCGCCGCCGTGAGGTAGAGCACGTGTTCTGCATGAATGTGACCAACCTCGTGCGCAACCACGGCCAAGACCTCTTCGTCAGTCAACCGTTCAAGGAGAGACGAGTAGAGGACAATTACCGGACGCTCGACTCCGCCAGTGAAAGCGTTGACGACCGGGTTCTGTTGAACGAAAAGGTCAGGCATGTCCACGCCGAGCGTAGTGCAGGCCACCTGAAGCTTTGCGTAAAGGTCAGGGCACTGTTGCGGTGTGACCTTTACCGCGCTCGCTGTAAAGATCACCCTGATCGCCGATTCGCCGGTGACCGCCAGCATCTTCTTTAGCGCTGAATCTATTCCCGGAATGGCACGCAAGGCCGCGAGAGCCCGGCTGTCGGCCGGATGGATATATTGGTCCTTGTTCAAGTTCGCAAATTTTTTGTGCGGATCGTCGGCCAACGGAAGCCGGCAACGACCACACCGCGGCTGGTTTTCGATGAGTTTTATTTCATTCCGCTGGCCGCAGTAGCGACAGCGAATCTGCGTAGTGTTATTTGCTGACATTCTAGTGCCTCAAATTGTTCCGAGTCGACGACAGTATCATTAAAACCGATGGCCAGAGCAAGCAATAAGGTTTATCAATGTTTGAAGTGCCTTATGCCGGTAAACACCATTGCCAGGTCGTGTTCGTCAGCCGCTGCGATCACCTCGG
Source organism: Pyrinomonadaceae bacterium (assembly GCA_035512935.1). GTDB lineage: Bacteria > Acidobacteriota > Blastocatellia > Pyrinomonadales > Pyrinomonadaceae > PSRF01. The sequence goes on along the minus strand of DATKDA010000172.1, from coordinate 12,494 downwards.
AGTCGCGTACCGAGCCACCGGGTTGAATGACTGCGGTGATTCCGTGCTTTGCTGCTTCGTCTATTCCATCACGGAAAGGGAAGAAAGCATCGGAAGCCAGGACGGAACCCTCGAGCGGAAGTTGGGCGCGCATTGCCCCAATCTTTACTGAATCAACCCGCGACATCTGTCCCGCTCCCACTCCTATAGTTTGATCCTTACGCGCGTAAACGATCGCATTTGATTTAGTGTGCTTGCATACAGTCCAGGCAAACAATAACGCCTGCAACTCTTCTTCCGAAGGCTTACGTCGAGTGACGGTCTCCAGTGTGGCGGGAGTGAGCTGATGCGTGTCTCGTGTCTGAATCAACATACCGCCGCTTATCTGCCTGTACTCTACCTCAGAAGAGCTTGCAAGACGTGGCGCTTTAAGAACTCGCAGGTTTTTTTTCGTGCGCAGCACCTCGAGTGCCGCGATATCGTAATCGGGCGCGACAACTACCTCAATGAAGATTTCTATCAGAGCCCGCGCCGTATCTGGATCTACCGATTGGTTGAATGCAACGATGCCACCGAACGCAGATACAGGGTCAGTGGCAAGTGCTTTGCGATATGCCTCTTCAGAGCTAGAGCCAATACCGACCCCTGCCGGATTTGTATGTTTGATGATTGCACAAGCTGTTTCGCGAAAATCGGAGGCAAGCTGCCAGGCTGCGTCGGCGTCCACGTAGTTATTGAAGGACATCTCCTTGCCTGAAAGAACCTCGCCTTTTGCTATTCCCGGCTCGGCGCCGTAGTCATAAAGGGCGGCCTGCTGGTGAGGGTTCTCGCCATAGCGAAGATCCAGAATCTTCTTGAGACTCAGGTGGGCTTGCTCAGGTAGACGAGTGTGACGCTCTTCGAACCCTTCCAATTTGCTTACCGAACCTGCCGATAAGAATCCATGGATCGCGCTATCGTAATCGGCCGTTCGTTTGAATGCGCGCTGGGCCAGTGCCCTTCGGGTAGCAAGCGACAGAGCTCCTGCGGAGGCTCTTAGCTCTTCCAGGACCATGCTGTAGCTTTCTGGTTCAATAATGACAGCCACGTGCCGCCAGTTCTTTCCGGCTGAACGAATCATTGCCGGCCCGCCGATATCAATCTGCTCGACTGCCTCATCTAGCGAGACCCCGTCTTGCATGATCGTCTTTTCGAATGGGTAAAGATTTATTACGACCATGTCGAGCGGCCTAATGTCATGCTCGCTCATCGCCGACAGATGTTCTGGATTGTCACGGAGTGCCAACAGTCCACCGTGGACTCGTGGATGAAGAGTTTTTATTCGGCCATCCATCATTTCGGGAAAGCCGGTGACGTCCGAAATGTCAATGGTCGCAATGCCGGCGTCGCGCAGAACCTTTGCAGTTCCCCCGGTGCTAATAAGTTCGACTCCAAAGCGCTCGAGCTCGCGCGCGAACTCCACGACGCCACTCTTATCTGAAACGCTTATTAAGACGCGGCGAATTCGGTGGAGGCCTTGCTCGTTCTGTTGTGTCATAGGCAATTCAAACTAATCACGGTTGTTTAAGAATAAATCCTTCACGCAGGGTTTTGACTTTCAGCTTCCTTTTCGAGTTGGTCGCGATTTCGACTTGAAGTGGATGAAATCGACCATCGCGCGATTCGTCGACCGGGTAGAAGCCCAAGAGATACTGGCCGGCAAGGTCCTCTTCGATGGCGTTGAACACGGCTGTAAGATCCGGAGAAGAATCCATGCGCAGTGCTGAGCTGGCGTCTCCGACCTGGAAATACCTACCTCCCGTCTGTTCGGCGAGATCGCGGAATCCCTTTGCCGCGGGACGGGGCTTTAGACGACCGTCTATTGGGATGAATATCGGAAAATGAATAACATAGATTGAGACTCCTTCGGACCGGGCCCGGCCAATAACTTGTCTGGGCTTTGCCCCACTACTGGTATCAAGGCCATCACTGGTGAGAATCATGATCCGGCGAACCCTCGGCGGCGTCTTGTGTTTGCCGAATACACTGAGGCCGGTCATGACAGAATCGAAAATCGCTGTGCGACGATTCGAAACTGCCGGAAATGTGAAGCTTGAACGGGCCATGTCGATGTCATTCGTAAAAGAGGTTCCCCCAACAATCCGGTCTCCGAAAGGAAGTACGGCAACTTCTGAATCGGATCCGAAGCGGGAAAACAGAGAGAGCGCCGCCTCCCGCTGTTGCAATAGATAGTTGCGCGCGCTTCCAGAAGCGTCCAGCAGAAACGCCATCGCGACCTGCTCTGTTCCAACCGAGAAGAATTCCAGTTTCATCTTCCCCGCATCGGTGCGTAGAGCGAAATCCCGCTGTTCGAGATCAATGATTCGCCGACCTCTCGAATCGGTGACCGTTACAGGGACAAGAACCAGATCTGTTCTTACTCTAATTACATCTTCCACTTCGTCGGAGACTGCCTGTGCTGGTGCGGCGGGAGGGAAGAGCAATAGCGCGAAAACGAGGGGCAGAATCGGACGACAACGTATCAAACGGAGAGCGGAGAGGCGTTGTAAGCTGCGGAATGCAATCTGAAGAGGCATGCGGCTATTTCGGGCTAAATAAAGAAGCGCCCGAAGAGCAGTATGCTCAGAATTACCAGTATGGTGATGACAATGATTTTGACCAGGCTCACTACCCAAGTCCTCAGTTAATCTGGCAGGCGCGGTGATTTTGACGAAAAGGTATTCTAAAAAGCCTTGCCTCGGGCTGTCAACGTCTCATATGGGTCATTTGAAAGTCTCAAGAACTCCTCGATCTCTTATCTGATGGTGGCCGCTGTCCAAAGTGATATGGTAAATTTGCAATTAGCAACATCTGACTCAAACGGGAACCGGCAACTTTCCAAAGAACTTTGAAGTGTTACGACCGCAACGGCTGAGTGAATCTGGCCGAGCCAATCCAAACTGCTTAACTGTCCCCGTCAAGGCCCTGGCGGCCTTAGTTCTCTTGTTTGCGGGCATTCATGTGCACGCACAATCGCTTGAAGCGAAAATCTCTGTCATTTCGTTATCACCTGCCAGGTTAAGGATTGAGGGCAAGAGTGCGCACCCGACTACCCGCTGGTCTTTTCGCAATACCTACGCCGGGATTCTCGGATTAGGTGAACGCCTGGAAAAACTGGAACTCCTGAACTCAGAAGGGGCCACTGTTGCTGTGAAAAAGCTGGCGGCGGGAGAATTTCGTTCTTCTGAAGAGACAAAAAGATTCAGGTATGAGGTGATGTTGGGCGAGCCTCTTCCGGCGAGAATGACCCACGTGTCCTGGATTAATCAGACGGAAGGGTTCCTGATGTTGGCTGATCTTCTACCTTTGCAGAATGCTTCATCTGCATTGCTCAGTTTGGAGCTACCGAACAGATGGAGGGCAGCTTCGGCATTTCAGCCTGACGAGACCGGAAGATACCAACTAACAGATCCTGACAAAGCCGTTTTTGTTATAGGTGAGACCCTAAGGGAGCTTAGAAGAAAAGCAAACTCGACCCAACTGATTTTTTTAGGCGTAGGAGATTGGCCTTTTAACGCATCTGATGTGCTCGGGGTAGCAGTTAAGTTGGTCAAAGAGTGCCTGGTCTTGACGGGATCAGATCTCAGCGAACCGGCGGTCATTATGCTGGCGCCCTTACCAGGGGGTGTTGGTCCGGAGTCGTGGAGAGCCGAAACCCGGGGGAATACGGTCGTGCTTCTCGTTGGCCGGCAAGCTAATCGTAATGCTCTGTTGGCCAGGTTGAGTGTTATCCTTTCTCATGAGTTGCTTCACCTTTGGGTGCCTAATGCTTTGAAGCTAGAAGGCGACTACGATTGGTTTTTTGAGGGGTTCACCGTTTATCAGGCGCTAAGAATAGCCACACGTGTCGGAATCATTCGCTTTAATGATTATCTTGACACGATCGGTCGCGTTTATGACTCGTACCTGTCCGCACCCGATCGGGACCGGTTCTCACTTCTCGAGGCTTCGGAACGGCGATGGACTGCAAACTCATCCCTCGTATACGACAAGGGAATGTTGGTCGCTTTGCTTTACGACTTGACGATAAGAACCGACTCGAACAATAGGCGCTCACTTGATAATCTTTACCAGGAGATCTTTCGTATTGCCCGTTCGTCAGGACCTACAGACGCGAATGCCGCTTTACTCTCAGGTCTCGCAAAGGAGGTTGAGATGAAAGAGGCTATGCAGGATCTCATAGTTGGACCCGGGCGCATTCATCTGGATGTGGCGCTGAGACCTTTTGGTTTAGAGGTAATTTCTCAAGGCTCAAGGAGCAGAGTTCAAGTGGCAGCTGATTTGACTTCCAGCCAACGCAACCTCTTGCGTTCTTTGGGCTACAAAGGGTAGCGAAATATGATTTTTCAGGATAGACAGTCAAGGATCATGCGTTCACGAAAGCTTTTGCTTTTAGTGTTTTGTGCCGGCTTCCTTGTGGGTTGTAAAACTCTTGCCAGCCAGAGCGATACCGGCGTTGTCGTGGCGCGTCGAGCTCAGATTCGGAGCTCGACCGCAGTCGTCGCAGCAGACCTGCTGGAGGTCAATCGAGGAGATGCTGTTGATATTCTCGATTCGGTGGATGTTCCCGATCCCACGGATAACTCCCGAAGAGAGAGGTGGTTTCGGGTTCGAGCGTATGATGACGAGAGTACGGAAGGTTGGATTGAAGCCCGCAACATTATGCTTCAGGAAGTACTGGAAGCATCGCGGAATATCGCCGTCGAAGATAAAGATATTGCCGCCCAGGCCACAGGACAGCTTCGCGCCAGTTCTAACTTAAGACTTACGCCCGACCGCAGCGGGAACGAAAATATTCTCATGCGACTCGATAGTGGTTCGAGCTTTGAAATAGTTGGCTGGCAGAGAGTGCCTAAACCCGGATCCTCTGATTCGATTGAAAGTGACGTGGCTCCAAAAGCAGGAAGTGCCGAGCAGAGTGGGACGCGAGGAAGGGTGAACCAGACGAATGGGGCGCCCGAGGATGTGAATGAGCT
>DATKDA010000172.1:0-2500 GCA_035512935.1 Pyrinomonadaceae bacterium | reverse complement strand
AGCCGGCTAGTGAATGTCACAGGCAAGGTTAAGCGATAAGCGAGCCGAAGCGAAAGCGAGTCCTAATAGGGCGTTCAGTCTGTGGTATTCGGACGTGAAGCGAGATGATCTAGGCATGGGCAGGCTGAAGCGTGGGTAACACCACGTGGAGGGCCGAACCAGTATGGGTTGAAAACCGTTTGGATGACCTGTGCTTAGGGGTGAAAGGCTAATCAAATTTCGTGATAGCTCGTTCTCGCCGAAATAGCTTTAGGGCTAGCCTCGGATGAATCGTCACGGTGGTAGAGCACTGAATGGGCTAGGGGCCTCACAAGGTTACCGAACCCAATCAAACTCCGAATGCCGTGAACGTATATCCGGGAGTCAGACTACGGGGGCTAAGCTCCGTGGTCGAGAGGGAAACAGCCCAGACCGACAACTAAGGTCCCAAAATCGTGGTTAAGTGGAAAAGGAAGTAGGGAAGCACTGACAGCCAGGAGGTTGGCTTAGAAGCAGCCATCCTTTAAAGAAAGCGTAATAGCTCACTGGTCAAGCAGCCCTGCGCCGACAATATAACGGGGCTTAAACCACGTACCGAAGTTTCGGATTGCGGAGGTCTTCGGATCTCCGTGATGGTAGGCGAGCATTCCGTAGCTGTGAAGCGGTACCGAGAGGGCCGTTGGAGCGATCGGAAAAGACTCTGTCGGCATAAGTAGCGATAACGCGGGTGAGAACCCCGCGCGCCGTAAACCTAAGGTTTCCTGAGTAAAGTTAATCTGCTCAGGGTTAGTCGGTACCTAAGGCGAGGCCGAAAGGCGTAGTCGATGGAAATCCGGTTAATATTCCGGAACCACTAACGTGTGCTGTGGGAGGACGCAGTAGGGTAGGCGAGACGGCGGATGGAAGTGCCGTTGAACTCACCATATAGCCCGCCGCTTTGGTAAATCCGGGCGGCATCAGGGTAAAGGTAGGGACGAAAGTAGGGGTTAAACCCGAAAAAAGTCGCTGACCCCAGCTGCCAAGAAAATTCTCGTTCAGCTATACACGCCACGTGACCGTACCGCAAACCGACACAGGTAGGTGGGGTGAGAATCCTAAGGCGCTTGTGAGAACTCTCGTTCAGGAACTCGGCAAATTGACCCCGTAACTTCGGGAGAAGGGGTGCCATCCTCCGGGATGGTCGCAGAGAAATGTCCCAGGCGACTGTTTACTAAAAACACAGGTCTCCGCAAAGTCGTGAAGACGACGTATGGGGGCTGACGCCTGCCCAATGCTGGAAGGTTAAAAGGAGGGGTTAGTCGCAAGGCGAAGCTCCGAATTGAAGCCCCAGTGAATGGCGGCCGTAACTATGAGCAGGACACCGCGCATGACCTTTCGGGTCATGAGCGGAATTGTAGTTCCGTGAACAAACTTGGCTATATGCTGGAACATCCGGTTAGTATCCGATGCTACTCGCCTCTGTTAATGAGGCAGTGACAACGTATTCGGTGCGGACAATCAGCAGGAAAGACAACAGTGAATAGCAGGATTGCGCAGATCCCGCCAGAGATTGGTTACTAGGGATTTTAGTAAGTTCAAGCAAATCGTCGCGCTGATGAAGGGCGGCGCCCATCTGACGAAGGATGGGATTGCTAAGGTACTTACGATTCGCACTGACATGAATGATGGCGGCAAACGTCGCCATGCTCATGCCGATATCCTCGCCTCACTGGTTGAATCCTCAGAGACTACACGCCAAGCATTACCGAATGGTGATGATGATATAGTCCGATCTTCATCGCGAGATGAAGGGCAAGCGAACGATGATTCGCGAGCCGCGCTTGAAGAGGACAACCCAAGCGTTAACACAAATGAACGGTCCTAAGGTAGCGAAATTCCTTGTCGGGTAAGTTCCGACCTGCACGAATGGCGTAACGATCTGGGAGCTGTCTTAACGAGAGACACAGCGAACTTGTAGTACCGGTGAAGATGCCGGTTTCCCGCATCTAGACGGAAAGACCCCGTGCACCTTGACTACAACTTGACAGTGGGTTCGGGCAAACGATGCGCAGGATAGGTGGGAGGCTTTGAAGCCAGGCTTTCGGGCTTGGTGGAGCCAACGGTGAGATACCACCCTTCGTTTGTCTGGACTCTAACCTAGAGCCGTAATCCGGTTCAGGGACACTATCAGGCGGGTAGTTTGACTGGGGCGGTCGCCTCCCAAAGAGTAACGGAGGCGCTCGAAGGTTGGCTCAGGCTGTTTGGAAATCAGCCGTAGAGTGTAAACGCATAAGCCAGCTTGACTGTGAGACAAACAGGTCGAACAGGTACGAAAGTAGGAGTTAGTGATCCGGCGGTTCTGTATGGAAGGGCCGTCGCTCAACGGATAAAAGGTACGCCGGGGATAACAGGCTGATCCTGCCCAAGAGTTCACATCGACGGCAGGGTTTGGCACCTCGATGTCGGCTCATCGCATCCTGGGGCTGAAGAAGGTCCCAAGGGTTTGGCTGTTCGCCAATTAAAGCGGTACGTGAGCTGGGTT
>DATKDA010000171.1:0-15185 GCA_035512935.1 Pyrinomonadaceae bacterium | reverse complement strand
CTTCTGGCATGCAACGCGCTAGAGATTTCAACCTGAAGGTCCTAAACTAACTGGAAGGTGAGAAAAGAAGCGTTGCGACTACTGATTGTTGACGACGAAGAAGCTGCGCGCTACGGGATGCGGCGCGCCCTGAGCACCTTTGGCTATAACGTGTCCGAAGCCGCTTCAGCCGAGGCGGCCCGGGCCCTGATCAAGCAGCAGGAACCGGATCTGATGCTGCTTGACGTGAATCTTCCGGGAATGAGCGGGCTCGATTTCCTGCGCGAACTAAAGAGCGCAAATGGAAACGGCCCGCTCGTTATTATTATTACGGCCCACGGTTCGGAACGCATGGCCGTTGAAGCCGTCAAAGCCGGCGCCTATGACTACCTTTCCAAGCCTTTTGAACTTGATGATCTCCGACTAGTTGTCAAGAACGCCGCTGAAAATGTCTTGCTGCGACGAGAAAACGTTTCCCTGCGGCGGCGGATCGAGGTGGAGCGGGCGCAGCGAGGAGCGCTTATCGGAAACTCCGAGGGGATGCAGCGCGTGCGCTCGATTATCGAGAAGGTTGCCGAAACGGACGCAACTGTGCTGGTGCGCGGCGAGTCGGGTACCGGCAAAGAACTCGTAGCCCGTGAGATTCACGACCGCAATAGTACGCGCCATACTGCTGCTTTTGTGGCCGTGAACTGCGCGGCTCTGCCCTCTGAGTTGATAGAATCAGAGCTCTTCGGTCATGAACGCGGTGCTTTTACGGGCGCGGCAGCGCGGCGGCAAGGCAAGTTCGAACAGGCGCATGAAGGCACGCTCTTCCTTGACGAGATAGGTGACATGAGCGCGAATGTACAGGCTAAGCTGTTGCGCGCTCTCGAAGAGCGACGGATCGAGCGGCTGGGAAGCAATGAGTCGATCCCCGTCGATGTACGGATAGTTAGCGCCACGCACCGTCCTCTCGAACAGGAGATCGGAAATGGGAATTTTCGCGCCGACCTCTTTTATAGGCTGCGAGTAGTAACGATAGACATTCCGCCCTTACGCGAGCGACGCGAAGATATTCCTTTGCTGGCCGAAACGTTTTTGCGGTCCGCTGCTGAGCGCTACAACCTGCCGCATCGCCCAATCGCGCAGAGTGCCTTGAAGAGACTGCTCGAATATGATTGGCCCGGTAATGTTCGCGAACTGAAAAATACTATCGATCGTGCGGTGATCATGGCTGAGGGCAACGAATTAAGTGCGCGCGATCTGCCGGAGGAAGTCACCCCGGGAATAGTGAAGGGATCCAGTGTGTCGGAGGGCTCGGATGATGACGGGCTTAGCGTTCCTTTCACGGCGGATTTTCGCGAGGATAGGCGCGAATTTGAACGCCGTTACATCACCCGCTGTCTGGAACACACACAGGGAAATGTGACCCGAGCCGCTGAGATTCTCGCGATGCACCGGCAGTCGTTACAGCACAAGCTCAGGCAGCTTGGTCTTGGACGGCGCTACGTTTCCGTCGGAAGCGAGCCGCAGGATAAATCTGACAGTTGATAACTTATATCGAGGTCAAAGAATGAAAGCGCGCCCTGATGCAATCATCCATCGCGAGCAGGCGGAATATCTTGATCGACTTTCGCCGCAGAAGGATCGTTTACTTGCCGATATTGAATCGTATGCCGCGAAACACCGCGTACCAATTGCGGATCGTGAAGTGGCGTTGTTTCTGGAGATCACGGCGCGGGCAATTAATGCCAGGCGCGCGCTCGAGGTGGGGATGGCTATCGGCTACTCGGTAATCCATCTTGCGCGCGGGATGGGTTCTGATGGCCTGGTCGTCTCAATCGAACCTGATGACCAGATGATTCGAGCGGCCGAAGATCACTTGACGCGAGCCGGCGTGCGTGAACGGGTTCGGATTGAGCGTGGCGAAGCTTTAAAGGTGATACCCAATCTCACTGACACGTTCGATCTCGTTTTCATTGACGCGCTGAAAGAAGAGTATATCGATTATCTGGAGTCGGCCTTACCACGTTTGCGTCCCTCGGGAGTTGTCATCGTCGACAATCTCCTGTGGGGTGGTAAGGTAGCGTCGGAGACGTCATCGCCCGATCAGGATCGTTCGACAGCGGCGCTGCGAGAGTTCAATCAACATTTCGTGAATCACCCGCAGTTAAGGGCGGTGGTTCTGTCGGTAGGCGACGGTCTCGGCTACGGCGTCAAACTGGGGTAGATTGATTCTTTCTAACACAACCGAGTCGTCGCAAAAGGCTGCGGAGATCATTGCCGCGGGAGGCTTGGTTGCTTACCGCACCGACACCTTCTATGGACTCGGCGCTGATCCGCTAAACCCAAAGGCGGTGAGCGCGATTAGAACTCTGAAGGGCAGAGAAGAAAGAAAGCCTATTCTGCTGCTGATCTCTGACGCGGACCAGGCCGACCGTTTCATCAAAGACAGATCCAAAGTGTTTGCCGCGCTTGCAGAAGACTTCTGGCCTGGTCCATTGACCATTGTTGGAGTTGCTCGACAGGAACTGCCCGAGGGACTGACTGTTGGAACTGGATCGATTGGTGTTCGGCTTCCGGCAGATGACGCAGTTCGTTCGTTTCTGAGAGCATGTGGTGGCGCCCTGACAGCCACGAGCGCAAATCTGTCGGGTTCCGCGCCCGCCCGCACCCCTGAACAGGTCGCCGGTTATTTTCCCACAGGAATAGATCTGATTATCGATGCTGGGGAGGTGACAGCAACACTGCCTTCAACAGTGGTTGATGCCCGCGAAGCACGGCCATTTCTAATTCGTGAAGGCGCTATCACCCAGAGTGAGTTGGAGAGCCACTGCCAGCACCAAGAATTCAGAACCGGAACCGAAGAAGCCGGGGAAAGGCGCAAGTGATAAGTGGATGATTCAGCGGACTGCAACCCTTTTCACAGCTTCGCAGCGACAGGATCCAAGAGACTAAAAGCGGCCACCGACGCCCAACTGCCCAAGGAACGCCAAGAACACCGCTGTGACAAGTAGGCCTGACAGACCAGCAAAGGTTGACCAGACGGTTGACCGAACAACTGGCCAGCCGCGGCGCCAAAGAATTAGTGAGGTAATGGCAAAGATAAAAGACCACAGTAGCCAGGGAAGAACGACAACAAGATCCTTCTCGCCTCCGCCCAAATCAAAATGGCCGCTGGCGATCAGATGCACAATAGCTGGGGTAAACATGAGCGGCAGTAGAGCAATCGCAATCCGAAGTATGATTTCCATTCTTTTCGCTACGCAACGCTCGCCTTACTACCCGGACCTTTCGCGATCACACCCGCTTTCCCAGGTTTCAAATATAGAGTTGATTATTGATTAACCGTCAGGTTCCTTACAAAACCCCAGTCGCCGCTCGCATCTACCTGAATGTTCCCAACATTCTTTCGGGCGATTACCATGTTGGCGGAATACCAAAGAGGAAACACCGGCACTTCTCGACTGACAATCTCCTGAATTTGAGCATACAGCGTAGAGGCCCTTTCTCGATCAAAGGTGTTGACGACCTCTTCAATCAATACATCAAGTTCCTTATTGCTATAGCGACTGCGATTCCGGGAAGCCCGTTCCTGCGTAGGAATCTCGGAGGTTGCGAAAAGGTCCTTATAAAAGATCGGATCCTGATTTCCGCCGACCCATTGGCCGTAGAAGATCTGGAACTGCCCCGTCCGAAGCTGGTCAAAAAGCGTATTCAGCTCTGCCGTTTCGATCGAGACTGGAACTCCCACTTCCTTAAGATAGTTCTGGATTACTCCCGCATACTGCCGGGCCGCCACGCTGGCTCCGGAGATCTTGAAGACCAAGGGTTTGGCAAATCGCAGCTGCGGACCATCACCACCATCGGGATCCCTCAAGCCCGCCTGATCAAGCAGGCGCCCGGCCATCGCTTGATCGAAGGTATAAGTTTGTCCCGGCGTGTAAGCCCATGAGTCTTCTGGCAGGATCGAGTGAGCAATCTTGGCCTGACCAAGCAAAAGATCCCGAATCATGCTTTCACGATCGATGGCATAAGCGATGGCCTGTCGCACTCGCACATCATTGAGCGGCGGTTGACTGGTATTGAAAGTAAGCAGGTTTACGTTCGAACCTGTGAATTGAATAACCTGTAGGTTCGGGTCATCTCCCAGGAATTTGACCGCATCTGGCGAGAGGTTTGTGGGCAATGGCGCAAGGTCCACGCGGCCGGCACGCAGTTCAGCCTGAAGCGCGTTGGTATCTGAAATGACCCGCACTCGTAACGACTTGATGTTTGCGGGTCCCTGCCAGTATTCCGGAAAGGCTTCGACATCGAGAACCTGCTGGGAACTGTCATAGCTTACGAATCGAAACGGTCCGGAACCTAGCGGGTGGCTCTTCTGGCTCTCGTAGCTGTCGCTGGGAATGATGGAAACGGGGACGAGGTTCGTCAAAAGCCCTACCCATGGCTCATTGAGAGTAATCACAAGCGTTTGTGGATCGGGCGCCTCCACGCTCTTTACGTAACTTTGCCTGTCCGCTCCTGTTCCCCGGAAAAAGCTTGCCGACTTTGCAAAGGTGTTTGCGAGGACCGTATCAAGCGTGTACTTGGCATCCGCTGAGGTTAGTATTCGACCATCGTGAAACTTGACGCCTTCATGCAGCGTGAAGGTATAAGTCAAACCATCTTCTGAGCGTTGATATTCCGCCAACTCCCCGACATAGTCAAACCTCTCGTTCTTTCTGACCAATGAATTGAATATTAAAGTGCGCACGCGTTCGCTTGCGGCATCCACCGACGGTGACCCGATCGGGTCGATGGTGCGAATGTTGTCGCCAAGGGAGATGACAAAAGAGTTGCTTTGCCGCCGGCACCCCGCGAGCGGCGCCAGACTAAGACCCATACACAGGAGCACTGCTACTAAACGGAAGCGCATCAAATTTTGCCTCCATAAGTGTAGTTGAGTTTCTGATTCAGTTCCGTGATCTCCTGTGAAAAGCCGAGAAAACGCTCGTGGTCGAAGGGAAGGGGAGGTTTCGTAATCGCGCGAAAGGCCTGAATCCTCTTGAGTGATCCTCGCAGACGTTCTTTCGGTAGCTCACCATTGCGGGCAGCGCGCAGCAGCGCGTGATAGCCACGCCGGATTATGTCCGGGTGAGCGCATATCAACATCATATCTTCGCCCGCCATGAATGCGCGGACCACCGCGTCTTCAATATCGCAATGCCTTGCAATCGCCCCCATTTCGAGGTCGTCGGTTAGGACGAGATGCTGATAACCGAGCTCTTCGCGGAGCAACCGCGTGACTATGTTATAGCTTAGTGAAGCAGGCTCGAGTAGGCCGCCCGTTACCTCTTTCCTGATGTCGATGTTAGGAAAGCCGCCGTGGCTGACCATCACGCAGCGAATGCGATCGTCACGACGTCCAAAAAGTTCGATGTAGGGCGCCAGATCCTGCGCGATAAGATCCTCGTGAGTGAGGTGCACGAGCGGCATCTGTTCGTGAGCATCAACCTCGCCTGCGCCGATGCCAGGGAAATGCTTGAGGCAACCGATACATCCGGTCTCCTGAAGTGCGCGTAAATAGACGGTCGTGTATCCCAAAACCTCACCCGGCGAGCGCCCGAAGGAACGAGAATAAAGGCCGTTCGAGAGCAGATCACGCTCGTCAGTCATGATCGACATCACCGGCGCGAAGTTCATGTTAAAGCCGAGCATTCGCAATACTTGTCCTGTGACGCGGCCCAGGGCCCGCGCGGCTGCCAGATCGCCATGTTGTCGAATGGTTCGCGCTGAAGGCATTGGAGTAAGAATCTTGCGTAGCCGATCAACCAACCCGCCTTCCTGATCAATGCCCAAAAGCGGTTCTATCTTAAGTTGCGCGCGCACGTCGTCGAGCAGCGCCCGGAGTTGCTGCGGCGTGGCGACGTTGCGGCCAAAGATTATTACCCCACCGGGTCTGACTTCGCTCAGCAAAGCGCGAGCTTCGCTGTCGAGATCCGTTCCGTTGAGTCCTATGTAGAAGAATTGACCGATCTGTTCTTCGAGCGAAAGCGAGTAAAGAGAATCCGCTGGCATTTGTAGGGGGTAAACTGACTCCTTTGCCGGCTCCTGTTATTTTTGCGTATAGAATTTTCGATCAGGCAGCCACCAGTTTTTCTACCTTAGTTCCGATACCCGGTCAAGCGGGAGCAAACGCACAGCTTTTATCGGCCAGGTCTAACGAGCCGCGCATTCTCGTGCCTTCGTGTGGTTTCTAAGATCACTTCCTGACCGTCCGAAGACAGGATCCACGAAACCACACGAATCACGCACTGGTCGACGCGAAGGCGAAAACTTCCTTATTTATCTTTCAAGCCTTACGTAGTATAACCCCCACATGCCGCGCGAAATCACGGATCGAGAGGCGCTTGTCAATGCAGTTAAAAATCTCGAACTCACCTCGGAACTCTTCGAAGAACAGAACGGCAAACCCAAATATGGTACCGACCTTGAAGTGATCGTCAATGGGCGCGAGTACGGTAACGGTAAACGCGTCGGCCCTTATGTGCGCCTGCTCCAATATGGACCTGGCGAAGAGATCATGCGCCAGGGTGAATGGGGCGGCAACACCTTCTACATCAACGTCACAGGCCTACTGGATGTCTTCATCGCTGACGGGGACGGTGGCAAACGCAGAATCAACCAGCTTCATCCCGGAACCTGCTTCGGTGAAATGGCTCTCCTGGCTGGCGTCGAGCGGAACGCGACCGTCGCTGTCCCTGCGGACGAGAGCGCCACTGTGCTCGAAGTGAGCCGGCCTGCTCTACGCCTTTTGCGAAAGCTCCCACGCTTTGGTCACGCGCTTGACGATACTTACCGTCGACATGGCTTTGGCAGGATCCTGGAAGATCTCAGCCAGTTGGAAGGCATTCCGCTCGAAGAGGATCTCGTAGAAAAGTTGCGCAGCGTGGCTAAGTTCATGGTCTACGGAAAGCACCATGTGCTCTGCCAGGAAGACGAACAGATCGATAAGGTGATTCTCATTAAGAGTGGATGGATCAGACGTGTGCGCGGCGTGGCGTTTGACGCTGCGATGACAGGGATCGCGGTAAGCGTTGAGAAAGGTATCGGTGTAGATTTTCTGGGAGCGGGGAATTGTCTGGGCCTCGAAGGTGTCACGCAGGCGGCGAGATGGAGATGCAGCGCTTCGGTGATGGCTCGGACCGAGGTGCTCGAGATTCCGATTGCGCTCTTGGCGTCCGAACCAAAGTTAAGGGCACGGCTTAAGTACACCTTCTCTACTTTCTCTCGGGCCGACGACAGGCCACCGTTGATCGAGGCGGTGCCGGATGTGCGTGCTCTCATTTCTGCCGAAGAGGAGATTGCCACAGGGATTGTCGACGGTTCTAACCTGTTGATCATGGACATGGATCTCTGTGTCAGGTGCGGGAACTGTTCGTTGGCCTGCCATCAGGTCCATGGACAATCTCGTTTGTTACGACGCGGCATTAGCATCAGTAGACCTTCCAAGACCGGGCTGACCCGCATGCAACACGCACTCTCGCCTCAGGTCTGCATGCATTGCAAGGATCCCGAATGTCTTACCGGTTGTCCGACCGGCTCGATCTTTCGTGACCCCGTAGGCCATGTCGATATAGATCCCCATACCTGTATCGGCTGTTTTGATTGCGCGACTCAATGCCCCTACGACGCGATCACGATGGTCCCGCGAACCAGCGCCCCCGAAGCTGACTTTGATTTATTCGGCACTCTTAAACGGGGACTCAGTCTGAAATCTCCTGAGCCACCAGCCGCGCCGCCACCGGCAGATGAGGTCGTGGCAATCAAATGCAACCTCTGCGACGGCACATCCCTGAATCCCCACGGTGCAAGCCGTCAGGCGTACTCCTGTGAGGAGAACTGTCCCACCGGAGCGCTGGTCCGCGTCAATCCAGTCGAGTACTTCGATGAGATCGCAAGTACCCGGGGAATCGTTTTTCGCGATCAGCACCAGGCCTTTGGGAGGAATATTCACAAGAGCGATCCACTGTCCCGAATGTGGCACGTCGGAGGAGGCGGGGCGGTTCTCCTTGCGACGATTGCTGTCATTTGGGCGCTGGCACGGTACGGACTGGACGAGCGACTGGCGAGCACATGGGTAACAATGCGGTGGGTCACCGGCTTAACGGGACTCTTTGGCATCGCCGCAGTGATGACGTACCCATTTCGCAAAAAGGTTTATCGTCGAAGAGCGGGAGCGTTGCGGTACTGGTTACTGGCCCATGTTTACCTGGGTACGCTCGCGGGCATTGTTTTGCTTTTCCACAGCGGCACGGCCACCGGCGGTATTCTTACCACCTCCCTGTATCTCGCTTTTAATGCTGTGCTCTTTTCGGGCTTCTTCGGAATTGCTTCCTACATTGTGGGGCCGCGGATCATGACAAGTATTGAGGGTGAACCGCTCCTTGTTGAGGACCTTATCGCTCGGCGTGAAGAACTGCGCAAGGAGCTTGATGAAGTTGCTTCGGAGAGCGAGGGCTGGCTGCGTGAGGAGATCGAAGAGCGCGTGCGTAAAAGATTTTTGGGAGCTTCTTTTCTCCTCCGCCAATTGATCCGGCGAGAAGAGCTGAAAGCCTTGCTCGCCAACGCGCGCGAAGAGTTCAAGGAGCGAATCGTCCGGCTTGTCACTGATGATGAGCGGAAGATCCTGCTTGATGCGGTCGAGACCGCCGTAACTCTCGCGCGGGTCGATTCGTTGATCTTCTTACACCGCTTATTGCGGGTCTGGATTCCACCTCACGTAATTGCGACCTCATTAATGTTGGCTCTGATGCTTGTGCACATCATTCAGGTTCTGTTTTTTGCGATCAATTAACGGGAAGCATGCAGCAGGAAGACAGATTCATTATCGTTCGCGAGGATCTTGACATCGATCCTGTGACCGTCGCCACCGAAGGGCTCTTGATTGGACGACTGGTTGAGTGCGAACTCCTTCTGAATCATCCAGCCGTCTCACGAGTCCAGGCCGGTATCCGGAATTTCGACGGCAACTACTATGTCTTCGGTTTTCGTGCTTCAAACCCGATCAAGCTAAACGGCAAGCCCGTGGATGAGAACGAAGCACTGGCTTCCGGAGATATTCTAGAGGTGGGTCCGTTCGAGATCGAGATCGATATCTCGGAAGAAGCGCTCACGCTCAAAGTCGCTCTGCACATCGGTCACGGGGTAGACTCACTGACCGCCGGCCCTGACACCGAAACAGGAGAGCTTGACGAGCTGTCCGTCCCGCCAAAGAAGAAAAAGGCGGTGAAACCACGCGCGGCGACTCTGCCGGGTACGAAGGCGCTGGACATCTTCTGGGACAAGCGGATCCGCGATGCCGGCAAGATGGTCAGGCCTTCTCCGTTATTTCCTCGCGGTCAACGACGGGCGGGTAAAGCACAGTTTAATTGGATTCCAACAACAGATCTCGCGTCGCGTTGGCCCGCTTCATACTTCGTCTGGAGCGTGATTATCGTTGGCTTTCTCGCGGTGACCGCTGCGCTCTGGTATACGAACGCATACGCTTCAGCGCCACTGTCACACGCTCACGCTAAGACAAGCATGGATCTTGTTCCCTCGATAGCCGCGCAACCAAGCGGTAACTCCTGCACAAACTGTCACTCGTTCACCGGCAACATGGAGGCTAGTTGTTCGGGCTGCCATCAGGCGGAAGCGTTCACGGCAACAGTGATCGATCCACATGTGGCGGCGGGAATAGGCTGTGTCTCATGTCATGCCGAACATCAGGGCGCCGACTTCAAACCGGCTGAAGCGGCGCTTTTCACCTGCAGTGAATGTCATAACGATGCAAACAGCCGGACGTACAATGGCAGAAGTGTCAGCACCCCCCACCAGGGAGGCTCGGGCTATCCGGTTGTTGACGGCAGGTGGAAGTGGAAGGGGCTGAATGACGAGGAATGGTTAACGAAAGAGATTGGGATCGAGCGGTTACCAGGCGATAGTGAAGAGCAGTGGCGAAGTAAGCAGTTTCATGCTTTGCACATGCACCGCGTACGAACGGTGAACGACATTCCTGGAAATGCCGCCGGAGAGTTGTCCTGTTCGAGTTGCCACGACTCTTTTGATCCTATCGACCGTGCCACGCCGCGGAAGACTTGCGATGATTGCCACAACGGAAAGATAGAGGCCGCGACTCGGCGAATCGTAATTGTGCAGGATCAACCTAACTGCACGTCTTGCCATGTTCAGCATGTGAAGAGTAAGCGGCACTGGAATCCAGCGTTGATGGTCCAGCGGTGAGCGACGGAGGGACCCGGTGACGGGGGGACCGGGAGACAGGGGGACGCGGAGACGGGAAGAATGGGACGGGGGGATCCGTAGTGACACTGACTGTGAGGTTGAATTGTCCACTTTAGCGTCCCGCGTCCCAAGGTTCACCGTGTCACCCCGTCCCCGTGTCCCCGCGTCTCCGTGTCCCCGCGTCGCAGTGTCCCCGCGTCCCCCCGTCTCCCTATCCCCGCACACCCGTCTCACTCAATCGGCTTATGACACGGCAGGCAGTCCTTTGAGCCCGGGATCTTTCCTTTCAACTCAGGACGAGCGGCGATTGCCGCGTCGTGACAGAGATTGCAGTTATTGTGATAGGCAAGTTCGTTAGTGAGCTTGGATGGAACAGTCTTGTCTGGATAGATTATTGTAGGAATTTCGGCGCTGTCGTCATCAACCTGAAGGTGACAGACACGACAGGACTTGACGGGCTTGGCATCAGCAGCTTCCAGAACTGCTGTCGTCAGGACCACGTCTCTTTCAGAGGTCTTTAGCGGAGGCTTAAGGGTCGAAGCCGGCTGATCAGTGTGATGACAATCAACACATGGGATCGGTTTGGTCCCATCGATACTGTAATTCTTTAGGGAGTGGGTCTCGTGGTTGAAAGGGACCTCTCCGTATTTATCTGACTGGCTGTCCTTCCCGAGCACAACCTCTTTGGGCTGGATCTTGCTCTCTTTAGGGATGTCCTGAGAGGAAGAGAGAACCATACTCTCAGCGGCGACGATGGCGACACACCCTAACGCCAGAGCCAGAATGATAACTGTTTTCATCACAGATAATCCTCGGGATTGTTGATATTCGGGAAGAGGTCTTTTTAGGGCGCCGCAACTAGCGGTCCCGGAGTTGAATCACGGGCAATCTTAAAGAGAGGCTCTGTAGCTGTCAAATATTCCTTTTTAGTGAGCACTATCTTCTTAGTTGGACCAGCGTAATGCCTATCGCAAAACGAGGCTGTTCGTGCAATTTCGTGTGTTTTCGTGGATTGTTCCTTAACCGCCTAAAATACAGGATCCCCGAAATCACTCGAACGCGCAAACTGGCCGCATTGATCTTTTTCACAGCTTCGCAAGTACGGGGATCGTTCAAGTAGCGGCGCCCATCAGAACGTGGTCTCCGTGTGACAGCGGCGGCAGTCCTTGAACGCGAGATCGCCACCGAATGCTCGTTTCCCATTATGGCAGGTCAAACAACTCATACGGCCTGCAGGGAAATGCTCAGCCGGCGCAGGTGAAGTCACCTGGCGGCCTTGCGGCAAACCGGCTGTAACACGATGACAATCCGTGCAATCCAGCCGCTGTCTGCGATCGTGTTTTGCATGATGAAAGGCGTA
The DNA here is from genome assembly GCA_035512935.1 of Pyrinomonadaceae bacterium. Lineage (GTDB taxonomy): Bacteria > Acidobacteriota > Blastocatellia > Pyrinomonadales > Pyrinomonadaceae > PSRF01. The sequence goes on along the minus strand of DATKDA010000171.1, from coordinate 3,598 downwards.
GCGAAACGAACGCGCGTTGGTCGAAGTACGAGAATAACTCTTCTGTTCATGACAGACGCCGCATGATCCAAGGTCGTGCCCTGCATCGGATCTGCTGGTTGGTGTGTGGCATGAATAGCATTGCGTATGAGCGGACAGGCCAAGGGGAATAGATAAACCGGCGCCGCGCGCAACTGGCCGGTTGTGACACGCCCGACAACCATTTTGGGGGCGGGCATTACTAGTCAAATGCTGGGCATGATCAAACCTCACGTTGAAGCTTTCATTGAATCTGGTGGGGAAGGGAAGTAGTGGCGGGTTCCCACTGCTTACATCCTTGTGACAGATGAGACACATCGAGACTGCCGGGGTCACAAACTGCGCAAGATGACAGTTCGTGCAGGCTTTGTGTCCAGGAAATTGCGGCGTAGCCGAGTTGTCTGGTGTGCGAGTGTGGCAGTCCGCGCAGGCTATGGCGGTATGGCTTTGGCTCGAATGAATGAACTTTGAGTAGCTCGGATCGCGTCCCTGATTTGTTGCTTCGACGTTGTTTCCCGCAAAAAGAAATAAGCTAAAGATCACCGGTAGCCAGTGTGATCCGACAGGTCCTACCCGCAAAATTAGTCTCAGTTGCGGACAAGAATCATTTCGTTTCGTGTGATTTCCTCTGATTTCGTGGATCCGTTTTTTGCGCAACTGCCACAGGCCATCCACGAAATCACCCGAAATCACACGAATGAAATCAACCTCCTTCCGGGAGAGGATAAGCTGAAGGTGATATCGCCTCTGTGATTTTGAATACCTTCGGTTCACTTTATCTCTTTGCGTTTGAGTGGCTCGCGACCCGCAACCAGATAGTGACCGGCGGGCGGATCAAGGCGGCCGATGTTTGCGGTATGGCAATATGTGCAAACAAATTCTCGGTTCTTATCCAGTTGCGCCAGTTCCTTCTGTACATCCTCGCGGGTGCTTTCTTTGCTATGACAGTCTGCGCAACTCATAATCGGTACATCAGGTTTCAGGCTACGCAAGCTTGCTACGCCAGTAATGTTAATGTGGCAACTCGTGCATTCCTTATCGTGATCCGGGCGTGCATGCGTGAACTTAAGCGAGATGCGATCTGGCCAATTCGCGGCACGATAAGTCTTCGCCGCACGCTTGTGGCAGCCTGCGCAATCGCTTGCATCAGGTTTCTGGGACTGCCAGTGACAGTTGAAACATGCGGCATGATTTGTCGGAACAGTTTTGAAAGTGTCTGCTGCGGGGCGTAAGCCATTGGGCCAACCGTCTTCGCGAGTTGCAGGATCAATTGTGTTTGTCGCGTGACAGATTGCGCAGGTGTTATAAGCACTGGTGCGGATCTGACTTCGAGTTAACCACGAAACTCGCCGGAGAACTGGCTCTCGCGCGGTAAACAGCCTCGCAATCACGTCCTGGTGCTTGTCATGTGGAAACTCGATTGTGAATTGGCGCAGAGCAGTAGGCTTGCGAAAGGCGAAGCGTTCGTCGGCTCGCGGGGAAACCTTCACGTGACAATTGGTGCAAATGACTGGACGAGTTCCGCGGAAGAACTGCCGTCGATGACAACTTACGCAGGCCTCGTGATCGGGATAGTCTGCGATGTCAGGAAACTGGCTTGCCTTCTGCCAGTTTCTCGTGGGGGCTTTATGACAGGTGTCACAACTGGCCTGATGTTTCTCCGTGGCATGAGAGAACTGTGAATAATCGATCCCAGGCGCTGATGGAGGTCGACGTGGAATGCGCCGCTGTGCATTCGACGACGGTGAGGTGAGGAGTAACACCGTGGCTACTACGAAAACAGTGAGTATTATTGTTCTAGAATTCACTTCCGCTCTCGCAAGGCGGCAAAGGCTTTTCCACGCCGACACATCTAGTCTGCCGGTCGTCCCTGGTGTTTGAAATCTGGTAGCGCTTTTCCCTCGAAAGCTCCTCTGGCTTGAGTTCGACCTGGCAACCATTCCAGCTAATGCTGTTAGATCCGACCTCGATTGGCAGGAGATTTGAAATAACATAAATACCAGGCTCAACGTCCGCGAAATACGCAAAGCCCTTAGTGTCAGTCATGACGGTAGCGAGTTTTGATCCTGAAGACATCTCTGCTTGCTGGATCAATTCCTGCAACTCATGCTGGCGCGCTCGGTAGAAGCCGAGACGCAGTTGTTCTGGAAGATTTACAGTCAACCACTTGCGGGCCAGTTCAGCACTATCCCAGGCTCTTTCGCCCACAGCGAGGGCTTGGCGAAATTCGGGCACAGCATCCGGCCCCTCAATGTCTTTGGTAGCAATCTCGCGGCAATAGACCGATTCGCAGTCGTTGTCTTTCAACCATTTAACTAGAGCCTCGCTTGCGCCGGCGGCCCGGTAATAACAGTCTCGCGAAATCAAGGAGCGTTGCTCGAGAGTTTGAATTAGATTCTTGTGCTGGTCAGCCGACCCTTTTATCAGGTAGAAACGTTTTCGCGAAAGACCAGTCGTCCTGTCGCCCAGTTTGATTCTCACTCTAAGTCTTAAGACGCCACGAACGCCTTCGGGTGGATTGGCAGTCGGTGTCTGGGCCAGACAGAGAGTGGTCACGAGGAGGGCTAAGGCGATGCCAACTGCTGGCCGCAGGGGGCCGGAAATCGTACGTAAGCGAGTAAGGGTCATTTATTCAGAAGACCGCTAGAGGTTTGGGCTGCGCGGGAATTTCAGAAACGGGAGCCTGACCTCGCGCACGAAAAATTGATCTGAGCGGATACCGGGTGGAGGCGCGAAACCACCGGCGCCCGCCGCGGCAATCAAATCATCCTGATCGATACCATCGCCACTTACTCCAATGGCGCCCACCAGGACACCATTCTTATAAAGAGGAACGCTCCCGGGAAAGATCTGAATTCCATTGGCCAGACCAGGTAGAGGCGTGCAGGGCACATTCGCGCCGCCGAGCACCGCCCCGAGGTTGGCTTTCAGAATATCCAGTTGAAACCCGACATTGAAAACGCTCCACTCGCCAATTGCGCGGCTCAAAGGCCCAGCCGGTGTGTTATCGATACCATCAGGGAAGAACGGCCGGTGAAGAAATCCGACCGCGCGATCTGAGAATGCGACTGAACCATCAAGCCTGAGACCGTCTGCTGCCACTCGATCGACATACGAGCCAAACCCGGTCGCTCGCAGCGTAGCCGCAGCGTCTCCACGGGACATAAATGCAGCGCCACGGGCCTTCTGTACTGAAACGTCAAAACCAAAAACCGGGGCATCAAACTGGCGGAAAAGACCCAGAACTCTACCCTCTACATCAACCACGGCAATAGTTACGCGAGCGTTACTGCCGAGCGGTTGCCGAATGGCGGCGCGGGTGATGTTTGCCTGTTGCGCTGCTTGCGAGATTATCTGGTTTACCTCGGTTGCTGTAAGACCATTTGCAGTAGGGCTGGTGATGAAAGGAAAGAAGCGCGGATCGGATTCCCCTTGGATACCACCGACGACTACCGGTGTGAAAGCCGAAGCTTGCGCACTGCGAATCGGGAACACAGGATCGATGGCGCCGGGCAGTGCTCCAAACGCGATGGTAGGCGGCCGCAGAACTTCCAGAGCATTAATGAAAGGTAGCCGAATA
>DATKDA010000170.1:0-7785 GCA_035512935.1 Pyrinomonadaceae bacterium | reverse complement strand
GTGCGAAAGTGTGTAGAAAACGAAAACGGGCGACTTCACGCCGCCCGTAAGTTATTGAAAAATATTGGTGCCCGCTAGTGGATTCGAACCACTGACCCCTCGCGTGTGAAGCGAGTGCTCTACCACTGAGCCAAGCGGGCGATAAAGCTTTTAATATCAATAGTTTACGCGGATTGTTGGACCACAGAATTAGCTGGAAATTTCACCGCGAACGTCGGCATCTTACACGCTAGTGCCCGCTTGCACCAGCAATACAGCAAACATCCAACGGCAACGGATTTTAAGTCCGTTCGCAGGCATCTTACCTGATCTTACGAAATGATATGAACCAATATTTACCGGACTGGCAGCCGTCAAAGTCATGCTTCATCCGGTTAGGTCTCGCGACAAATTGTCGTCATCTTAGCGTCATCCTCTGAGGCCTTAAACACAGATCTGAAGGTGCGATATTCGGCTGGGTCTAAATACATCTGGGATTGCTCATTAGAATTCTTGTGTGGAGTCAGCGATCCGAGCCGCGATTCAAGGCAATACTGAAGCAACTGAATCTGCAGGAATAGAACTTTATGAAACAATGCCCTGAATGTGGGCGCGAGTACGACAATACATAATGTTCTGTCTTGATGACGGCGCGGAAGTGCTCTTCGGTCCGGCGCGTTGAACCGTACGTGTCAGCGAGCAGCTTTGCGATCACAACTTCTCGTGGTGTTTTGATAAGATTCCTGCCCGGTCGCCCGGCTAGTGGGAGTCTAGATCTCATTTAACCACCCCGGCGGTGTATCGGATGGTGAAAAGCGCGGTATACAGCTTTTGGGCTAATTCTCCATTGAGCGATTTCAGCCGCGCATATTGTTCGAGCGCGGAATTGCGATTATTTTCAGCCATATAAACCGCTGCCAAATTAAAATGCGCCTCATCGTATTCGGAATTGAGCGCCAGCGATTTCTTGAAGGCTCTGATAGCCTTTTCGTTTTGTCCGGCGCGGCTATAGGCGCACCCGAGATTGTTGAAGGCAGGCGCGCTTTGCGGATTGAGCCGGGTAGCTTCTTCCAGAGCTTTGATGGCCTCCGAGTGACGGTTTAATTTAGAAAGCGCCGCCCCCAAATCCGTGTAAGCCGCTTCATAATCGGGTTTCAAACGAATTGCCTGTTCATATTCTAGAACTGCTTCCGAAAGCCGTCCCAAATAATAGTAAGTACCTCCCAAATTGCGGCGCGCTTCGGCAAAATCCGTGTGCAATCGCAATGATTCTTTGAGAACCGCGACCGCTTCCGAATAAAATCCAGCATCTGAATAAGCTACCCCGAGATTGTTATAAGCCCATGCAAAATCCGGTTTGAGCCGGACCGATCTCCTGAAAGCGTTAATTGCTTCCTGATATTTACCGGTCTTATAGAGTGCTGTGCCTTGGTTGTACAAGGCGATTGCTTCCGTTTCAAGTGGCGTTTCCGGCGGCGCTTGGTTTTGCGCCGATGTTTTGCCGACCGCCGCGAGCATTACAAAAATCAAGGTCATCAAAAATATGCGTTTCATTTCCTTCCTCCTAACAGTATTGGTTTTTGTTTTTTCGTCGAAATGCCGCAGCTGGTCCTCGGTAGGCTACTCAGGTTTGAGTGAATCTTAGAACGATAGGTGACCTCTATAGGGGAAGTTTCCCGCTTCGATGTCATCCTGCATGTCGAATCGCCCTAGGACACCCTCGAAAATACCTGTGCCACTGCCGGCTACAATAGGACGTTGGCAACGTCCAGCGATTTCTCCGACCAGGTTGGGGCAATCCACATACGTGGCCGTGAATACGTAGGTCGTTCCGAACGTGCCAAACTCCCCGTTATAAGTCCCGACGAAGGTCTCGGTTCCCGTCTCAAAGTAGGCCCCTCCCGGTGAGCATCGGGCACTCTCGACGAAGACGTAGTGACAACCTGAGAAGGCCCCAGTCATGGTGAGAGCATAGTCGGCTTCTTGACCTCAGGGTCGGTACATTCGCCAGTTGCGGCAAAATAGCCGATCCCCGATATCTGCGTCGCTCCCCCATCCGGCATCGGGGAGGGACCGGCGAAAACAGCAGTGATAAGTACCATCATCGTCAAAGTCGTGAGCGCTGAAATTGTAAATCGTCGTTGCATGATTCTAGTCTCCTGTTAAGTCACTATTCGTTGTGTCTTTAGACCAAAAACTCGCGGCGATAAAGATGCAGCTCTTGATTAATCATAGGTAACAACTCCCTCCGGGAACTTTACTGTCTGAAAAACACTCCATATTTTCCTCAAATTTCCTCAAGAGCTTCTTCGACAACTAGCCCGCCAAACACGCAAGCGAGATTTAGGAGGAATTAGTCTCAAGAAAAGACCGTCCGTACAAAGAAGCTGATTCACAATTGCCACAGGCTATTCAATTGGAAAACTCTTTCCTCTGCGCAACCTCGGCTACCTCTGCGTCTCCGCTGTGGAAGCATACATAAAACCAACACCGCAGAGACGCCGAGAACGCGGAGTGACTCGCGATCCTGCTCACCAAAAAGTCACTGACTGATCGTGAACTGATAGCATTTGCTCGTTAGCACTACCGCCGAGGTTACCTCCTCGATGACCCGGAAGTGAATGTCAAACTCTGAACCGGGGGGAAAGGCGGCCACACTGCGGAACAGCCGTTCTCGTCCCTTTCCGGTCTCGTCCGTCGTGATGGACTGCGGCTGAAGTCCCTTACCCAAAGTGAGCCAGGCTGTGCTCGTGCAAATGTCGTCGACGTTGGGGTCCACTGCCCGCTGCAAAAGGTAGCTCGTGTTCGGCGCGAGGTCACGCAGCCAAACATCGAGATAAATGATGAAATCGTCATCATTGGGCTGCCGGAACTTTACGTGGCCGAACCCTTCGCCGCGCAGAATGACCTCCAGGTTGAAGGAGGGCGTTTCTGGTCCCCAAGGCGGCCCCGACTGGGCGACTGCTGAGGAACTCAGGGACAGTAAGACTAACAAGGCGAGTACTGCTGGTGCTGTGACTGCTGCGAGTGATTTGCCTTTCTGCATGTCGATTCTCCTTTTAAGTGTTGGCGTACGACTCTATTTCCGCAGAGGCGCAAGGAGCAACTGTCGTTCGATCTTATTCGTGCGATCTCTATTTCGCGCTGTCTAAAACGATCAGTGGTGCGACCCAAATATTGACTACTCAATAGTTTGTTTCGAACCGTATAATACGCGGTCCGGGCTACGGAACATTCGTCGTCGCAATTTGCGGCACACCCTACCCGGAGAGCCGTGAGGAAGTCCTCAATGTGCAGTTAATTAGTTCTTAATGAGTTCTTAACCGCAGCTATGAGTGAGTCCAAAAGTCACTTATACGAGTTTGGCCCTTTCCGGCTAGACACTGAGGAGCGCTGTCTTGCGCGGGATGGGTGCTTCGTCCCGCTCACGCCGAAGGCCTTCGAGTTGCTTCTGGTGCTCGTCCGAAAGAGCGGGCGTGTGGTTGGAAAAGATGAGCTGATGAAGGAACTCTGGCCTGACTCCTTTGTAGAAGAGGGTAACCTCACCCAACACGTCTTCGCTTTAAGGAAGGCGCTGGGCGAGAATCATAACGAGCCTCAATTTATCGAGACCGTTGCCAGGCGTGGCTATCGCTTCAGGGCAGGGGTCAATCAGATAACGGATGAGTCGGCGGTGGTCCTAGAGCGCAACACCCCCGGGGCTACACAACCCGGCTCAATGCTGAGTGCGGAACTCATGGGCGAAATCAATCGACATAGGAGAACCGTCGTTCTTGGTCTGTCAACACTCGCCCTTGCCGGTATAGGCATTTTCTTCGGATGGTCCAAGTCCGCCGTTCAAAGAAGAGCAAGTGTGAAGCCGGTAGCGCCTTTCCAAACGATGAAAATCATTAGGCTGACAAACGCCGGTAAAGCCAGCGAGGCGGCAATATCTCGGGATGGCAAGTTTGTTGTTCATGTAGGGGAGGACGCCGGAAAACGAAACCTCTGGGTCAGACAAGTTGCAACAACCAGAGACGTACAGATAGTTCCAGCTGCCAACGTTAATTATTTGGGACTGACTTTTTCCAACGATGGAAATTACATCTATTACGTGGAGGGGAAAAGTAGTACTGAGCGTGGGCTCTATCAAGTGCCCGCACTCGGCGGTGTTCCGAAAAAGATATTAGTAGACATACGCAGTCCCGTCAGTTTCTCCCCCGACGGCAAGAAGTTCGCCTTTGTACGTGTTTCTCAGAACGAAGAGGAAGGCCTTTTGATGATCGCAAACGCAGACGGCAGTGGCGAGCAAAAACTTGCCGCGCGTGGCGGATATGATTGGTTTTCCTATTCAGGACCGGCGTGGTCACCTGACGGGAAGGTAATCGCCAGCGGAGTCGGTAGTCCTCTGGGCATGACTGTAGTTACGGTCGGAGTCGAAGACGGAGTACGGCGCGAGTTCACCTCTAAAATGTGGTCCAACGTTGAAACTGTGGCATGGCTTGCGGACGGCAGCGGCCTTGTGCTCAATGCCGCCGATCGCGGGACACGTTCCAAGCAGCTATGGCATCTTTCCTACCCTGATGGTGAGGCGTGCCGGATTACCAACGATTTGTTTGACTACAAAAAGATAAGTTTGGCCCCAGACTCAGCCACTCTAATCACTGTCGCGGAGGAGACATCTTCAAATATTTGGATCACATCGATGGGCCACGCCGGAGTCGCAAAACAGATCACGACCAATAGAAGTGACGGACGATACGGTCTCTCTTGGACTCCCGATGACAGGATAGTCTACGTCTCCGATTCGGGCGGCAATTTGGACATCTGGATCGCGGATCAAGATGGAACGAACCAAACACAATTGACGACCAACCCCTGGATGGACCGCGCACCATCAGTTTCGCCAGACGGCCGTTATATCGTTTTCATATCCGACCGCGAGGGATCTCCTAACATTTGGCGGATCGACATTGACGGCAACAACCCCAAAAAATTGACCAGTGGCATTGCGGACCTGAACCCCTATTGTTCGTCTGATAGCCGTTGGGTGGTTTACTCGTCCTACACCGTAAGCGGCAAACAGGTCGTGTTTAAAGTACCGATTGATGGCGGTGATCCCGTCCAGTTGACAGACAAGCTATCACCAGGGCCAAGCGTCTCGCCTGATGGAAAACTGATCGCCTGCTTTTACTTGGATGAAACACCTAATTCGCCGTGGAGAATCATGGTCATTCCATTTGAGGGGGGACAACCTGTTAAGACATTCGAAATTCCCCCAACAGTTTATCCATGGAAGGAAGTCCGTTGGGCGGTAGACGGGCGGGCATTGACCTACATAGACACGCGCGGCGGAGTCTCCAACATTTGGAGCCAGCCGCTGGCTGGCGGTCCACCTAAGCAATTGACAAATTTCCCAACTGATCAATTACATCATTTTGATTTGTCACGCGATGGTAAACAACTCGCACTCGCTCGTGGCACAGTGATTAGTGATGTGGTCATGATTAGCGATCAAAAGATAGGAGCGAAGTAGGTCGAAAACGAATTGCTTCAAGTTGCGTGCCTGAAGATCTCGCGTCTTTCAAGGCGCTCAAGAAGAGCCCCACGCATTTCCGGCCGGCCTGTAAACATGAGAAAAGGCGACACTTACGAGTGTCGCCTCTATTGCTGAGCCAAGCGGGCGTAAACCCTTTAGAATCAATAACTTACGCGGGATTATTGGACCACGGAATCAGCTATCAATCTCGCCGCGAATGCGGCATCTTATCCGATCACTGCCCGCTTGCGCCAGCAATAGGGCAAAACATCTAATTTTCGAGGATCGCTCGCCCTGAAATTTGTTGAACTCACGTTGGTTAAGATTACGAATGGTGCCTTAGCGTGGGAGTCGAACGCCCCACGTCCTTACGAGCCACAGATTTTGAGTCCCGTGAGCTCTGTGCTCCCGAAACCTACCAAGTCATACAAGGCCGTCTACAGTTGTCTAGCGGTCGTCAAAGTACAGTGACCTGCCCCCAAAAACCGCCTACCTCATCGTACGATCTCAGCAAGTTGCTGAGACAAGTTAGTTTCCTCGGTTTTGTGTGAGCTCTGCGCCGCCGTGGCGGCGCAAAACTCAGCCGGCGTCAGATAGCCTAAACTGCTGTGCGGTCGCTCGTGGTTGTACTGCTCCCGCCAGGCTGAGATCTTCCGGCGCGCGTCCCAGAGATTCTCGAACCAACTCACATTCAGACATTCATCGCGCAGCCGGCCGTGGAAGCTTTCGACTTTCGCATTCTGCACTGGCTTGCCGGGCTCGATGTGATGTAGTTCAATTTGCTGGTCCACGCCCCACGCCAGAACGTGCCGACAAGTTAACTCCGGTCCATTGTCCATCCTGATGCTCTGCGCTTTGCCGCGCTCTGCGATCACCTGGTCCAACACTCGCGTCACTCGAGGAGAAGGAAACGACGTATCGACTTCCAATGCCGACACTCACGTGAGTAAGCATCCACCATGCTGAACACGCGAAACTTCCTGCCGCTGGCCGTCACATCATGCACAAAGTCTACCGCCCACTGCTGATTCGCACCCGTCAATGACTCCACTGGTTTCATTCCATTACGCACTAAACGCCTGCGTAGTTTGCATTTGACGCTCAACCCTGCGGCTCGATAGACCCTGAACACCGGCTTGATTAACCGTCATTCCCTGCCGCCGCAACAGCACCGCCAATCGCCGATAACCATAACGCGGCTGCTCGTGGGCCAACTCCACAAAGTCGTGCGCAGCTCGTCGTCTCGTTTCTTACTGCGATAGCGGAAGCTACTCCGCGCCATCCCCACCAGCTCGCAAGCTTTGCGTTGTCCTGCGCCATAACTCTCTTGCAGATACGCCGCCCACTGTCGATCGCTTACAAGCCCCACCCGTTTTTTGCGATCAGCACTTTAGCATCTCTTTGTCCAAACTCAGCTCGGCCACCAGCTTCTTCAGACGCGAGTTCTCATCTTCCAACTGCCGCAGCCGCTGCGCTTCGCTCACGCTCATCCCGCCAACTTTGACTTCCACGCATAGACGGTGTGCTTTGATACTCCCATCTCTCGCCCCACCTGCTCAGTCTGACCCGCATCCGCCCGCTTCAGAGCCGCGATGATCTCCGCTTCAGTGAACTTTCTTTTTGCCATTCTCTGCCTCCCTCCAAAAGCCCAATCATATCTCATCCTGGGCCAACTTTCGGGGTGCAGGTCAGGACCTTTCAGAGCGACAATTGCGTCATCGTCCGTACGCGCGGGCCGTAGTTACTTGACCAGAGCCTGCGTCGATGACTAGTGATATACCTCCTTGGGTTACCCGTCTGAAACTAAACAAAAGTCAGGCACACAGCAGTTGCAAGTGACACTGGAAAATTGATAGCTTCAGCTCGATCGCACTCGTTGACTAATCAGTGTGCCTGGCGTATGTTGCGCACTCATTGACTCGATCGGCTGTATGGAGGCGAAACCGTGAGACCGAAACCAATAACCCTGGCAATCGTGTGCGCCGTCGCTATGGCAGGGCTATTTGGCCCGGGCAGACAGTCTTCTTACGGGCAGGAGGGTAACCGCAAACCCGCGTGCGGCTGCTACGTCTGCGAGACGACGCCTGGTTACGTGACCTTCGAGGACCCTTCTAAGAACTGTTTTGGCATCGTTCCCATGAAGATTTGTCGCGAGTCGTTGGAGGCGGCAAACTTGCCAGAAAGCACGCGCGACGACTTCTGGGAGAGGGTCAGGGTAATGCGCAAAGATCGCTGCCCCGGCGAAGGTCCGCGGTCGGATTTCCCAGCTCCTCCGGTTCCCGCGCCTC
>DATKDA010000169.1:0-4688 GCA_035512935.1 Pyrinomonadaceae bacterium | reverse complement strand
CGGTGTGAGAAAGATGCCGACGGCGATTGTTTCGCCGACGACGAGGAGGGTGGCTGTCTTAAGACCTAGCTGTCGCTTTAGTTGGTTAGGCACCGAATAATTGATGTCAAGAGTCTCTGTGGTACGAGTCCGTTACTTCTTGTTTTCTTAGCAAAGAGTAATAGCGCGCAGCCCGGCCCCAACCTAAAGGTAGGGTGAATGAGACGTGCCGCTGCTTGCTAACCTGTTTAGCCTACGGAGTTTTAGTTTTGACCTAATAGCAATCGTTTCCGTTAATAGCTCTGGCCGCCCCTTTTATTCACACTTCTTCAGCTTGGGGAGTTTCAGTTTTAACCTGTTTGGACCACAAGGCTGCAACTGAAACTCCCCAAGCTGAAGACATCGGGTATCTACAACTGGGAACGCTTTCGATTAGGCCGAAACTAAAGCAACCCCAGGCTAAACGTTTAGGGGATTTGTAGATAAACCTTCGGCTTTGTAGGTGGCAGATGAAATTTCAACGCGTTGCCACACTCCTGTGCGGGACTTCTGGTTTAGGTTAACCCTGCACCACAAGCACTCATTTGATTTCAGCCGAAGCCGCGCTGTGCCTCTGTGTCATCCACCATAACTTAGCGAAATCTCACCACTGAGACACAGAGACACGGAGGCACGGAGATGGCGTGCAGATCTAGAACGTCACTCGCGCGGCCAGTTGAAAGGCGCGTGGACCACCGGATCCAAAGACTCCGCCCGCTGTTGTGATCGCATTGCCGAAACTCGACGAGCGCAAGAAACCGGCGCTCGTCGGATCGTTACTGTCGCGAACCAAAACGTTGGAGAAACCCGAGTAGTTCACATTTGAAACGCCTAGTATGTTCGTCACATTGAAGAGATTGAAGACCTCGACAATAGGCTCCAGCCTCACTCTTTCACCTAAACGGATTGGCCTCGTAAGTCGTAAGTCAAAGGAGTTGAAACTATCGCTGAAGCGCGCTCCATCCCGTACAAGCGGTAATGGGCCAACACCGGGCACGCCACCAGCGGCATTGAGCTGCTGGATAAATGCATTCAGCTCGGCGCCGGTTTTAAAGAGTCTGCCACCTGCATTTCGTTGCAAAGTGGGGATGCGAGAGCTTCCGTCGGGCAACAGGATATCCATCGGTACGCCTGAAGCGATGGTCCAAATTGGCGCCAGGCGGAAGCCAAGCGGAGCATCGAAAGTCCCGGCGAAGGTAAACCGGTGGCGCTGGTCATTCGGCAGGGGGCCGTATTCAAGTTGCAGATTCCCCGGATCGATCGGTCCATTCGAGAAGGGAATCTGGTCGTCATTGGCGTAATTGAACGCCTTCGAAAGTGTGTATGAACTGCGAAAGCCGAACCGTCCCGCGAAGCGCTTCTCGACGCTCAAAAGGAGCGCGTCGTATTTGGTTTTGACGCTTGATTCAAGGTTCTTGACAAGGTCTGGTCCTCCGACCACTGGGTTGAAAACCTCTCCTATCGTCCGGCCGATGATGAAATGAGTGCCGAAGTTATGGATATAGTCGGCGCGCACAACGTAACCGGTCGCGAACTCATGCTGGATCCCAAGGTTGGTCTGCTGCACCATGGGATTCTGAAGATCGTTGTCAATGATATTGATTCCACCGGCCCCGGCGCCCGGTAAAACAAAGCCTACAAAGGGATTGGCAAGAGTTGGGGCTGGTGGCGGAAACTGCCCGCAGGTCGGATCAAACAGACAGGGAGGGGGAATGAAGAAGATGTTTCCAGCACGTACCTCTATCGGCAGGGCGCGCCCATCAAGCCCGCGTTCAAGCGACTGAATCTGCAACGTCACGCGGTCGTAGTAAATACCGTAACCGCCTCGAATCGAAGTTCGCCCGTCAGCAGTGGACCAGTTAAAGCCAACTCGCGGGCCAAAGTTATTCTTGTCGCGAGACCTTGTTCCACTCAGAAATGGCCGAACCAATGGATTTATTTCGTTGACGCGGCTGATGTTTTTTACGTCCGTATCGATCTCCCACCGCAAGCCAAGGTTGAGAGTCAGATTGGGTCTAATGCGCCAGTCGTCCTGGATAAAGACGGCAAAATGGTTGTTGTTCGCATTCGGAATCAGCAGAGGGCGATCCGGGAATGCGCTCCGCAGGGTGACTGCGAAAAGCAGATCATTGTCGTCAACGTTCCCATCGCCGTTCCTGTCAAAATCCGGAAAGTCTTCAATCAGTTCGATCCGGCCCTCCTGGAAAACATCAAGGCGAAATCCCGAACGAACGTGCTGAAAGTCGGCTCCCACACTCAGAGCATGGGCGCCGCGGACAGTCGTAAAGACATCACTGAACTGGAATCGTTTCTGTTCTGTCTGCTGCGGCACACGAAACGATGCCCCATCTTGAATACTTGGAAAGGTTAGCTGGGGGCCGGGTGTGACCGGAACGGTTCGGTTCAAAAAGTTGCTGAAACTGAAACTAAAACTGTTGACATCGCGCGGCGAAAGGACCCGAGTGTAGTTACCTAAGAAGGAGTGAGTTCTATTGCGGCTCGACTGGCGTTGGCTTGCCGAACCGATCGAGCGAATCAGAGTACTTGCAGATACGCTCTCTTCCTCCTGGTAGGAATGACGGAAAGCCAGACTATCGTTGGGCGCGGGCCTCAAGTCAATCCTCACTGTGCTCATCAGATCATCGAGCGGGGCATCAGAGAAACTTCGCCTGATCAAGCGAGCGGTGGTATCACGTTCGCCCACGAGCACCGCGCCATCCTGGTTGCGAAACTCAAACGCCCCAAAGAACCAGGCCTGATCTCTCTTTAATGGGCCGCCCAGAGAAAACGCGTACTGTTGACGGTCGAACGGGGGGCTCTGTCCGCTGCTACTATCGAAAGTAGCTGGAAGTCCTTGAAGCTTATCGTGGCGAAGGAAGGCCGCTGCTGAGCCATGAAAACTGTTTGTGCCTGACTTGGTTACTACATTCATAACTCCTGAACCTGAGCGACCCAATCGAGCGTCGAAGCGATTAGTAGCGCTTTGAAATTCCTGTACCGCTTCCTGCGAAATGTTCTGCACTGGTCCACCGACGACATCGTCATTTATGTCGACTCCATCGACAGTAACACTGCCCCCCCGTCCAAACTGTCCGGCCGAAGAGATCACAACTGAATTGGTCTTCGTAGGATCGAAATTGGGGGCGGGTAAGTTGCCGGGCACTAGCAAGGCCAGTTCGAGAAAATTGCGTCCATTAAGGGGAAGGGTTTCTACTTCGCGCGCGCTAATGACCGCTTCGACGCTCGGAGAGTTAGTGTTGACCATGGGGGTTCGCCAGACTAAGTCATCGAGGACCCCCTGAATTTCGCCGACTTTGAGAGCAATGTCGAAGATCTGGCTCTGGCCCACTTGCAAAACTACGGATTTGAAGGTGGCTTCGGCAAAGCCGGCGGCAGTTGCGCTGATGTCGTATTCGCCGACCGCCAAGTTTTGAAAGGCGTAAAGACCTTCATCGTTAGTGGTTGTCTCACGCCGTGCAACGGTTCCGAGATGAACGGCCGACACCTTGACACCGGGGATAACCGCGCCATTGGGATCAGTTACCCGTCCCGCCAGCGATGCGGTAGCGAGTTGTTGCGCATGAAAGTTAACCGGAGCTACGAAGATCAATAACAGGAGGGTCAGTAGCAAGAACTTCATTTAAGGGGCCTTTCAGTGAGTCTTTTACCGATGAAGCTTGATCCTTAATTAAAGAGCCGCTGATCAGAATGTAAACCGCGGCTTTCAGAGATGATTAGACTCAATATGATGGCAAGCCGACCGGAAAGCAACTACTCTTTCGTTGTGGGTCTCCCGCCGTGGTGTTCGCCCTTTTGGCGTTGCGTTTCGTGCAAAAGCGTATGCTATATTCATACTTTAGTCCAGTTCTGCAACAAAGATTTTGTTCTGGAAATCAAGGATTAAATTCGCAGCTTTAAGGATGTGAAGGTTGGCCAGGATCTGATCAACTCTTACACTTTTGATTCGTTAGTCTGCTTGTGAGGAACCGCAAAGGCCGCTAGACTCAGCCTAATGAATGAAGGCGAAAGCGAAATTATGGAAAGTGTTAACGCGCTTGTCGATGAGTATCGGGCGCGTTGTTTATGGTTTCTTCGCGAGGATTATTATCCCGAGACCCCACTCGAAGCATGCCGCGTTCTGGAGTACATAGAGCGTCATGGTGATTCGTTGGCGTTTCGGAAGGCCGCGACGTTCCGACAATGGCTCTTACAGAATTCCAGCGCCGCATCTGTCGCTTAATTGCGCGGCAACGTCTGGAGACCGGCGAAAGCTATGTTGCCGGCGCAGTGGCGCTGAATGTGTTTACGGGCGCCACACGTATATCTCGCGACATCGATCTTTTTCACGATACCACGATTGCAGTAGCTGCGAGTTGGGAAGCGGATAGCGAAGTGCTCCGGGCCCATGGATACCTTGTAAGCCTGCTAAGGAATCGTGACGGATTCGTTGAAGCTCAAGTTAGTAAGGAAGATCAGCGCGTAGTCATGCAGTGGGCGGCAGACAGCGCCTTTCGCTTTTTCCCTTTGATACAACACGAGGACTTCGGTCTTACGCTTCATCCATTTGACCTTGCCACTAATAAGGTGCTCGCGCTCGTCGGTCGCCTCGAGGCTCGTGATTGGATCGATGTGATGAATTGCCATGACCGAATCCAGAGACTTGGTTATCT
>DATKDA010000168.1:0-12445 GCA_035512935.1 Pyrinomonadaceae bacterium | reverse complement strand
TAACAATCTCGGGCTGGCGCTTTGCCGGCTTGGGAAATTTGAAGAGGCCTATGAGTATTTTAGCAAGGCTGGCGGCCCATTAACCGGAAGCTTGAATACGGCCAAGATGCTCGATCGATTTGGCCGTGATGACGAGGCCATTAAGTATTACGAGAAAGCCAGGACGGTAGATCCAGACAACGCGTTCGCTTTGCGCCGGCTGGCCGATCTCTATCGACGAACTGGAAAGCATGAAAAGGCCCAGGCGGCCCGAATGGCGCTTGCCCTGCCCGGTAATCCACCGCTGGCTTTCAACGGAAAGTAGCCGAAACCCTCTTGAATTCAGGGAAGAGAAGAGCAGCAATGTCACAAACGACAATACTCAATCGCGCGGAAATAGAGACCATGGGCCCCGCTATTCCAGAGGAGATTGCCGACACTGGAATCAGCGAAGGGTTTCTATGCGATCTGGCCTTGAAACATGTAGCCATGTTGCCTGAGCCCACAACCGCTGCGGTAGCGGAGCGCATACATCTTCCTCGCACGCTTACCGAAGAAGTACTTCAGAAGCTATACCGCGAGAAACTGATCGAAATACGGCTCCAGACCGCGATGGGGTCGACTCGGTATGCGATGTTGGACCATGGTTGGGATCGGCTTTCCCGTCTATTGTCGATTAGTGGTTATACAGGACCGGCTCCCGTATCGTTGCGAGATTATTCTCACATGATGCGCTTACAGTCGATTCCCGCTGACCCAGCGTCGATAGAGACGGTGCGCGGCGCGTTTCACGATCTTGTTTTGCCCGAGTCTCTTCTACAGACGCTTGGCTGTGTAATTAATTCGAGAAGGTCACTGTTTCTGACCGGCTTACCGGGCACGGGCAAGACCGCCGTTGCTGAACGCATTAACAATGCATTGCCGGGAGCTATCTGGATCCCGTATGCCGTGGAGATCGACAATCAGATCATTCGCGTCTTTGATTCTCACTGTCACCAGGCCGTATCTCAGGACATCACACCAGTGGAGTATGACCGGCGTTGGGTGTTTGTCCGGCGTCCGCTCGTAATCGTCGGCGGAGAACTGACGCTCGAGAATGCTGATCTCACGTGGAGTGAGGCTGCAAAGTTCTATGAAGCACCCTTCCAGATGAAATCCAATGGTGGAACCCTTGTGATCGACGACTTTGGTCGCCAGCGAGTCGCGCCGCAGGACCTTCTTAATCGCTGGATTGTTCCTCTGGAGCGGCGGGTTGACTATCTTGCTTTGCATACGGGAAAGAAGATCGAGGTGCCCTTTGAGCAACTGGTGGTCTTCTCGACAAATCTGGATGAGAAGGACCTCGCGGATCAGGCGTTCCTGCGGCGTATGGGCTACCGGGCCCGTGTCGAACCTCCTACTGCGGGCGCGTTTGCTGAAATCTTTAAACGCGCAGCCTATACACGTGGAATCCGATGCGAGCAGCCGATTCTGGATTACATTATTAACAAGTACCGGATCGAGCGACGGCAGATGAAGGGTTGTGAGCCGCGGGATCTGTTGGATCGGGTAACTGACATCTGTCTTTTTGAGAAGCAGAACCTCGAACTTACTCCGAACGTTCTTGATGTCGCTTGGCGAAATTACTTCGGCGTATCCCACTCATTCGCTCCCGAGCCCGCCCAGGAGACGATGATCGAGCGCACGTTGGCTGACCCCCTGGAGTTGTGAGGCAGTCCCTTGTGCGTTTGTTCTGCGACAATCGGTCGAAACTTTTTGGTTTACTATGGACCTCAATTCAAAGGTGCTACGAACGATATTGATCTCATCAGCGTTGGTCCTTGGTATCGCGGCGCCTTGTGAAGCCCAGAAGAGATACAGAAAATACAAGAAATCCCCACCTTCCCCTCAAGTTACTACAGATGAAGACAAAGTGGCTGTTGCCGACGGGCTTGTCCGCTTGCGGTTTGTTGACGGAACGGTGATGACAGTCGAAGATGCCTGGGAAACAGCTCAGGGAATCTGGTACCGGCAAAGCGGCATGTCGCAACTCATCCCAAAGGAGCGTATCAAGGCAATTGAACGCCCCTCTTCTTCTGACATCCGGCCTGACTCACAAGTGGCAAGCGCCAGCGAAACAGCAGCTTCAACCTCCGCACCGGTTATTGAGCCCCCTGTCTGGATCTATCTCGTTGGGGGAGCGCGGATGGAGGTCGACAGTGTCACTGAATCCGCTGCTGGAGTCTGGTATCAACGGGGACCAATGGCGATCTTCATCGAGCGTAGCCGCATCGATCGCATCGAGCGCGAGACTGCTGCAACACTTGCGCATAGTCGGCGGGAGCGGCGCTGGAGTACGGGAAATTCAAGAATCGATGCCTTGATCAAGCAAAATGGCGCAAGGTATGGAGTTGATCCGTATTTAATCTTCTGTGTAATGGAGCAGGAGTCACATTTCAATGCTAGAGCTGTTTCGCCGAAGGGTGCGCGCGGCCTCATGCAGCTTATGCCAGGAACGGCTGCCCGGTTTGGGGTTAAGAAGTCATTTGATCCGGCCCAGAACATCGCCGGCGGCACGCGTTATCTAAAGTTACTCCTGGAACGCTTCAAGGGTAGGGTAGATCTGGTACTGGCAAGCTACAATGCCGGTGAAGGCGCGGTGGCGAAATTTGGGAATCGCGTTCCCCCCTACAGTGAAACCCGCAATTACGTGAAGCGCATCAGTCACCGTTATGGTAAACGAGAAAAATCAGCGGGGACGGCAACCACTAGTGGGACCCCAAGCGTCGGTGGAAGGTGAGCCGTTAAACTTCATAGCCCCGAATCGTTAACTCCGTGAACCTGGTCTAAACCGATGAATTACAGAATCCTCAGCGCAGTAGCCGGAACATCTCTTTGTCTCCTCCTGTTTACGTTGCCGGCATGGGCCCAGCAGGCAACCGAAACCCCGCTCACGAATAAAGCAGTCATCAAGCTGGTTCGGGCCGGCTTTAAAGATAAGACAGTGATTGCCGTAATTCGCAGCCGTCCAAATCGCTTCGATCTCGACGCCGATCGATTGGTCGACCTTAAGCGTGCGGGGGTAAGCGAGAATGTAATTCTTGCAATGCTGGCCCAGAGTGGCCCCATGTTTTCAGCGGAAGATTTGGATGACGACGCCTTCTTCAAGGGTATGGGCTCACCGGAGGGTAGGTCTGGCGGAACCGGCATTTTTGGTTCAAGTGGAGGCTCAAAAGATCAAACAAAGGGTCGTGGCATGAGCGGCTCAAACGAAGGCGAGACGCTCACCAGAGGAAGCGCCACCGTGCGCATTCTCCGGCCACCTGTCGAAGCCGGTGGCGCTCCACCTAAACTCGAGAGAACGCCGACCTTAACTAACGAATCTGTTGTTAAGTTAATTGAAGCCGGGTTCTCTGAAGGGACTATCATCAAGCGAATCGAAGATTCGCCTGCTGATTTTGATCTCTCACCGGAAAAGCTGACGGAACTGCGGAAGCGACGGGTGACTGAGGCCATCATCGTCGCAATGCTTGCCGCGATGAATGACGTATCCAGTTCAGGCCCTGGCCCGGAAAAGTAGCGGCGATGTGGCGCAACCTTCCATCTTTGGCTTCATTTACCGCGGCGCTAGTCGCGGTTCTAATTTTAGCTTGCCTTTTCCTGGCGCCCAATTCGTCCGCAGTTACTGGTCAACAAGCCAAACTAACACCGTCTCCATCCCCAACGCCTGAGGAAGTAGAGCTCGATCCGGAAGACGTGATCTCGGTTGAGACGACGGAAGTCCTGTTGCCCGTCACCGTACGCGATCACAGTGGACAGATCATTACAGATCTGGTGCAAAGAGACTTTCGCATATTCGAAGATGGTCTCGAACAGCCACTCAGCGATCTCAGTTTGCGCCAGGCCCCGGTTGATGTTGTCTTGATGGTAGATGCTTCCTCATCGGTCGCGAACAATCTTGATGACTTTCGCGAGGCGGTAGTCGGTTTTGCGCAGAATCTTTCACCCGATGATCGCCTTAGCCTCATTCAGTTTGATGACCGCGTTCTGCTTCTTCAGGATTGGACCAAAAGCCTGGTGCAGTTGCGACGTGCCCTGAGGCGATTGACGCCGGGGATGTTTACGAGATTTCATGATGCGATGTTGCTCGCCGCTCGTGATCAACGACCTCGTTCGGGCGCCAGGCACGCAATAATAGTCCTGACGGATGGGATCGACAGTGGGCGGGGTTCAAAATTTGATGCAGTCGTCCGCGCGGCCTTACAGTCGCAGACCACGATTTACGTCATCGGCAATACCGAGATTGAGAGGGCACGCAAGCAGGCCGAACTCAATTCATTGCGGGCTGGCCCAGACTCGGCCGTAAGATTTAATGAGTTGCGAATCGGAGACCTGCGCTTAGGGCTCGTCGCCCTTGATGCCAGCGAAAGGAATCTCGACGCTCTGACCCGCGCTACGGGCGGGAGACTCTATAAGCCTAAGAGCTTCGAAGACCTTGACGAGACCTACGCAGAAGTGGCGCGGGAACTACGCTATCAGTACGCTCTTTATTACTCGCCTCTCAACCGCAAAAGGGATGGTCAATTCCGTCAGGTCCGCGTCGAGACAACGAACCCGACTCATCAGATCTCAGCTCGCATCGGCTACTATGCCGCGAAGTGAAACCCTCGAACGCCTGAATCAAAATGTCCCAGCCCGCACCTTGTGAGCCTTCGTGACACACTTGAGCGGGGATTCGCTATGGACACTGAAGTGTACGACTAAGTACAACTTTTATAAATTCAATGACTTAGGGGGTTTGGGCGGGTTCGGCACATGGCTTGCCCAAGTCTAGCCGAAATCTTGCAGGCGCTATTGTGCTTTCCCTGCCCGCAAACAAAAATCAAAGAAATCAGTTTGGATTGAGAGGAAGAATAGATGCGACCGATTAAACATGTGGAAAAAGGGTTGACCGTCGCCGCTCGAGGAATTCATGGCATGATTCAGAGCGTCAATAAGTATCGGCCAAACCCTTCATTTACCCCCAAGTGGTCTGACAAGCCGTTGCTGAAATCATGGCAGAAGAGCAAGCCGACACTGGGTTGGCCGCGGACCACGGACTCTCTCTGTCCCAACTGCGTAATCGAAGCCCGCGAAGAGATTCTCAGTGGCAAGAAGGACGTCAGCGTTCTGATCAACGAAAAAGTTGGTGAAATCAAAGCCCAGATCATTGAGCGTGATGGCCAGATCTGGATGGTGAAGGATTGTCCAACCCACGGGCACTTCGAAGATATGATGGCGATTGACTCGAAGTTTTTGACTCACATCGAAAAGATGTTTCCGGGTCGCGACATTGATGCTCACAATGATGAGAAGCTACACAACCACGGCTCAAGCACAATCAAATACGGCCGCGGCGCCGTACTGACCGTTGACCTGACAAACCGCTGCAACATGATGTGCGATCCGTGCTTTATGGACGCTAACCAGGTTGGTTTCGTTCACGAACTCAGCATGGAAGAGATCAGGGAGATTCTCGATAACGCTATCTCGATTAAGCCACGCCGGCAGATGTCGGTTCAGTTTTCCGGCGGCGAGCCTTCGATCTCACCCCACTTCATTGAAGCGATCCGCTACTCCAGGAAGGTCGGGTACAACAGCGTTCAGGCTGCTACTAACGGTATTGAATTCGCAAAGAGCAAGGAGTTCTGTCGTCAAGCGGCAGAGGCCGGTCTCCGTTATGTCTACCTCCAGTTTGATGGTGTAGGGAACGACGCAAACAGCCACCGCCAGGTGGGCAATCTCTTTGATGTGAAGATGCGGGCTATTAACAACCTGCACGAAGCGGGCGTGGAGATCGTGTTAGTGACGACGTTGGTCAATGGCATCAACAACGATCAGGTTGGCTCGATCATTCGTTTTGCGTTGGACAATCCGAAAAAGATTGCGTTTCTTTCGTTCCAGCCAGTTTCGTTTACAGGTCGTGACGAAGAGATCACGGAACAGCGTCGCTTGCAGCAGCGCTACACGCTTTCGCACCTGGCGCACGACGTCAAAGACCAGGTGGGTATTACCGAGCCGACTCGCGATTGGTTCCCGCTGTCACTGATGGGCGCATTTGCCGACTTTGCGGACCTCGTTCATGGACCGGACTCGGAATGGGGCCAGGTCTCCTGTGGTTGCCACCCAAATTGCGGTGTAGGTACGGCTGTCATGGTTGACAAGGAGACCAGGGAAATGCGACCGGTTCCGGAGTTCTTGAACATTCCTGGTCTGGTTAAGGACATGCAGAAGATCACTGACGCGGCACGCGGCAAATGGATGTCGAACCTGATGATGGGACTTGCTTTACTCAAGAACTACAATCCCTACAAGTCGCCGTCGCAGTTCACTCTTTACGAGCTCTTTAAGAAGTTCGATAAGTCGTTTGGCCTGACCGGCAAGGATTATGGGAGGGTATCCGGCGACCGAACCAAGGATGATATCGAAAGGCGCCGCGCCGATCGCTGGAACTTCCTGTTTATCGCGGGGATGTGGTTCCAGGATCTCTTCAATTACGATTTCCGGCGCACGGAGATGTGCATTATTCCCTATGGAACGCAGGAAGGCGAAATCTCTTTCTGTGCGTATAACACCGGGATTGGCTGGCGAAACATCATCGAGAACATGCACCAGAATGCGACCGTTGCCAAGTGGTATCAGGAGAATGGCCGCCACGAAATTTTTGCGGGGGGCAAGACGGTTGAGTTGAGTGAGGCTGCTCACGAGCTGGTGCTGAACCCGGTTGACTTAATGCGTCCGAACAAGCCTCAGATGGAAGGTCCAAAAACGGCGCACGAAGAGGCCGTGATGATGCGGAAGCTTTACCAGGAGATGGTGCTTAAGAAACAGTTGAACACCACGGAGACGGACAAGCCGGTTCAGATTCAAGGCCTTGGCCGTAAAAAGGCTGAGAAGGCTGAAGCCGTTGCGGTGTAAGCTTGCATAAAGGGTGAAAACCATCAGGAAGGGTTGGTTCCATTGGCCGCCCTTCCTGATTTTTTGTCTCAAAAAGGTTAGAAGTGACCTCCTTTCCCAGCTTGACCGCAGGCATTCGCTGCGTGTTAAATATACGATTGCTGAAAAGGGGTTTATTTTAGGAAGAAAGTCGGAGAAGGAATGGCGATAGTAACTGTTAACCAGGGTGAATCTATTGAAAGCGCACTGCGGCGGTTTAAGCGAAAAGTAATGACTGAGGAGATTATCAAGGACGCTAAAAAGCATGCGTTCTTTATTCCTCCCGGACAAAAGGCGAAGCTTAAGTCGGCTCTGGCGCGTAAAAGAAACAAGAAGAAGGGCCGCATGCGAACCCCTCGCGACTGACCGGCACAGAGTGTCACCTTCAGCACGTCGCACACGTTGTTGCTCTTATCTCACCGCTCAGCAGAAAGCCCAAATTAAATGAAGGAGAGCGCGCCTGATTCTGGAGTTGACGTGTCCGTTGCCGCTGGGCCCGCGAGTACAATGAGATGACCAGAATTCTGCTCACCAACGACGACGGTATCCACTCCGTAGGACTCAAGAAACTCGAAGAGGCCCTGCGCGAGGTTGGAGATGTGTATGTCGTTGCGCCTGAAGCGGAAATGAGTGGCGCGGCACACAGTCTTACTTTAGCGAGGCCACTGCGGATCAGGCAGATCGATGAACGACACTGGACCGTCGATGGGACGCCGACAGACTGCGTAACTCTGGCCCTCAACAAGATCATCCCTGATGAAGAAAGACCTGACGTATGTGCTTCGGGCATTAATCATGGGGGCAACCTTGGGGATGACGCTACGTATTCAGGGACTGTTGCCGGAGCTCTTGAGGCGACTATCCTCGGCGTTCCGGGTCTGGCTTTTAGCCTTGTAGCGCGCGAGAATTTTGAATTTAGCGAAGCTGCGAACTTTGCCATCACCGCCGTGCGCAAGGCCTTAACCGAAAAGCTCCCCGAAGGAACTCTCCTTAATATCAACATTCCGCCGGGAGCGATTAAGGGCGTGCGGGTTACGCGACAGGGAATTAAGAATGCCCGCCCCGTCATAACCGAGCACATCGATCCGAGAAACAAGCCCTATTTCTGGATTGGGGAAGAATATTTCCGCACCAGTTCGGCGGATGGTACCGATTACAACGCCATCGAGTTAGGATACGTTTCAGTAACCCCTTTGAAGAGCGATATGACGGACCATCGAGCGCTCACGGCGATCGAGTCATGGAACTACTTAACCGCGGCTGAGTTACAGGAGAAGAGTTAGCGCAGTCGCCGGTGCGGCTCTATTTCAAGCACTTGCCCAACTGAGTGGAGGTCAATTGGCCTTCCGGTAATCTCGCCACTCGTGCCACTAGCCGACCAATACTCATCAGATCGCATTCAAAGTTACGCCATTCCTCGCGAGCGAATGGCTGCTCGCCTGCAAGAGCACTACGATATTCGGGATCCACTGGTCCTTGAAGCAATGAGGGTAGTGCCGCGACACCTCTTTGTTCCCGAAGCGCTTCAAGGAAGGGCATACGGTGATCATGCCTTACCTATAAGCGCTAACCAAACCATTTCGCAGCCGTTTATCGTGGCCCGCATGACCGAGTTGCTGGAGATTGATAAAGGCAGTCGAGTACTGGAGATTGGAGCAGGGTCAGGTTATCAGACTGCGGTGTTGGCCAGGATCGCCGGTCAGGTTTATGCCATTGAACGGATTCCCGAACTCGCGCGTGAGGCACAGGTGCGGATCCGCCAACTCGGGATATATAACGCGACGGTGAAATGCTTTGACGGCACACTTGGGTGGGCGGCCCATGCTCCGTACGACGCAATCCTGGTTGCTGCTGGTGGTCCAGACGTGCCTGAGCCTCTGGTTGCGCAACTGAAGATGGGTGGCCGGCTGGTAGTGCCGGTTGGTGAATCACGCGACAGTCAACGGTTGGTGCGCGTAATCAAGACTGATAAGGGTTATCGTGAAGAGGACCACGGTGGCTGTGCTTTTGTACCTCTGATCGGTCAGCACGGCTGGCGCGATTGAAAATTGTAGGGGCGGCCCTCCGTGGCCGCCCTTCTTTTAGCTTCGACACCATTCCCAAACAAAGAGGGGGCGCCACGAAGCTTTCTTAGCTTTCTTATGGTGTCGAAACCTCAAACAAAGAGGGCGGCCCTCCGTGGCCGCCCTTCTTTAGCCGCGACAGATTCGCAAACAAAAAGGGGGCGCCACGAAGCTTTCTTATGGTGTCGACACCTCAAACAAAGAGGGCGGCCCTCCGTAGCCGCCCTTCTTTTAGCCGCGACAGATTCGCAAACAAAAAAGGGGCGCCACGAAGCTCTCTTATGGTGTCGAAACGTCAAACAAAGAGGGGCGGCCACGGAGGGCCGCCCCTACAACTAGAAGCGTTTAAAACGTCAGGTCCCGTTATCTTGATAAGAAGCATCATCCGGATCATAATTCGCCAGGAGGATGGACAATGAAGAACAAGTATCAAGTCGTGCCACAGACTGTGAGGGCAAAGAAACCTCAGAAAGCGGAAGTCTCAGATGCAGAGTTTCGCAAGAGATTGAAGAATATTGCTGAATGGAGGAAGAAGCGCCTTGCCGAGCTTCGCTCCAAGAACCTGCGTTGAAGTCTATGTCCCTATTCGTTATGAGCCTGCCTATCAGGACACCTTGTCGTGGCTCATCAGAGAATTCACAGAACTGTGTGGCGGCTGTACGGTTATTGAAAACACTTTTTTGCTTGAGAATCTGCGGGAAGAGGCAGTTCTCATTGTTGCCTATCCAGTTTCGCATCAACAGATATGATTGCATGGAACTTGCATTTGACACAGTGAGCCGGACCGTTCTCACTCCCGAGGAGTGAAATGTTTATCGCACAGAGACCCTCACCTAAGACTGGGTTCGTCACTCTCGAGGAGTGAAATGTTTATCGCACCGAGTCCCTCACCTAAGACTGGGTTAGGTCACTCCGAAGGAGTGAGTGTCACTCCGAAGGAGTGAGATGTTTATAGCCCCAAGTCCATCTCCTAAATCTCGGTTCGGGAGGCGGAATGTGAACTTGATTGATACCCGAGTGTTTCACCTTCCGCCCCTCCGAACCGACTTTGGTCTAGCTGCGAAAATCCGACGCGACTACTTCGACGATCATCTCTCACTTATTCGGGTGATGCCAGCCGTTGGGCGCGGCTATCGTAATAAATACTTGAAGCGAGTGAAAGGAAACTAAAAAATTATGGATGCAGCAATAAGGACGGTTTTGGATCCAAAACGTGGAATGCTTCGCCACACAGTTGCAACCCTTGCGTATCGCGGCGGCAAAGCTGTGTTAAATGCCCCCGAAGATTTTGCGATGTTTCGTGTTAATGAAACGACCCGCGCGCCTGGAGAGATTTTGGCGCACATTGGCGATTTACTCGATTGGGCGCACAACTTGGCTGAAGGCAGGAACGACGGGCAAAACTCAGTGCCTTTGCCCTGGGAAGAAGAAGTTTCGCGCTTTTTTGTCGAGTTGAAGAAACTCGATTCTTACTTGGCTTCCGACGCGCCGCTTGGATGTCCCGCTGAAAAGCTATTTCAGGGTCCGATAGCCGATGCGTTGACACATATCGGACAAATTTCGATGCTCAGGCGGATGGCGCAAGCGCCGGTTCGCGGCGAAAACTATTTCAGAGCGGAAATCACGTTAGGTAGAGTCTGGAGAGAGCAATCTACAGAGCGATTTGAATTTGACTAATTACTCTTTGCAAGAGTCTCGTGTGGAAACGCGCCGCCCAACAATTCAATTTGACGTCAGGGCAAAACACGGACGTTGTTTCGTTTGTCGGCTTGCTCGGTGTTTCGCCCCACGTCATCTCAACCGTTAGGCTCGCTTATCTTATCTTTTTGAGATAGGGCCAACCCTGTATCAGAAATGGCTCTCAACTTTCCCTTAATGGTTTTGCCATCCTTCATCACCAAAACCAATTCTTCTCCAATTTGCATTGACTTTACGGAAGCCCAATCTTCTAAATCAAACTTGTTTTGGGCGAGTGCTATTGATTGTGTGAGAAGAATAGAAAGGATAAGGAGAGTCGCTACCAAAGTCTCTTTCATTTAAAGACTCCTTTCAGCCAACGATCCAGTTCGAGCTAATGACAAGATGAATTGCAAGCCGCGGATGCACAAGCGGGGCAGCACTCGGCTTTCGATAGGTCTGTTGCGGATTCCGGTGAAAACGGCCACCTGTTCCGGAGCAGTCGGCCACGTTTGCAACTCAAGCAACGCCAGAGGTTGGTTACTCTAACGTAGGGTGGCCGGTTTGAGTCAATCAGGAACTGTCGAAGAGAAGGTTGTTTTTCATCCTTATCATCTCGTCTTTCTGTTTTTTCTTTCAGTGAGCCAAGTGCCTGTTCAAGGTTTGAACAGGCACGGTTTTTAAAAGAGCGGGAGCAGACTGAAGTGATAGTTAGCCGGCCGGTGCGTCAGCGCTGGAGGAGTCAATGGCAGGTGGCGATTGTGTAGTAGAGGTGCTGTTGCTGCCAGTCGAACCTCGGGCTGCTGAGCGGGATTGCTGCTGCCAAGTAGCACTAAGATCCCTAAGCCGCCGCCGCAGGTATTCCCAATAGCTGTCCGGAGTTTTAGTTTGGGCCACTTCCTCCAGCAAGGGCAGGAAGTAGCTGAAACTGTAGATTGGGGTGGTGGCAGTGCCGTTAAGACAAGCGACGTACTTTCTGGTCAGACCGAGCAGCAGGGCCCGCTCCAGTTGCTCGAGCGAGACGCCCTTGCGGAACATTTCTGTTAGCAGGTGGCGCTCGGCAGCGGCCAAAGAGGAGCGCATGATTGGATGGGGCGCTAACCAACCGCTGATTTGCTCCAGGTAAGCGGTTTCAGAGTGGCCGGCAATCTCTTTCTCATAGGGCCAGAAAGCATCCGCTATTTCGATCTCTCCAGGCTGATGTTGATTGGCGGCAGGTTTGAGAATACAGACACCTTTGGCGGAGAGTTCTTCCAGGTAAGCACTGATTGAGGTACGTGACTTGACCAAAGCGCGAGCCAGAGCGGTCTGAGTGGCGTGCAGGCAACCAGTGTGACGATCGGCAGTGAGGGAGAGAAAAACGAAGAGCTTGAAAGCGCCATCCGATAACAAGTCGAGCGCCTGACGCATCTGGTGAGTGGCGGCGAACCAACCAGTGGGTTGTTTGAGCTTCATGACTGATTACCTCCCTGAGGCCCTTTGGTTTTGCGCATTGACTCCCCCTTGAGCTCGAGGCGATAAGCGTTATGGACCAGGCGGTCCAGGATGCTGTCAGCAATGGTGGGATCGCCTATTTGCTTGTGCCAGTTAGGCACGGCAAACTGGCTAGTCAGCACCGTGGAGCAACGCTCGTAGCGTTCTTCACAGATCTCCAGGAAGTCGCGCCGTTCCATTTCACTGAGCGGGTGCATGGCCCAATCATCGACCACCAGCACATCGGTGTGGGCAATCCGCTTAAGCCATTGCTGCAGACTGCCATCGCCTCTGGCTGA
>DATKDA010000167.1:0-10617 GCA_035512935.1 Pyrinomonadaceae bacterium | reverse complement strand
CGTGACTATCGCGGAGCACTGGAAATCGCCCTGAAGATCAACATGCCCGGATACTTTTTTATGTACACGGCGCTCGCGGCGGTATATGGCCAGCTCGGCGAACAGGAAAGAGCGGAGGCGGCGTTGCGGGAATTGCATTCGTTGGCGCCGGATTTGATGGTGCGTGACGAGTACAGCAAATGGCTTGATGCCGAAATCACCGAGCACATGATGGACGGATTGCGAAAAGCGGGGCTGGAGATCGATGGGAAGTCAGAGGCCGTCATCTCCCCGAACAGCGTCCTATGAAAAAATGTCCGCAGTGCGGCCGAGAGTATGACAACACAATGAGCTTCTGTCTCGATGACGGAGCAGAATTGCTGTACGGCCCGGCGGCGTCGGGTTTGTCAAAACCGCCGGTGTCAGCGGGCGGCCAGTTCGGTGATGAACCCGCGACGGTGATCCTGCATTCAGCTGATGCGTCGGGCGAGGCCGAGAGGGCGCAGATACATACAAAGGAAAAGACGGCCGTTCGCACGTCGGCGGGAGCAGCTACTTCAAAAGTAAAAGCATTTGATAGGCGCCTACTTTTGGCTCCGATCGCACTCGCGGTCATTGTCCTCGGCGGATTATTTGGCTACCGCTATTTCACCACCCCAGACTCCGGTACGATCAATTCCATCGCCGTGCTGCCATTCGAGAACCGGAGCGACGATCCTAACGCGGATTATCTTTCGGACGGATTGGCCGAGTCGCTGATATACAGACTGTCACAGTTACCCGATCTGAAAGTGAGCCCGACGAGTTCGGTTGTGCGGTACAAAGGCAAAGGCGGCAACCTTGTCGCGATCGCCAATGAGTTGGGCGTCCGCGCGGTGATGACCGGAAAGCTCGTCCAGCGCGGCGACAATCTGACGATCAGTATCGAACTGGTAGATGTCGCGAACAACAAATTGTTATGGGGTGAGCAGTACGACCGGAAGATGTCCGACCTCCTGGCGACGCAGCGCGAAATAGCGGCGGAGATCGTGAGCAAACTCCAGTTGAGGCTTTCGGGAGATGGCGAAAACACCCTCGCCAAGCGGTACACTGACAATAACGACGCTTACCAGCTTTATCTGAGGGGCCGTTTTCACTATGCAAAACGGAACCGGTCCGACGTCGAGCGCAGTGTTGAGTATTTCCAACAGGCGATAGCTCTTGATGCGAACTTCGCTCTTGCATATTCGGCGCTTGCCGATTCGTACAACGGGATGACCGCGTATCCGTATATGGCGCCAAAACAGGCGGTGCCGCTCGCGAAGGCCGCTGCGAATCGCGCCCTCGAACTCGATCCTTCGCTAGCCGAGGCACATACCGCCCTCGCAAATTCACTCGCCTGTTTCGATTGGAATTGGAAAGCTGCCGAGCGGGAGTTCAAACGTGCGATCGAGCTCAATCCGAAAGACGCCGGGACTCACTGGCGCTACGGAATGTTTTACCTGATGCCGGTCGGACGCCTCGAGGAGGCCATCGCCGCAGGGAAGCGCTCGCTCGAACTCGAGCCGCTCGATCTTAATCACGGCGCCAACCTTTCCGGACTCTTTTTCTACGCGCGCCGGTACGACGAGGCGCTCGAGCATGCAAGACAGGTCCATAGCCTCGATGCGAACTTTATTGTCGGCCGCTGGGCGCTAAGTCAGGCTTTGATCGAGAAGGGAGTGTACGGCGAAGCGATCGAGCTGAACGAGAATGCGATGCAGTCAGATCCGACGAATCCGGTATACCTTCGGTTTGCCGGCATCGCCTACGCAAAGGCCGGCCGCCGACAGGATGCGGAAAGAATTATCGAGAGGTTTCGAGACATTGCGAGGACCGAGTACGTAATGTCCTACCACATTGCTCTTATCTATTCTGCTCTGGGAGATAAGGACAAAGCTCTGAGTGCACTCGAGATTTCCGTCAGTGAACGCGACTATCTACTGCCGCGGATAAAGGTGGAACCGTTTCTCGACCCGTTGCGCGGCGACCCTCGGTTTGACGCCATCGTGAGGCGATTGAATTTTCCTGAATAGGTCTTATGAAACGATGAGTTTGACTACATTTCTCTGACTGATATTACCCGCCATCGTGATGCTGAAAGAAGCGATTACATTCTGCAAAATTGGCTGCGAAACCGCAGCACGATCGAATTTGCCGGAATAGATTATGAAAGAATGTCCGCATTTCCGCGACGATTAGAAGGTGACGGAGTATTCGATTTTGAGGAGAAAAAATCATGACCTGTTACTTATATACCCGTGATATGTCGTTCCCTGTCATCGCCGTGGTTGTGATGATGTCGCTTACCCTGCTGGCTCTACCGGCATCTGTTGTCAAGGGGCAGAAGGCTGCCGAGTTCGATATTGTGCTGGCCAATGGGCGTGTGATGGATCCGGAATCGAATACGGACGCGGTTCGCTATGTCGGCATCCGTAACGGGAAGATTGCAGCGATCTCAGTGCGTCCTCTGCGTGGACGCGAGGTGATCGACGTAAAGGGTCTCGTCGTCGCTCCCGGCTTCATCGATCTGCATGCGCACGGACAGGATGACGAGAACAATCGCTACCAGGCGCGCGATGGCGTGACGACCGCTTTGGAAATGGAAGTCGGCGTCTCGCCGGTGGCGGCGTGGTACGCCCAGCGTGAAGGTAAGTCGCTCATAAACTTCGGCGCAACCGTGGGGCACATCCCGGCGAAGATGGCCGTCATGAAGGACACCGGCGCCTTTCTGCCGCGCGATAACGCGATCAATCGCCCGGCCACTCCCGATGAGGTCCGCCAGGTAGCCGAACTCATCAAAAAAGGTCTTGACGAGGGTGCTCTCGGCATCGGCTTCGGAATCAATTACGTGCCGACGACAACTCGGGAAGAGGTGTTTGATCTTTTTGCGGTTGCGGCTGAGCGCGGTGTCGCGAACTATGTCCACATGCGGCACGCCGGGGCGAAAGAACCGGGAAGCGGGATCGCAGGATTGCAGGAGATCCTGGCGGCCGCGGCAGGAACGGGTGCCGCTCTGCACGTTGTACACATAAACAGCATGTGCCTGCGGCAGACAGCCACGTGCCTACGAATGATCGAAGGCGCCGCTCGGCGCGGTCTGGACGTGACGACCGAGGCTTATCCCTACACCGCGACGCAGACGCGCATCGAATCGGCCATCTACAACGATGGGTGGCAAGAGAATTTCGGCATCACGTACAAGGACCTGCAATGGGTAGCGACCGGGGAACGACTGACCGCGGAAACCTTCGCTCGTTACCGTAAACAGGGTGGGGCGGTTATCGGCCATGCGATACCGGAAGAGGTCTCTCGCATGGTCGCCGCAGACCCCCTCGTCATGGTGGCCAGTGATGGGTGGATCCAAAACGGTCAGGGACATCCTCGCGGAGCAGGCACCTTCGCGCGAGTGCTTGGACTTTACGTCCGCGAACAGAAGGCTCTGTCGTTGATGGCCGCCATTCGCAAGATGTCGCTGCTGCCCGCCCAGCGTTTGGAAAAAGCCGTCCCGGCGATGCGGTTCAAAGGCCGCATCAAGGTCGGGGCCGATGCCGACATTACCATCTTCGACCCGGCAACTGTCATCGACCGCGCGACCTTTGAGCAGCCGGCGCTTTACTCCGAAGGCATCCGGCATGTCTTGGTCGGCGGTGTGTTTGTCGTCCGCGATGACAAGATCATTGAAGGCGCCAAGCCCGGCAAAGCGATCCGGCGTCCGCTCGGAAATAGAAACAGTAAATAGACTTGCCGACAACGACCAATAGGTCGGAACGAGAATTTATGAAACGATGCCCTGAATGCGGGCGGGATTATTACGACGATACACTGCTGTATTGTCTCGACGACGGAAATGCGCTGCTCGAAGGCCCGGCGAGGGCTTCGTCCGGTGATGAGGCGGCGACGGCGATCTTGTCAGAACCGCCTGCGTCCGGGGGCGGATTCGATCGTGGCGACGAATCCAAGACCGCCATACTTAGCTCCGTCGAAGCGCAAGCCGCCAAATCCGCCTCTATCGCCGTACTTCCTTTTGCAAACATGAGTGCGGACGCCGAGTACGAATACTTTTGCGACGGCCTGGCTGAGGAATTGTTAAATGCGCTTGCCAAGATCGACGATTTGAAGGTCGCCGCGCGCACATCGGCGTTTTCTTTCAAGGGCAAGAACATCAACGTAAACGAAATCGGCCGTGCGCTGGGTGTCAATACAGTTCTGGAGGGCAGTGTGCGCAAAGCGGGGGATCGCGTTCGCATCACCGCGCAACTGATCAACGTCGCGGACGGCTATCATGTATGGTCTGAGCGCTACAACAGTGAGATGAAAGACATCTTCGACGTGCAGGATGAAATTACGCTTGCCGTGGTCGAGGCGCTGAAGATAAAGCTACTTGGCGACGAGCGGGCCGCCGTATTGAAGCGTCATACCACGAGCGCAGAAGCACACGAGTTCTATCTGCGAGGTCTTTCATACTTCATGAGGTGGACTCCCGAGTTTTTTCAGAAAGCGATTGAGAGTTTTGATCAGGCCATAGCGATCGATCCCCGCTATGCCTCGGCTTACGCAGGGCTTGCCGAAGTCTATACCGAGATGTCCTTTTTCGCGTTCCATCGTGGATATATGCCCAAGGCAAGAGAAGCGGCCCGCAAAGCATTGGAACTCGATGACATGCTCGGCGAAGCTCACAAATCCCTCGGCGTCATTTTAATGTACTACGACCGGGACTACGCCGGTGCGGAGTATGAGTTCAAACGGGCGATCGCACTCGATCCGCGCAACGCTCACATTCATAACTGGTATGGCTGGTATCTCGGGTTGATGGGCCGCTTTGACGAAAGTCTAAAAGAGCTTAAGCGTGCGCGGGAGCTTGATCCGCTCTCCGACATGATCAATTTCGCGATCGGCACGGTCTCCATTGGTCGCGACAGCCAGAGCGCGCGATCGAACAGTATCGAAGAGTGCTCGAGTTGAATCCGAACTTGCAGATAGCGTACAGCTTTCTCGCTGAAGCTTATGTAGAAGGGAGCGACTTCGTTTCGGCGGTTGCCACCATCGAGAAGGCACCGATAGCACTGAACGATCCGGTTACCCTATCGGCAGCGGCGCACGCGTACGCGAAGTCCGGAGACCGTCACAAGGCGCTGGAGATTCTCGGTGACCTTGAGAGGCGATCCAGTCGAGATTACGAGCTGGCGTTTCAGATCGCGCAGATTTATGTGGGACTCGGTGACAACGAGCGAGCTTTTGAGTGGCTCGATAAGGCTTGGGACGAGCGATCCGTGTGGCTGGTGTGGTTGGGAGTGGATCCGAAATTCGATCCACTGCGCTCCGAGCCCCGCTTTGCAGACCTGGTGCGCCGCGTTGGCTTGCTATAAAGCGGAGGCTGTGATCCGCGGCACAAGAATCTGTAAAGCGGCTTAATTTATCTGAATAGAGTTTATGAGACGTTGTCCTGAAGCTAAAAACTCAACTGAAAAAGGAGACGCAGAACCTTGGAGAAACCAGTCCTTCAAAAAGCCACAATGCCGCAGCAACCTCCCCCGGATGCGATCTTGTCGCAGATGCTTTTCGCGCCGCTGATACAAAAGAGCATAAATGTGGCGGCAAAACTTGGCGTCGCCGATCTGCTCGCGCAAGAGCCGCAAAGCGCTGAGGAGCTTGCTCAAAAGACCGAAACACACGCGCCGTCGCTCTATCGCATTCTCCGCGCGTTGGCGAGCGTCGGAGTGTTTGCGGAAGATGCCGACCGAAAATTTCATTTGACTCCCGTGGGCGAACTATTGAGAAGCGATACCCAAGGTTCTATGCGCGATTTCGCGATTATGATCGGCAGCGAATGGATCTGGCAGGCTTGGAACGAAATGAATTATTCCGTCAAAACCGGCGGAGTCGCGCATCAGAAAGTTCAAGGAATGAGTTCGTTTGAGTTTTTTGCCAAAAATGAGGAAGCCGGACGCATTTTCAATCGCGCAATGACAAGTTTTACGTTGATGTCCGCGCCGGCGATTGTCGAAGCCTGTGATTTTTCCGGTGTCAGTAAGCTCGTTGATGTGGCGGGCGGTCATGGATTACTGCTGGCGGCGGTTTTGAGAGCAAATCCGCATCTCCAAGGGATTTTGTTCGATCTCCCCTTCGTCGTCGAAGGCGCGGATGGGTTGCTCGAAAAGGAAGGCGTGGCGGAACGCGTGGAAATAATCTCCGGTAACTTTTTCGAGTCTGTTCCGGCGGGCGCAGACGCCTATCTGATGAAGCACATCATTCACGATTGGGACGATGCGAGCAGCGTTAAGATTCTCGACAACATTCGCCGCGCGATCACTGACGAGGGGAAAGTTTTGATTGTTGAAATGCTCGTTCCTGAAGGGGACGAACCGCATCCGGCAAAGGCGCTGGACTTGGTGATGCTGACAATGGAAAACGGCAAAGAGCGGACGGCAGAAGAATACCGCCAATTGCTTGCTGCGGCCGGCTTGCAGTTAAGTAGAATAATTTCCACGCGCTCGCCCTACAGCCTTGTCGAAGCCGTGAAGACTTAAAACAAAGGGCAAATCTGCGCTGCGATCCAAGCTTTCAGGATTTGCTGTGGCGGATGAGTCTTTCTGAATTCGAGCAGTTTCAGCAGGCTGCCGACGCCGACCTAAATTACGCGCTTGCGTAGGCCGGGCTTGCTGATTGTTACGTGGTCAACATTTGGCTTAGAAACACCTGAGATTATCGAACACTTGTCCGACTTTACTTTTGCATTCAGGAAGGAGGCTGACATGTCACTCAAAGGTAAGCACGCATTGATTACGGGAAGCTCCCGTGGAATTGGCAGAGGCATTGCCCTGAAGCTGGCCGAGCACGGAGTAAAAATAGCGATCAACTATTACCAGAATGAAGCTGCTGCTAGCGATACGCTTGCGCGGGTGCGCGAGCGCGGTTCTGATGGCTTTCTTATCCAGGCTGATGTCTCACGCCCCGATAATATTAAGCAGATGTTCCAGAGGGTTCGTGACGAGTTTGGTAAGCTCGACATCTTCGTTAGCAACGCCCGCAGTGAAGTGCCCACTTTCTACCTGTCTCCCATGGAGATCGGTCTGGAACAGTGGGACATGGCAATGGATTCTCAAGCCAAGGCCTTCTTGCTTGGCGTACAGGAGTCCGCGCCCCTTATGATTGATGGCGGCAGAATTATCGCTATCACGTACTCGACAGGTTCCCGCACTGGAAGCTGGCAACCTTGGGTTGCGATGGGGGCAGCGAAAGCCGCAGTTGAGTCTTTGGTTCGCTACTTTGCTGTAGCGCTTGCTAAGCGAGGAATCACTGTGAATGCTCTCAGTCCCGGCTTTACCGAGGACAGTGTCTTGAACAGCCTGCCGCCGGAAGCCCAGGAGATGGTGAGAAGCTGGCATAAAGATTGGACGCCAATGGGGCGGCTGGGAACACCAACAGACATTGGAAAGATTGTGGGGTCAATGTGCTCGGAAGAGGCCGGCTGGATTACTGGTCAGGTTATCTACACGGATGGCGGAGCTTCGATAATGAATCCAGAACTCCCTCCTGCCATTCAGCGAGGATGAGGATGACTAAATAGAATGGTGACAATGAGGCTTTGCGGAACTCCAAACGTCTTTTCAGAACCGTGACTGGTTCTTTCAGAGGCTAAAGGTCGATCCGTTTATGGAACCTTTGCGCAGCGACCCGCGATACAACCAGATGCTGAAACGGCTGAACCTGCCGCAATAGGTTTCTATGAAAAGATGTCCGGATTGCCGGCGGGATTATTACGACGACAGTTTGCTTTTCTGTCTCGACGACGGCGCGCGCCTGCTTGAAGGGCCTGCCTCGAACGACGAACCGGCGACGACGATTTTGTCCGCGTCTTCAGGTGGGTCATCCGAATCAGCTACGCGCCCGCGGATTCATACAGATCGCGGAGAGGAAGTCGAGTCTCAAGGAAACTCGGCCCACCTGGCGAAGACTCGTAAGGTTCTGAGCGGTCGTGACGGATTGATCGCCCTACTAGCGCTTGCAGCAACAGTAGCTATAGGAATCTTTAGCTGGCGTTATCTCACAGCCGCAGATGCGAACCAGATCAGCTCGATCGCCGTTATGCCATTCGTGAATGAAAGCGGCAATGCGGATGTCGAATATCTTTCGGACGGCATGACCGAGACGCTGATCAGGAGTCTGTCGCTGCTTCCCGGCTTGAATGTAAAAGCGCGGTCCACGGTGTTTCGATACAAGGGCAGAGATCTGGACGCGAAAACAATCGGTAGCGAGCTTGCCGTTCAAGCAATACTTAATGGCCGTGTGGTCCAGCGAGGCGACGGGCTTTCGCTAAATCTCGAGCTTATTGACGCGCAAACCGAAAATGTGATCTGGACTGATCAGTACGACCGCAAGCCTTCTGATCTAGTTTCACTTCAGAATGAGATCGCCCGTGACGTATCGAGCAAGCTGCGGCTCAAGCTCTCAGGCGCCGATCAGCGGAAACTAGCAAAGAGCTACACGAATGATCCGGAGGCGTACAGGCTTTATCTTCAGGGGCGTTTCTATTGGAACAAGCGTGCTGGGCGCGAGTTCGAGAAGTCGCACGATTACTTTCGTCAGTCGGTAGAAAAGGATCCGAACTTTGCGCTTGGGTACGTCGGCCTCGCGGACTATTACGGCGATAAACAGCGCGACAAAGCTAAGGAGAATGTAAATCGCGCTCTTGCACTCGACGCTGATCTTGCGGAAGCGCACGGGACTCTCGGCTACCAGTACATGCTCGACTACAACTGGCGGGAAGCTGAACGACATATGAAACGGGCGCTCGAGCTTGATTCCAAGAACCTCGAGCTTCATCGCTGGAACGGCC
This sequence comes from Pyrinomonadaceae bacterium, assembly GCA_035512935.1. Taxonomy (GTDB): domain Bacteria; phylum Acidobacteriota; class Blastocatellia; order Pyrinomonadales; family Pyrinomonadaceae; genus PSRF01. The sequence continues at coordinate 1,781 of DATKDA010000167.1, read as the reverse complement.
AGCGTCGGATGATGCTTGGTCTCTATGACGAAGCATTGGCATCATATCGTCGCGCGATGGACATCGATCCGAACTCGTCACCGGTACATTTCATATATGGAGCGTGTCTGGTCGCAGCCGGCAAGTTGGATGATGGTATCGAGTATTTGCAAAACGCCGTCAAAAACGACCCAACATTCGTTTGGAGCCACTCACAGCTTTCATTCGCGTACCGATTCAAGAACAATTACGCCGGGGCGGCTGAAGAGCGCGCAATTGCCCAGGAACTTCTCGGCGAAACGGAAAATGCGCGGCTCACGCGTGAGAGTTTCGCTAAGGGCGGAAGGGATGGATTCTTGCGCGAAATGATCCGCCAGGGTGCGAATCCTGACGGCGTCACCGGTGGAATGAGGCAGGCCTCGGCTTATGCACTTCTTGGCGAAAAAGAGAACGCGCTCGCAGTTCTTGAGAACTTGTCTAAGGGCGGAGAGTTCTGGTTGTTTCAGATTAAATACGACCCTGCATACGTGAGCTTGCACGGTGAACCGCGCTTTCAAGCGTTGCTCAGGAAGTTCGACCCGCCGCAACCTTAGATGAATACAAAGATCAAAACGCCCATTTCTGTGGACGGGCTGCGCAAGGCGGGCTGGGCTGGAGATTGTCGAAAAGGAGACGATATGAGCGGGATAATTAGACTCGGGTTTGTCGAGGTTCAGGTGAATGATCTGAGCGAGGCAAGCAACTTCTACACTCAAATACTGGGTTTGCAAGAAACACAAAAAGAAGACGGCAGACTCCACTTCAAGTGTTGGGATGAATACGACCATCACAGCGTAGTTTTGAGACAAGCCAGTGGCCCAGGTTTAGTCAAGATTGGATGGAAGGTTGAAAGCGCACGAGATCTGGAGGAGTTGGAGAAAAAGATCGAAGTATATGGGATCAAGAGCACCCGCATTTCAAAAAACGAAGAAGTGGCTGTGGGCCAGGCTGTTTCTTTTACTGCTCCTTCAGGCCAGTCAATGATGCTGTACTCCGAGATGGAACAGGTGGGGAGGGCTGTCGTTCCGCCTGAGATAGTTCCCCAGGGACTTACGGGCATAGCGCCGCCTCATCTGGATCACCTGGTGATCTCAGCGGAAGATGCCGACGAAGCGGTTAAGTTCTCGACTACAGTGCTCGGCTTTCGCGTGAGTGAGCAGATTCTCGATCCAGAAGGGCACACGGTGGCCAGCTTTCTGACCAGAACAAACACGCCTCACGACCTCGCTATTTTGAAAGGTCCTAATGGGAGGTTTCACCATATTGCGTTCTACCTTGATGATTGGAATCAAGTTGAACGGGCCGCTGAGATCCTGGCCCAGCATCAGCGGCCGGTAGAAGTACCCCCGAGTCAACATGGGATTACGCGTGGTCTTACGACTTACTTCCGAGACTCGGCAGGCAATCGCATAGAAACGTTTGCGGGCGGGTACATTACTTATCCGGATTTCCCAACTATCACCTGGACAATTGAGCAGATGGGGCCAGCGTTATTTTATTCTGGCGGCCCAACGAATCTGGATGCGTTTATGGAGTGGGTGTGAGGACAGAGATTACATCTGCTGGCTTGATCAATCCGGGGGAGTGAAAGGTTTAAAATTGCGCGACCATCACCTTAGACCTGGCTCGTCACTCCGAGGGACTGGTTAGGTGCTTCGTGAATCGGTTCTGTGGTAAATTCTAAACCACGATGAGTACTGCGAAGGAAGAAGTTGAAGCTTTATTAAGCAAGTTACCTGACGACTGTTCAATCGAAGACATCC
>DATKDA010000166.1:0-6798 GCA_035512935.1 Pyrinomonadaceae bacterium | reverse complement strand
TTCAAGACGGTAAACATGTTGCAGTCGCCTGTTACTGATATGACGCAGATACAGTTGTCGGTTAGGGTTGCTGAAGTCAGCCGGCAAAAGTTGCGCGAATTGGGCTCCTCGTACGCGTCTGCCAACAGCACGTCTGGATTTGTTTCAGGGGGCGGCCCTGCAACATTGGGCAGTCACGAAGGTGGAAATATCCTCAGCGAGTTTGCCGGTTCCGCAGTCAACCTCTTCCTGTTCAATAGCGGCCTCAACACTTCTGCCTTTATCCGTGCGATGAAAACCAATGGCGCCTTGCGCTCTCTGGCCGAGCCCAACCTGATAGCGATGAATGGCCAGCAGGCAAGCTTTCTCGCCGGCGGCGAATTCCCGGTGCCGATCGTTCAGGGCGGACAGAACGGCAGCTCAGTCAGCGTGCAATTTAAAGAATATGGCGTCCGACTCAATTTCAAACCGACAATCATTGATGAGGATCACATCCGGCTGGAGCTTGAGCCTGAAGTCTCGACAATCGATTTCGCAAACGGCGTCAGATTCAACGGCTTCGTTATTCCCGCACTGCGGACGCGCCGGGCCAAGACGGGCGTAGAGCTGCGCGACGGCCAGAGCTTTGCGCTTGCCGGACTGATGGACAACAACGAGACGCGGTCGATTTCAAAAATTCCGCTGCTTGGCGACATTCCGATCCTCGGCAATCTCTTCAAGTCTTCGCAGTTCCAGAAGCAGGAGACCGAGTTGATGTTTATCATCACCGCAGATCTGGTGAAGCCAGTGAATCGCGACGACTTGCCTCGAATGAAGGGTGTGGACGGTCTGAAGAATGGATCTCCGCTGGGTATCGAGCCTGAGGGCGACGGCATTACGGGGAAGAGCGGCTTCTCAACAGACGCTGTCCCAACAGCCCCCGATGCTGTAACCGCCCCAAAGACAGTCGCCCCTACCACAAGTGCCGGCGTTGCGACGAGCGCCGAAAGCAAAGAGGGCCAGAGTGGTGAGAAGACTGTGAAGGCCACGGTTCCTCAGACGGTACTGGTGACCCCCACCAAAGGCGCCACCCCGGAATAGTCCGGAAGTACCCAGGCCCCGACAACGTGGGTGGCAGTCATTTGGCTGCCACCCCAACCGCTTAAGGGTGGAAACACAGAAGGTTTCTCGCACACTTGAAGTTGAAGGCAGTAGAAGTTTATCCCGCCGCTGACTGTAGATTTTCGCGTGGTGCGGGAGGATTGACGATTCGAGTAACCCATTCGAATAACCGAGGAGTAGAGTTATGAAGGATCAGTGCGTAGCTAATTCGTCCCACCGGAAGAGCGAACGCGGGAGCGTCCTTGCTTATACGGTGCTCTCTGTTCTTTTCCTTTTCTTCGCAGTCGGCCTGGGAGTCGATCTGAGTCACCTCTACCTCGCCAAGACGGAGCTGCAAAATACGGCCGACGCCGCCGCTCTCGCTGGCGGTAAGGGACTACACCACAACGCCATCGACGAACGGATTGGTGTCGCTGTTGACCGCGCCCTCATGGTGTTGAACCTCAACAAATACAACTTCAACAACAAAGACTACGATGATGTAATGACCCTTGAAGATCAACGCGCACTCGTTCGTTTCGCTGTCAACCTTTCGGAGTTTGATAATGGCGGAAACGGTCTAAGTGAAGCCGAGGCCTCTGTAGATCCGGAGAATATCCGTTTCGTCCGGGTCACGACACCGAGTGTACCCATTAACATCTTCTTCTCGATCCCGATTTTGGGCACACAAAGAAATCTGAATGCACGCGCGGTATCAGGCCTCTCAGTACCAGGGAATGTCAATTACTGCGTGGCGCCTCTCTCCGCAGTCCAGTGCGACGGTCCGGATGATCCTAATTGCCCTGAAGATTTCCAGGGGACCTGCCCGAACGGCCCGCCCGCAGGGTGTGATCCAACCTGGCAGTTCTGCAAGGGATGCAGCTACACGATTCGTACTCCCGGCGCCGGCGGTCCTTCAGCAGGTAACTATCAGGTACTGGCCTGTGCCGGAAGCGGCGCCGCTGAGGTCAGAAGCGCTTTGGCGGCATATGGCGATAATTGCCAATGCGGCAACCTCAAACCCGGTGAACAGGTTACCACCGAGCCGGGTGTTAACGCGGGTCCCATAGCCCAGGGTCTTAACGTCCGCTTTGATATCTATGGTGGGGGTCTTACCTACAGCACCGAAATTCCACCCGACTCAAACATCGCGCAGGGCACATCAAGTGGGCAAGGCGCAAACGAGACCTGGAGCGGCATTACCTGGGACACTTACAAATCGGGAGATGGCGCTGTCGCGCCGTCAGACGCTCACCTCCCGGGAGTTACTAACCGCCGCGTCCTGATCATTCCGATTATCGCCGAGTCACAGTTTGAGGGTGGCCGTACTGAGGTTCAGGTAGGCTCCCTCGGCGCCTTCTTCATGCAGCATCAGGCGGTAGGTACCAACGGTACGATCAAAGTCGAGTATATCGGTGACGACGTTGTAAGTGTGATCGGTCTTGACCCGAACGGCGATACTTCAACAAATGTTGTGACGCCAGTGCTTTACCGGTAACGAGGAATCAGGCAATGAAAGTAAGAAAGGTAATAACTCGTCGATTGCGGCGCTTCCTCCACCGAGACGAAGGTGGGACGCTGGCGGAACTCGCCATCCTGGTCCCCCTGCTCGTAGTAATGCTAGCCGCGGTGTCTGAGTTTGGAAGATACTTTCAGACTTATTCAACCCTGGCTAAGGCTACCCGCACATCGGCCCGCTATCTCTCGAATCACCCCGATACACCCGAAGAGAGGACGAAGGCAACGAATCTTCTTGTCTGCGGAAAGCTGACTTGCGCCGGGGGGGACGAACTGGTTCCGGGGCTTTCACCCGCCAACGTGTGCATTGAAACAACCGGATCACCAAAGATCGAGACAGTGAGTGTAAGCATTCCCCGAATAGGAGGAGCTTGCGGGGCTCCTATTGTGTACCAGCCAATCTTTGACATCGGCGCGCTGCTTCACAGCTCTTTTTCTTTGGAGTTGCCAATCAGCCCGCGCGTTACCATGTATCACATGCTCGATTAGGCTTTTAATAACTAGGAAACCGTGCAGGAATCTGCGACTTGCTGATCGATTAAGCCTTTTAGTTCAGGGAGACTGACAGGAAATGTACTCCGGCAAAGTATCCAGAAGAAAGGAAAGAGGTTCATCCGTGGCCGAGTTCGCGATTGTGGCCGGAATATTCTTTATGATTATCTTCGGCATCATCGAATTCGGGCGGTTGCTCTACACTCATAACGCTCTCACAGACGCCGCGAGAAGAGCGGCCCGTTATGCTGTGCTCCATCCAGAGGGTGCTCTCTGTGTCAAGAACGTTGCTGTTTACGGTGAGACGCACATTGACCCCAACACCTGCGCGCCGACGGGTCCGCCCCTAATCAATGGTCTCACGCCTGACAATGTCATCGTCCAATATGACGGTGTCGTTCTGCCCGGCGAGACCGACCCAACGGTCTACGGCATGAACCTCGGCACTGCCACCGTAACCATTCAAAACTATACATTTAATCTGGGTATTCCCTTTTTCTACCGGACCCTGACTATGCCGGCCTACACAACGACGCTCACTGCTGAAAGCGCCGGCACTGAACCGGATCCTATCTAAAGAGGAGAGAATCTGTTCAACCATCTGTGGTAAATCCGAACCAAGGGAATCTATTTGCAATGAAACGAACGCTAACATTCATAATCTTGTGCAAAGACGCGGTAGACTCGAAAGAGATGGGCCGGGCGCTAAGCAACCATGCCGGCGCCAGCCTTTTGATGCTCAGCGACGATGCCGAGCAGGTCTTTACCGAGACCGCCCGCCTGCGTCCTTCGGCAGTGATCATTAACTTGTCTCACATGGGGGAGCCGGGCCTCAAACTGGTCCAGCGTATTGTTGCCGAATGCCCGTCCACAGCGGTTATCTGCGCTTCGCGCGACTCTTCGCCCGATCTCATTCTGCACAGCATGCGCTCAGGCGCACGCGACTTTTTGCGCATGCCGATAATCGAGGAAGAATTAACCACTGTCATTGACCGCACGGCTGACTTCTACGTCGAACACACCGATGACGAACCCAAAAAGAGAGGGCGGGCCATTGCCGTCTTCTCCAGTAAAGGCGGTTGCGGCTGCTCACTCATCGCCACAAATCTGGCCATGGTGCAGACGACGCCAACTGTGCTGCTTGATTTGAACCTGCAGTCTGGCGATCTGGAACTGATGCTGGGCCTAAAGCCCAAGTTTTCCCTGGCTGACGTCGTCGAAAATCGGGAGCGGCTCGACGACGCACTACTGGCCAGCTATCTGACGCCGCATTCTAAAAACGTTTCGCTCCTGGCCGCACCGATCCGAGCTGAGAGCGCCGAAGACATAGAGCCCAAACATATCTACGAAATCACGGAGCTGCTCCGGAATCGTTTCGATTCGGTAATCATCGATACCCCTCATAGCTTTGACGCCGTTACCATTTCCGCTCTCGACCATGCCGACCAGATCCTGGTGGTGCTGACACTCGAGATTCATGCAATCCGCAGTACGCGTAGGGCATTGGAGATCTTCGACCGTCTGGGCTATCCAAGGAAGAAGATTCGCCTGGTCGTCAACCGCTGGAGCAAAAACATTGAACTCGATCAAAAGCAGGTTGAGAATTTTCTCGGCGAGCGGGTGGTGGGATTCATCCAGAGTGACTACCGCGCCGCTGTTAATTCCATAAATCTGGGCCAGCCGCTGGTGGATTCCGCCCCCGCTTCGAAGGTGGCAGGAGACCTGCGACAAATTGCCGCAAAGCTTTTCGAAGGCAAGATTGACCAGAGTGCTCCCATCACTGAGAACAAGCGATCCTTTAACTCAATCTTCCGACGTCAGCCGGCCGCTATGGAAGACTTTGGCTTAAACGCAGCGCTCGATAAGGTAAGCATCAGCTAGTGGAATCGAGAACCGGAGGGAATATGGCATTACGTGAACGACTCGTTAGAGACAATGGCATGGGATCGGCCCTGACTGATGACCTGGCCAGCAATCAGCAAGGCTTTCAGGACATGAAGTCGCGGCTTCACCGGATGCTCATTAACCGGATGGATTTGACCAAGCTCGCGATGCTCGATCCCGAGCAACTTCACAACGAAGTATCCCGTCTGGCTGCGTCTGTACTGGCCCAGGAGGATACCCCGCTTTCCACCGTCGAACGCGATCGTCTAATTGATGAAGTAAGGCACGAATTATTCGGCCTGGGTCCGCTTGAACAGTTGCTCGCCGATACCTCAATCTCCGACATCCTGGTGAATTCGCCTTACAACATTTACATCGAGCGGGGCGGCAAGCTCGAGCGCACCAGTATCGAGTTTAGGGATAACGAGCATTTGATGCGCGTCATAGAGCGCATCGTATCTTCCGTCGGACGCCGCATCGACGAATCTTCGCCGATGGTTGATGCGCGCTTGAAGGATGGCTCGCGCGTGAACGCCATCATTCCCCCGCTCTCGCTCGATGGGCCGGTGCTCTCCATTCGCCGCTTCGGATCTGAGCCACTCAGAATGCACAAGCTGATCGAGAAGGAGGCCCTGACACCGGATATGGCGCAAATGTTTGAGATGTGTGTCCATGCGCGTCTGAATGTTCTTATTTCCGGCGGTACCGGTGCCGGGAAAACCACGCTCCTCAACGCTCTTTCCGCCTATATTCCCGAGGATGAACGCATCGTTACGATTGAGGACTCCGCTGAACTGCAGATGCAACAGCCCCACGTGGTCAGGCTGGAAACTCGTCCGGCGAACATAGAAGGCAAGGGGGAAGTCTCCCAACGCGATCTGGTCAAAAACGCGCTCCGGATGAGACCCGATCGTATCGTCATTGGCGAGGTAAGAGGCGCCGAAGCCATCGATATGCTCCAGGCGATGAATACGGGTCACGACGGCTCGCTAACCACAGTGCACGCCAATACGTCGAGGGATGCCTTAGCCCGTATTGAAACAATGATCCAGATGACGGGCATGAGACTTTCCGATCGTGCGATGCGACAGCAGATCGCCTCCGCTATTAACGTGGTGATTCAGGTGGCGCGGTTGTCCGACGGCACCCGCCGAGTCATCGCCATCTCGGAGATAACCGGCATGGAAGGTGAAACCATCACCATGCAGGATGTCTTCATATACGATCGAAAAGGTGTGGATAAAGATGGTCGTGTGATTGGTCGCTTCCGCCCCACTGGGGTGCGTCCGCGCTTCGCCGAGCGACTCAAACTCTACGGTCTTCAATTGCCCCGTTCGTTTTTCGAGGAGGTCTAGCAATATGCTTTTAATCCCATTTTTTGCCTTTTTAGCGTGTCTCTTCATCACCTACGCCCTATTTCTCTTGACCTCGCGTAATTCGGACGAGAGACGCGCCCGATTGAACGAACGGCTCGCGGATGCCATTCGCTCTTCAGCGCATCTCTCCGACACCGAGGTGCAACTCGCGCGGGAAGAGTTGCTCAGCGAAATTCCCTGGATTAACCGGACCCTTGTGAAGCTTGAGATTACCTCACGCATCAAGTGCATGATCGATCAGGCGGATGTCAATATTACGGTGATGCGGCTGGTTCTTTTTTCGGCTACCGCGGGCGTGCTCGCGTTCCTGGCTGTCTCCATGGTGAGTGATTCCTATCTGCTGATGGGAGTCTTCGCAATTATTGCTGCCGTAGTGCCTTTTGCTCACATCTCGATAAAACGAAAAAAGAGGCGCAATAAATTCCTGCAACTGCTGCCCGATGCGCTTGATTTGATGAGCCGCGGACTT
>DATKDA010000165.1:0-14578 GCA_035512935.1 Pyrinomonadaceae bacterium | reverse complement strand
AGATTGGGAGAGCGTCTGTGCAGTGATCAGGGACTTGGGCCTTACAACGATCAACTCAGCCAACCTTATCGGTGACGATGATCTCGAGATCATTTCACAACTCGAACAGGTAACCTCCCTTAACCTCGATGGTTCAAAGCGCATAACAGACCAAGGCCTTGGGTATCTCGCTCGTATGCCGCAATTACGAGAATTGATCCTGGGCGGTCAGATTACGGATCGTGGTCTCAAGGTGTTGGGCCATCTGCGCGAACTGCGGGTATTCCAGATGTGTTGGCAGGGCAACATCACTGACGCGGGGGTTGCCAATCTCAGGTTTTGTGATCAGCTTGAGGAAGTTGATCTATTGGGCTGCAACACAGGCGATGGAGCGATCGCGGCGCTGGCAGGAAAGCCCAAACTAACTCGCTTCAAGACCGGCCGGAACGTCACGGATGACGGACTCGGGCTGCTGCAACAGTTTCCCGCTTTCAAGGCATGGCAAGGTGGCGAGCCTAAATACGGACTGATGTCTTTTAGTGCTGAACCCACCAATCTTCTGATCGATGGACCATTCACTCGGAAGGGACTGAATAGCTTGCGTGGACTCGATGGGCTCTTTGGTCTGAGTTTCTTCTGGCACACGTCGCATTTGCGCGGTGATGATGTTCAGAGTCTCGACGGCTTACCAAATCTGGTTTTCCTGGGTTGTCAGGATCAACTCTGCAACGACGACGCGATGCGCCACATTTCCGCGCTTCCCAAGCTTCGCATGCTGATGGGCCAGGGCGCCGTCGCCACTGATGAGGGATTTAGACTCTTCGGTCGATCGCAAACAATTGAATACTTCTGGGGACGTGATTGTCCGAACTTGAAAGGACCAGGGTTTGTCGCACTGTCGAGGATGCCGGCGTTGAAAGGCCTGGCTGTCAGTTGCAAGTTCGTTGATGACTCGAGCCTCGCGAGTTTGCCCGACTTCCCTGCTCTGAGAGAGCTAATGCCAATGGACGTTAGTGATGAAGGTTTCCGTCACATCGGCCGCAGCCAACAACTCGAGTCATTGATTCTGATGTATTGTCGCGACACCACAGACGTCGCGACGAGTCACCTTGTAGCGATGCCAAACGTTAAGAAGTATCATGCCGGGTACACGTTGATCACGGATGCGAGCCTGGAGATGTTGAGCCGCATTCAATCGCTCGAGGAAGTCTCATTCGAAGGGTGCAAGTTCATTACCGACGCGGGGATTCCTTTTCTGACCACCCTGCCGCGGCTTCGCGAAATCTCAATCGGCGGTTGCCCGAAGGTTACGAGATCGGGGGTGACGGGATTCGAGAGTAAGGTGCGAATCAACTACGACCCGCGTTGATGTTCTTTAGAGTGGGGATGTTCAGTTTCGGCCTAATAGAGAGCTTCCCAGTTTACAGATACCCGATGGCTTCAGCTTGGGAAGTTTCAGTTTCTTTAATGTGACCAAAAACAAGTCGAAACTGAGACTCCCCAAGCTGAAGTCCTCGGGTATCTGTGGCTGGGAAAAGCGGCTGTTAGAAAAAGCCTGTTAGGTCAAAGCTGAAAGTCCCTAAGCTGAAGAGAGTGTGTCAAAACTAGAACGAAGTGGGTCGCAGTCAGTGAAGTCATTGGGTATCTTTGTTTGCAAAAGCAGCGGTTAGGTCAAAACTGAAACTCCCTAAGCTGAAAAGCTGTGAAAAAAACTAAGGACCTTAAATCCTCAAATTGTATGATTCGCTATTCGTGTAATTTAGTGTGATTTAGTGGATCATTTCTTACCAACCGAAAGCCAGAATCCACGAAATCACACGAAATCACACGAACGGAGGCCTGATGAATATTCGGGTATCCATAAATGGGAACGCCTTCTATTAGGCCGAAACTAAACATCCCCAGACTTCAAGCAGTGGGGGTATTTTTGCAGCAGTACCTCTCATTCACCCCAACCTTTTAACACAGCCTCTAAAGCAGTGGGGTATTTTTCGATTTTTGACACAGCCCCTAAAGGTTGGGAAGAATGAGAGGTCGATTCTCAGCCGCAAACTCGAACTTCTCAGTGCCGTGAGTGGTCTTTAGCTCGGTTCTCAGGACACTAGTGTCCTCGCGTTGGTTGCAGCTGAAAGCCGCGCCGTGCCTCCGGTTTTCTTCTAAATGAACCTCCTCTGACCTTTTAACTTCTGATCCATCATGCTGTATACTGCGCCCACCGAAATTCGCAACTACTGGCTTCAAACAGCAGGGCACTGTTGAGGCCCTGTCCAGTTTTCAACCAGCATTCCCCCACGAATCGCTGTTACTTGAGGCGAGAAGGTGTGGATTGTGGAGCTTTTTCCCGGCCGAAGAAATCAAGTTCATGGGTGTTCGCTGGACCGCGATTAGATCTCCCCGACTGCTTCGGTTCAACACCACCGTTGTCAGGGCAAAGAAATGAGGAGTAGCAACTATGGATGCAATAACACAAGTGATTACGCAGCAGTTGTCCGGGAGTGCGGTCCGCACGATGGCACAACGTTTTGGCATCAGCGAAACGACGGCTAACGCCGCAGTTCAGTTGGGTGTGCCGTTGATTCTTGCCGCCCTCGCGCGCAACGCGGCACAACCAGATGGGGCCGAGAGTCTGCACCAGGCGATAAACAAAGACCATCATGATGGCAGCATCTTCGGCAACCTGACGGGCTATTTAGGTAACCCGCAAAGCGCAAACGGCGCGGGAATTCTCCGCCATGTTTTTGGCGGCCAGCGACCTGCGATCGAAAACAACCTGGCACAGGCAACGGGCCTGGATCAGGGCTCGGCCGGCGGACTGCTGGAAGCTATCGCTCCGTTGGTGATGGGTGCGGTTGGACAGACTCAGCACAATCAAGGCCTGGACGCTCCCGGCCTTTCACACTTGCTTGCAGCGCAGCAACAGCAAGTAGCAGCAGAAGAGCCAGGCGTGATGGGCATGCTTAGCTCGATGCTGGATCAGAACCAGGATGGCAGCCCAATGGACGATCTTCAGCGCATGGCTGCCAAATTCTTCAAATGACCTGACTCCCTTCACCGGGAACTTCCGTGGAGACTACCTGGTCATGAGTTAAGGAATTCAGCCCCCGTTGGACAATTACACACTCCACAACCATCCACGCTTGGTGTATGGATGGCCGGATTCAGATAGTAAGGAGGACAACACAGATGGGACTCTTCGATAAAATGTTCGGGCGAGGCGCATCAAACGCCCAGCAGGACGCAAACGCACAGCAGCGCTTTAACGAACTCAAATCAAAATATCAGTCCGTACTGAACCTGATTGAACAGCAACAAGTGCAGTTGCAAAACCTGCACGTTGAGAACAACAAGCTGTTCATCAAGGGAATTGCGCCGTCGGACGCTGCCAAGGATGCAGTCTGGAATCAGATCAAATTGGTGGATTCCGGATACGAGAATGATCTCACTTGCGACATCACGGTCGATGCAAGCCGCGCCGTTGGCGCCGCTGCGGGTGGCGGTGAGGGACAGCAAGGTCAGGTTTATGAAGTGAAACCCGGCGACAACCTCTCAAAGATAAGCAAACAATTTTACGGCGATCCCAACGAGTACATGCGGATCTTCTATGCTAATCGCGACAAGCTTAAAGACCCGGATCGCATTCAAGTGGGCCAACAACTTACTATTCCACCCGAAGGATAGCCCGAACGCAGATAACATTGAAGCGGCGCTCGGCCTCTGACTGAGCGCCGCTCAAGGTTTACGACTGCGGGGCAGCGAGGGTTGCCTCGACATTGGTCGAAAGAAAACAAAGGGAGTTTACTAATGAGTGTCGCAAAAGTAAGTGAGATAACAGCGTCGTCGACGACCAGTTTCGAAGATGCGATCCAGACTGGGATCAAACGGGCCAACAAGACTCTGGAGAACGTGCAGAGTGCCTGGATTAAGGATCAGGAAGTCAACATCAAGGACGGTAAGATCACCGAATACAAAGTCAGAATGAAGATCACTTTCGTCCTAAATGACTGACATTGCGTGACAACCACCGGGACCCTACTTTGTGCCGAGATTTACAAGGCAATAAAAGGGGCTCCTGATGAAAGAGGGAGGGCAGTGAAATGCTTGGTTTGATATGGTGGTTGATAATTGGTTTGGTTGCCGGCGGCCTGGCACGCTTGATAATGCCCGGCAGGGATGAGATGAGTCTGATTACCACCCTTTTACTGGGAATCGCCGGTTCTATCGTCGGCGGGCTGGTAAGCTGGGCAATTTGGGGAGTCGACACTGAAGGTTTCCGTCCCGGGGGCCTACTCTTGTCGCTGCTTGGCGCAATCTTGTTGTTGTGGGTATGGCGCACCATCAAGACCCGCTCTACGGTGCGATAACCCATTTCCGTCGAATTGTTTCTTCGCCAATTGCTTTCCGGATGGGCAGGGCTATCGGCTGTCTTCGAGGGCGCTAATAATTGCCAGACCATTCAGCGCCACCGAACAGCGTGTTCAGGACAGCAGAAAGCCCACTTTGTAGGCTCCTATAAAACCGTCAAGTCCTTGTTCAATTCAAGCATCAAGTCATTACCACCGCGCCGAAAAATTCCATCACGATCGTTGGTCGTATCACGGCGACCTTTTTGTGCGTAGGACGCCTGGGCATGAACTTGATCGGTAATCGCTTCATCAAAGTAGAGCTATGGTCCACCCGGCTCGTTCGCACATCCGAAAATTGGAGCAGTGGCTGAGGCCGCTAATAAAAGAAGCCTATCTCTTCGGTTTAGAAGATGCGTTTCCCTGGCGGTGTCCCATTTCATGTTACTGATCTCCCTTCCCCAAAGGATCGTCCACTCCGGTTGCGGCCTGATTAAAGGCCGAAAGCCACTCCTTCATGCGTCTGCATACGTATCCATGCCACGCGCCAGCAATGGATACAGGAGACCGCCGAGAACCGCGCCAAGCAAAGGCGCTAACCAGAACAACCAAAGTTGTGTTAGCGCTCCACCCCCGACAAAAACTGCGGGACCAAGGCTGCGAGCGGGATTCACGGACGTATTCGTCACCGGGATGCTTATCAGGTGAATGAGCGTTAGTGCGAGTCCTATAGCTATTGGTCCAAAGCCCTGGGGCGCACGTGGCTCGGTGGAACCAAGGATAATCAGCAAGAAAAAGAAGGTCAACACAGTCTCAGACACAAAAGCTGCCAGAAGTGAGTAACCTCCGGGTGAGTGCTCCGCGTAGCCGTTCGCGGCTAGTCCGTTAACCGCGAGGCTATAGTCCGGATTGCCGGTGGCTATCAACAAAAGACTGCCGCCGCCGCGATTGCGCCAACTAGCTGCGCGATGATATATGGCGCAAGATCAGCAGCGGGGGTGCGACGCGCGGCGAACAGACCAATGCGAACAGACCAATAGTGACCGCGGGATTGAAATGTCCGCCGGAAACTCGACCAACGGCATAGGCCATGGTGAGCACCGATAGTCCGAAAGCCAAGGAAACCCCAACCAGACCAATTCCTACCTGTGGAAAGGTGGCCGCCAGGACAGCACTTCCACAGCCGCCAAATACCAGCAGGAACGTTCCCAGAAACTCTGCGAGAATCCTACTTAAGAGTGGCATTGCTTTCCTCCTTCATTTCCGGCTAACCTCTTCCGAATGCGAAGAAGGGTCAAGCCAGGTGAGTTGTTCTCGTCTTGCAAAACCGATCGGTAATTATCGGAATCGCAAAACAGCCAAAGCTCCCCTCATCGTGAGAGAGCTGAGAAGTAACATCCCTTGGTCATTGTGAACCATTCACGATGCGTGTTTTCTGCCGGTTTTCGTCGACCGCAACATAGACCACTTCAGCTTCGGTCACACGAACGCGCTCAGTCGACACCCCTACCCTTTCAGCTTCGACGATTACACGAATTGTGATTGAAGTGTTTCCGATCTTTACCGTCTCGGCATAGAAGCTTACCAGGTCTCCAACGAACACGGGCTTGTGAAATATCACCTCCCGCATCGCGACGGTGACGAAGCGGGCCATCTTAGTGCGCCGGTGAGCTTCGATGGCGCCCGCCATGTCGATATAGCTTAGGATGATGCCGCCAAAGACTGTTCCCTGTGAATTGGTGTCGCGTGGTAAAAGCGTGATGCGGATAGCCGGATCATGATAGGAGTTCATGCCGGTATCCTAATTCCGAAATGCTAAATCGTAAATGTCAGGGTTAAACTGGAGGGCCCGAACGAGGAGCACTGTCGTCATCTCTTCTACGCCGAGCCCAAGCGGTGATTACCTCCTTCAGCTCGTCGAGGCGCCCTTCAAAAAAATGACCGCAGTTGTCGATGATACTTAACTGTACCTTTGTATATGGCTTAAGCTTCGCGACCAGGGCGCGCAATTGCTCGACGCTACCAAATTCATCCTCATCGCCGTGAACAAAGAGTATCGGTTTCCGGCATGCTTCGAGAAACGTGAAATCATATTTATCGACAGGGGTTCCTATACTGATGAGATCGGTAACCCGATCATCCGAGATACCGATCTCCAGCCCAACGCGAGCTCCAAACGAGAACCCACATAGCGTGATCGGTTGTTCCGGATAATTTTCTTTAAGGTATTGGAGGCCGGCCCGAACGTCCTCGAGTTCGCCTTGTCCTTCATCGTGAGTTCCAGTGCTTTGCCCAACACCACGAAAATTGATGCGCAACGTAAGCATGCCGGCGTCGTTTAGGGCACTCGCCGCGCGATAAACGACCTTGTTATGCATTGTGCCGCCACCAAGCGGATGCGGATGAAGCACGAGGGCCACTCCACGCCGCGGCGTTTCTTTTGGTTCCTTGAGAATCGCCTCGAGCTGCCCGTGCGTTACTGGTATGAAGAGGTTCCCGGTCGGATACATTTGGCCTGGCGTTGCTATTTCAGAATAAAGGGACAGTCTCGGGAAACTGTCCCCTTACTTAAAGGCAATCAGGATCCTTCGTTACTCTCAGTGTCAGAGACAGTCGCTTCGGATTCACCAAGAGCGGTGGTTTCAGGAGTCGGGGATGGAACGGGCTCGTTAACGAGCGTGGAAGGCGGAGCCGAAGCGCTTGCTCTTTCCGTTCCTGCGGATCTCTTCCGGGTGGCTTTTCGAGTCGTTGCTTTCTTTGTTCCAGTCTTCTTCGCGGAAGTCTTCTTCGCGGGAGTCTTCTTGGCCGGGGCCTTTCTGGCGCCGGTTTTCTTAGCGGCCGATTTTTTTGCAGACTTCTTTGTTCTCTTCTTGCTGGACTTTCCAGCTACTTTCTTAGCACTGCGCTTTTTGGCTGCGGCTTTTTTTGTCGGCGCCTTAGCGCGCTTTTTCGACCTTTTTGCTCTCTTGCTTGCCTTTCTTGCGGGCATAATGCTGCCTCCTTGCTAAGTTTCGCTTGTTGGCGCACACCCTACCAAATCATTTTCAGCGTGTCTATGAAGTAACGCTGGCTCTGACACACATAGACACACCACTCTCTTTCGTATAGATTATCCCCCCTAAGAACCAAAATTCGATGCGTGCGGCGGAAGGGATAGATGATGTACGGTAATGTGTGCTTTGCTGCTCCACCTGCCACGATCTTTTTTGCTCTACCGGACCAAACCCACCCCCGCAACGGAAAAGAGCCTGCGAAACATTCGTTACCCAGTGATATTGGCGAAGCGGTTGCCCAAAAACCCCGCGCCCTGGTCGTAGATGATGTTCCGGATGTTACTGAGATGCTGGCCTTCCTGTTACGGGGAGCGGGCTATGAGGTGACTACAGCTTCTTCCGCGAAGGCTGCACTTGAAACTGCCCGAAACCGACTTTTCGACGTTGTCATCTCCGACATAGGAATGCCTGAAATGGACGGGTACGATCTGGCCGCCGCATTGCGCAAACTGCCGGATTACCAAGCGGTGCCTCTAGTGGCGCTGACAGGCTTCGCTATGTTTGACGATCGTGAACGGTCCCTTCGCTCAGGCTTCGATGCCCACATGACAAAACCGGTCGAACCGACCGCACTTCTTGATCTTCTCGAACAACTTAGAACCTGAGCGTTGTCTGTGCCGAGTTGATCGAATAGATGAAGAACGAACCGTCGAAGCTGCCCCTCCTCCTAAAGTCAGAACGGGCCGTTCGCGGAGTTAAACTAGGCGCCGGAGCCCTTGCCATCGGTATCATCTTCTGGAGACTTCAGTTCTCTACGGATGCAATTTGTTGCGGGGACTTTGACGGCTACTACCACATCAGGTGGAGCCGAATGCTTTGGGAGTCTTTACTCAATCAGGCTTTCCCGCCTGTCTTTACCTGGCTGCCACTGACGACGCTTAATCCGACAAGCTACGTCGACCATCACTTTCTGTTTCACATCTTCCAGACCCCGTTTACATGGATCGGCGATCTGCGTATGGGCGCAAAGATAGCAGCGATGCTTTTCGCCAGCCTCGCTGTGTTCTCCTGCTACTGGCTGCTGCTTCGATACGAAATTCGTTACACATGGGTGTGGCTAGTGGCTCTCCTCGCCTGTTCGGCGCCTTTCCTCTTCCGGCTAAACATGGCCAAGGCCCCACCATTTGCGATCATCTATCTCATCGCAGGTGTCCATCTCCTCTTCCAGAAAAAGTACTGGCCCTTACTGCCGCTCGCTTTCGTCTTTACCCTGACCTACGATGTCTTTCTGCTTCTCGTTTTTGCGGCCTTTGTCTGGATGGCGATTATCGGCTGGACCGAACGGCGGTTTGAATGGCGCCCTGCTGCGTTCATCCTGGCGGGCGTGGCAGCCGGCCTGGTAATCAATCCTTACTTCCCTCAGAACCTGCAACTCTTTTACGAACATCTGCGGATGAAACTGACCGCCGCCGACTTTTCCACTCGCGTTGGAGGGGAGTGGTACCCTTATAACTCCTGGGAGTTTTTAGGTAATTCGTTGGTCGCGTGTGTGGCTATGGTGGTGGGCTACGTCGCCTTTGATCCTGAGGACCGTAAGCGCTCACCACACGCACTATTCTTTCTGGTACTTGCAACCGCGCTGATGATCGCCACGGCCCGGTGGAAACGGTCTGTCGAATACTGGCCCCCTTTTGCGATCATTTTTGCGGCGTTTGCTTTGCAGCCCTGGCTGGATGGTGCGCGTTCGGCGCTCACCCGTCTGCCTGCGGAGGTGCTCGACGACTTGCAGCCGTTTCTCGATCGCGACGATCGGAATGACGGCAAAGAGTTTATCAGGATGGCAATCGCGGCAGTCATTGCTGTGTTGCTGGGGGTTGTTCTGTTCTTCAATCTGAAAGTCACCATAGAAGATATCGGCAAAAGTGAACGGCATGATTACTATCGCGCCGGCGCAGAGTGGATGAGCACCCAGATCCCGCCGGGTCAAATCATCTTCAATACCGACTGGGACGACTTTCCGCGTCTCTTTTATTACAATCCAAACCACAACTATGTGTCGGGCCTCGACCCAACATATCTCTACGATCGTGACCCGGCGTTGTCGAAGTTGTACGATCGCATCACACTAGGAAATGAAAAGGACCCGGGCCCTCTGATTCGAGATCGATTTGGGGCGCGCTATGTCTTTACAGATAATCATCACGATCGATTTTTCGAGAACGCCACAGAGAGCGGTTGGTTTGAGATTGTCTACGAGGATACAGAATGTACCATTCTGCGCATTCGCGAGGAGCGTGATGAACTTTCGGAAATCGATGATGAAAGTTAACTAGAAAAGCGATTGTTATGATCAAAGGTACCAAGCCCCCGACGCTACTTTTACTCCCACTCTTCGCTTTGGCTTTACTGTGGCAGGGATGTGGTTGGTCTGGTCCTAGCCCCGCGCCAGTTGCCGAGCAGCCGAGTGCCACAACACCACCGCCGCAACAGACTCCGCAGACCGCTTTCGAACGCGACCTGGAGTTTATTCGTAAAGGCCGCTTCACTTATACGTGGGTGTTCTCCCGCAAGGACGGCAAACCGATTGACAAAGAGGATGCTGCCTACCTTCGAAAGCATGCACCGCAGGTTGTCGATTGGGTGACTACCGACGAAGGGCGGCGAGTGATCGCGGGTACAAACTTTAATCTCGAGGAAGGGGATCTCGATCTTCTTAGGAAACGGTTTGTGATTGAGGACTACTCGGGCAAGTAGAACCTTGGTAAGGAAGGCTAACCTGCTTCACTCCGATTTTCTGCCTGCTGGCGTGCATGATACGAAGAGCGGGTCAAAGGACTCGATTCGACGTGATAGAAGCCGAGTTCCATCCCTATTTCCCGCCAACGATTGAACTCTTCTGGCGTTACATATCGTTCGACTGGAAGCCGGCGAGCATGGGGCTGAAGGTATTGACCGATAGTCATGATATCGCAGGAAACTCGCCGCAGATCCTCCATCAGTTCAATGACTTCTTCAAACGTCTCGCCTAGTCCAACCATGATTCCGCTTTTGGTAAGCATTCCCCGTCCTTCGCGGTCGCGTCGTTCGGCTGCGCGGCGCAAGAGCGTCAGCGACTGTCCATAAATAGCATCCGGTCGAACTCGACGGTATAGGCGCGCAATTGTCTCGGTATTGTGGTTGAGCACATCGGGGCGGGCGTCAAGCACCGCATCGAGCGCTGCTTCGTCACCGTTGAAGTCGGGGATGAGCACCTCAATCCTGCATTGCGGATTTAGAGCCCGGACCTCGCGGATCGTTTCAGCCCAGTGAGCCGCACCACCGTCCTGCAGATCGTCGCGATTTACCGAAGTGATGACCGTATGGGCCAGGTTCAGATGCCGCACTGCCTCGGCAACATGCCGGGGTTCCTCCGAGTCAAGCGCCCCTGGTTGGCCTTTTCCAACCGCACAAAACCCACAATGACGGGTACAAATGTCACCTCCCAACATGAATGTAGCGGTGCGATCGGACCAGCACTCGAAGATGTTTGGACAGCGGGCTTCCTGGCAGACTGTGTGCAGGTTAAGGCCTTCGATTAGCTTAAGCACATTGTTTTGATTCGTGGGATCACCCAGTCGAATCTTCAACCACTCTGGCTTTGGCTGACGGGGTTTTGGGACGTTGCTGATAACGTGAAGTTCTCGGGCCACGCAGTTTCCTTCGACTTGTGATTAAGGAACATTCTACCTTAGGCATACGGAGATGCATAAACCTCCCTGGAGTCCCTTTGGAGTGCGCCGGCCTGCCGGTGCTTTAATATCGTTCGGATCAAGGGTCGTCGGTAAAGATAAGATTCAGCAAAAGCACAACCAAAGTACGGGCGGCTTTCGTATTGTTCCAAGGAGGCCTCATGGGTAACAATACCAAAGCGCCGCCAGGCCGGCGCACTCCAAGGAGACCACCATTGGGATTAAGACACCTGATTGGCGTGACCTATCTTGTGTTAACCAGTAGCTACATTGCACTTGCCGACGTTGCTTCCGAACCTGAATCTTTGGTTGAAGAGTTAACCTACAACCCGCTGCGCTCTATCATTGCCGGCGGCTTATTGGTGGCCTCTTTGTCATTAGCAGGAATTTGGCTGGCCCGCTCACCTTTGACTGGTAGGAGAAGTCTGATTGCTGCACTCATTGTAATAACTGCCGTGCTCATGGCTGCGGCAATCGTATTGCTTAAGGAGTAACATACCATGCGACGTACCGTACTTCCTTCGATCATTGTTTCATTGCTGATCATTGTTGGTGCTAGCTCAGTGCGAGCAGATCTTACCCCTCCTGCGTCACCTGCTAATACGCCGGGGAGGCAAACGAGGGCAGCAACTCGCACCAGCCTTACAGTGGTGCCTGATGCGAAGGTTTCCGAGGCACGGCTCGAAATTTCAGGAGATACTCTGCGCCAACTGTCTGCGCTGGCCAATGGATCTCAAGATCAGTCGTTGGTTCTGGGGTGGAGTAACCCGCAGCAGACGATTATCGCCGGGTTGTTCTTGATGCTTTCAGTATCTTTCGCGGGGGTTTGGTTCGCACGTTCGCGCCACCGCCGCAATCAAAAGGTTGCCGCCAGTCTCCTGTTGGCAGCGTTAGTACTTGGGACCGCAGCCGTCGGAATAAATGCCAACATCGCTCCGCCCAGTATCAGTAACTGGCGCGGATTACCGAAAGCGCTAAATGAAGGCCGCGCCACCAACGGCAGTGTTACGGTTGAAATTGTTGCCGACGGGTCCGGTATCAAATTGATCATCCCGATGACCTCAACAACAGGAAGACGAGCTAAAGAGGAATAGCCTTGGAAAGGTCTTTAAGCATACCGTCCACGCCATGGCTACGTGAGCGTCCCGCGAGGAGCGTTCAAGTCTTTGCAGCAGGCCTGTCGATCTGCGCTCTCCTTTCCGCGCTGTTGGCGAGTTGGGCGCCACTACAATTCTCCATTGTCGCGCTGTTCGTGTTCGCCGGTCCACATAACTGGTTTGAACTGCGTTACTTCATTATGCGATTGCCCGCGCGATTCGGGCAATCGCGAAACTTCTTTCTCGTCGCCTTTGCCGGCATAGCAGTCACCGTAAGTTATCTTTCCATGCCTGCTCTCTACTATTCAGGAGTGTGGTCCGGAAGCAACTGGCTTTTCGCACTCGCGGGCTGGAACACTTTATTGCTGTTCTGGATCGCGTTACTTGTATGGATGCGTTCACGACAACGTCCCAACCGCGACTGGTTTTGGTTTGTTCCACTGGCGCTGGCGCTGAGCTCATTGAACTGGCTGGCGCCCGAACTTTTCAGTCTGGCTCTCGTCTATCTACATCCCCTGGTGGCACTGTGGTTTCTCGATCGTCACTTACGTCGAACCCGTCCCGAATGGCTTAGTGTCTACCATCGCTCTCTTATTCTTATACCGCTGCTGGTTACTGCCATGGTCTGGCAGTTTGCCCATGGCCCTTCACTCGCAGATGATAATGGTCTGGCTTGGCGAATTACACAGCATGCCGGCGCCGGTATTCTCGCGGGTGTGTCCAGCCATCTTCTCGTAGCGGTCCATGTATTTCTCGAAATGCTGCACTATGCGGTGTGGATCATTGCATTACCGCTCATCGGTGGACGCGGCGCTGTATGGCGGTTGAAAACCATTCCGTTATTCAGTCATCCGCATGGTTTTCCGCGACTGGTGGCGCTGGTACTCGTTGCCAGTTTGGGTGTGGTCGTGCTGCTGTGGTCTGCTTTTGCGATCGACTACTCACTCACGCGTGATATCTACTTCGCCGTGGCAATTGCTCATGTACTGGCGGAAGTTCCTTTTCTGCTGCGAACCCTCTGAATGGGCGTGCGATGTCCGACAGCGAGCTTTGGCGGTTTCTACCGTTCGGTTACCTGCTAACTATTCTGGTCGAGACCCCAATACTTATAGCTTTGCTTTCCAACCGCCATCCGTTTCGGCGACGCATCGTGGCCGGAATCTGGCTGACTGCTTGTACCTATCCCGTCGTTGTACTGGTGCTGCCAGTCCTGCTCGCGGGCTTTTCGCGAACGGTCTATCTGGTAATAGCAGAAACATTCGCGCCTGTAGCTGAGTGTCTTTTATTCTGGCTGGCTTTTCGTTCTGCAGATGTTGAATTGCCGCAATGGTTGCGAGATTTCGGCGCGATTGTGGCTGCAAACCTCGCTTCTTTTATTACCGGCGAGATTCTGCACGCGTACAGTTGGTTGGGGGTTCTGAACTCACGACTTGTTCTTTAGAAACCCTTGTAAGGTTTCCCTGTCAATATTTCCTCCCGAAAGGACCACTCCAACCCGGACAACATCTGCGGGAAGCTTCTTGAACAGTACGGCGGCTGCGGCGGCGGCGCCTGAGGGTTCAACCAAAAGTTTCATGCGGAAGAGAAGGAATTTTATTGCTTCGATTATCTCGCCGTCTGAGACCGTCAAGACTTGCTCGGCGAGTTGTTTCGTGAGTGGAAAAGTTAGCTCACCAGGTGATTGGACACGGAGGCCATCCGCGATCGTGCCGGGTGGCAGGATTCTCACGATTTCACCTTTCATGAAGGATTGTTGAGTGTCGTTGGCAGTCTCGGGTTCAACAGGAAAACATCGGACTGAAGGTTTATGGCTTTTTGCGGCGAGACTAACACCTGCAAAAAGACCACCACCGCTGCACGGCGTGAGTATGCAGTCCAGATCAGGAACTTCTTCGATTAATTCCAAGCCGCAAGTGCCCTGGCCAGCCATCACCAGGTAATCGTCATAAGGAGGGACCATTACCAGGTGCTCTCGTCTCGCGGTTTCGAGAGCAAAGGCCTCCCGATCATCATTTTGGCGATCAAAGAAGATTACTTCAGCGCCATAATTCTGAGTGGCCTCAATTTTCGTGCGTGGGGCGTCACTGGGCATCGCGACTACAGCTCGGATGCCGGCCTCGCGGGCAGCAAGCGCGACCGCTTGAGCATGATTGCCGGAGGAGAAGGCAATTATGCCTCGGCTTTTTTCATCTGAGCTCAAGCTTAGTATTTTGTTAGTGGCGCCGCGTATCTTGAATGCGCCGGCGCGCTGAAGATTCTCGCACTTAAAGAAGACTTTCTTGCCGCTGGCCTGGTTGAAGGATTGCGATGTAACTACTGGCGTGCGATGAATCCGGGTTTGAATTCTTTCCTGGGCCTCTTTGATAAGCTCGATGGTTAGCATGCGGAGGGGACTATCTCCAGTTTCTCGTTAGCTTCAGCAGGGACCATCCTAAAAACTT
>DATKDA010000164.1:0-55261 GCA_035512935.1 Pyrinomonadaceae bacterium | reverse complement strand
GGCGCACGAAACTGAAGACCTTCATCGGAACGCTGTTTGGTACGTGAATCATAGTTGCGCCCCACGGGGCATTCCACAACGCAGTGTTCCTTTTCTTCAAAGCAAACAGGCTTTTGTAGAGTTCGCCATTCCGGTGTTCTCTCCAGGAGATCTGATCCTTTTCAAAAAATGCAAGACGCTTCGTGTTACCTGCTTCCTGTCCGTTATAGATCAGCGGCATGCCTTCACCTACTACAGACAGAACCATCGCCGCTTCGAGTCCCTTGCCGAACTGTTCAAACTCCGTCCCTTCCCAGGCGTTTTTGTCGTGATTGCTCACGAAGGTCATTCGCATTGCCTCGGCCGGGAAAGAACTTTCGTTCCATGAGTAGTAGACGAAAAGCGTATTCAGGTCCTGGCTTTTTCCTGTCGTAATATCGTGGACAGCGTCGTACCAGGTCCAGGCATAAGTCATATCGAATGCTTCCGCATGGAGGTCCCGCGATTCCCATTCGGCTAACATGAAGACCGGCTTGATGGCGTCCAGTTCCTTCCGCACGTTGTTCCAAAACTCGACGGGGACGAAACCGGCTACGTCACAGCGAAAGCCATCAATATCTGTTTCCTTAACCCAATACTTCATGGCTTCAGTCATGTATCTCCGAAGGCCCTCATGCCGGTAATCTAAATCGATGATGTCTGACCAGTCCCACCACGGCGTGGGGCGGAAGTCGCCTTTCCAATCGCGCGCGTACCAGTCGGGATGTTCGTTCACAAGATTGTTGTCCCAGGCCGTATGATTGGCTACCCAATCGAGAATCACATACATTCCGTGATTGTGAGCTGCCTTAACGAAATGTTTAAAGTCTTCCAGGGTTCCGAATTCAGGGTTCACACTATAGTAGTCTTTAACCGAATACGGGCTGCCCAAACTGCCTTTGCGATTCTTTTCGCCTATCTCATGAATGGGCATCAACCACAAGATGTCTACACCAAGGTTCTTCAGTCTTGGCAGATGTTGTTCGGCCGCACGAAACGTCCCTTCCTCGGTAAACTGGCGAGTGTTGATCTGATAGATCGTTGCGTTCTTAGACCATTCCGGGTGGTTGATCTTCACATACGGGCTCGGTTGATAAGGGTTAGGGCGCATCGAGTCGTCTTGCTCTTGCGTACAGCTTGTTAATGTCGAGAAGCAAAGAATGATAATCAATATTGCTAAGCTGCGCATGTGTCTGTTCTCACTTCGGCAGGTATTCCGAGTTCTAGCTTGTATAATGACGTCGACTCGATGCGTAAATTAATCCTCGTCCTAACTTTCCTTTTAGTTGTTGGTAGCCTTGTCTTCGTTCTTCTTTACTTAATGCGAGAGACCGGTTATCCGCCCACGCCCATTGGCTGGCGTGCCAACGTAACATCGGTGGCGGGCGATGGTGCTCCGGTTTTTCGCGATGCATCCCAGCCGCTGGCAGCGGGTTTCTCCGACCCCTTTGGCATTGCGATAGGTTCTGACGGCACAATCTACGTCTCAGATGCGGGCGAGAGCAACCGAATTCGCAAGTTCGCACCCGACGGAACGGTAACCACACTTGCCGGTGGCATTGAAGGCTACGCTGACGGTCCAGGTCAGTCCGCATCTTTCAATTCACCGTCGGGCTTGGCCCTGGATTCGAAGGGCAACCTGTACGTTGCAGATACCGGAAACAATCGCATTCGAAAGATCACACCGGAAGGGTTGGTCTCAACAGTTGCCGGAGACGGGACGGCGGGACATCGCGATGGTTCGGCTGCTCAAGCCTGGTTCGATGGTCCAATTGGCATAGCTCTCGACGACGACGGCAATATCTATGTTGCTGATACCTACAATGATCGTATTAGGTTGATTACAAACGACGGACAAGCCACCACCGTTGCGGGGATAGGACGTCCCGGTCATGCCGATGGGGAAAAGACCAGCGCCCTCTTTGATACGCCTTGCGGCATTGCAGTGATGGAGGACAAATCTCTGATCGTAGCGGACACGGGCAATAATGGCTTACGAAAGATTACGCCTGATGGACAGGTCACAACCTTGTCGATTTCATTCCCCGGGGAAGAGAGCCAGAGTGATCTAAGAAAGCCAGTTGCGTTAGCTTTGACTCATGATGGATTTCTTTACGTGACCGAGTTCGACCGAGCGCGTGTAGTTCAGATAGCCCCCGACGGTGCGGCCCGTGTCATAGCGGGAGGTAACCCCGGTTTTGCAGACGGCCTGGAGGCTGCTCGACTCAACCAGCCTGCGGGCGTGGCGATTAGCAAGGAGGGTGATCTGTACGTCGCCGACAGCGCCAATTATCTTGTTCGCAGACTGGGCCAATCGATTAATAATCAAGCGCTTTCAGGGTTGAACGGTCCATTGCCGAAGCTTAGTAACACGACTCTTGGTCATGAAACTTTTCTCTGGCCCTTCGATCCTCAGGAGCGTCCACATGAGATTGTGGCAACCATGGGCGAGGTGCGGGGCAGTTATGATTCAACTGACAGCCGTGAGCGTCTGCATAGCGGAGTCGATGTTTTTGGGGCCTACGATAAAGTCGTTCGCGTGATACGCTCGGAAAAGGTTACAAGTCCGCTCGCAAATTGGGGTTTTGGAGGACTTAATGAAGGAATACGAGTGGGAGTGATCTCTTATATTCACATGCACGTCGGACGTGATAAAGATACGAAGGTTTTTGACGACCCGCGCTTTATTCCGGTGCAGGACGAAGAGGGCAATTTAAGCAGAATAAGAGTGCGGAGGGGCGCTCGTTTTCGTGACGGCGACGTGATTGGCACTGTGAATCGCATGTACCATATTCACCTGAATGTTGGTCCGCCAGGGGCCGAAATCAATTTTTTGTTGCTCTCACCGATCGGTTTCAGCGATCGAGTAGCTCCGCGGATCGAACGCGACGGCATTCAACTGTTTGATGAAACCGGAACCCGTTTCACCGAGCAGGAGTCGGGTCGCCTCGTGGTGAGTGGTCGCGTCCGAATCGTTGTGGAAGCATTTGATCGCAACGAGATGAACAGCAGTCGACGTAAACTGGGCCTTTATCGGCTCGGTTATCAGGTGCTTCAGAACGATAACGAGTCTGACTCTGGACAACCGGCCCCTAATTTTGAAGAGCCGCGCATCACCCTCGAGTTCAATCGGCTCCCGGGCGGAAGGGAAGCACCCAAGCTTACCTATGCTGAGGAGAGTGGCATCACTGTTTATGGCAGCAAGACGACGCGATTTCTTTACGAGGTGACTAACACGGTGCGGGATGGTCGAGCAGCGCCGGGATTGTGGGACACATCGGAATTACCGAGTGGCGATTACACACTGCGGATCATTGCGGCGGATTATTCCGGTAATGAAGCTGTCGAACGCCGCGACCTTCGAATAAGAGTGAAGTGAGCATACGCCTTTCGTGTAATTTGGTGTTTTTTAGTGGATCATCTTCTTAACCGTCCCAAACACAATCCACGAAATCACACGAAATCGCACGAACAAAGCTCACACGAAGCTTAAGCGTGGGCGAAGAACTGCTGCTTAAGAAAATGCGAAGGTCGATAGCCGTGTAAATTTTCGTTCGTAATATTTTCCGTGTGTTTTAGCGGATCATTTTCTTAATCGGCCAAAGCACAACCCACGAAATCACACGAAGAAGCTCAAGGAGCACGCAAAACGCCGAGAGGCTTTCGTCTTAACACCGGCACACTCGCCAGGACCCCCACCGCCACTACCAGGACGACAGTGCCCGCGATTCCACCGCCAATAACTACCGGCATCACCTCCCATGGGATCTCAAACACAAACCGCGCCATCGTGTACGACAGCGCGACCGCCGCCAGTGAACCAATCAGTCCGGCAATCAGACCCAGCAAGCCGTATTCGGCCAGTACCGTTGTAAGCACAATCCTCCGCGTCGCTCCTAATGTCTTCAAGAGCGCGGCCTCATAGGTTCTCTGGTACTTAGTCATCGCGATGGAGCCAATTAAAATCAGAGTGCCGCTGAAGAATACAAAGCCACCAATAAAAGTCACTGCCAATGAGACATTCCTCAGGAGGCGCGTGACCAGTTGTAAGACCTCAGCAACGTCAATGATCGAGACGTTCGGATATTGCTCGACGATCAAGCGTTGTAATCGCGATCTCGATTGGTCATCTACTGGACCATCCAGACCGCCTACATACATGGTTGGCGCGTCATCCAATACATTTGGCCGAAAGAGAATCATAAAACCCGTGCGTGACCGGCGCCAATCAACCCTGCGCACGCTGGTCACCCGTGCGGTCAACTTTCTTCCCACGATGTCTAGAGTCATGGTGCTCCCGACATCCAGTCCCTGCAATCCTCTCATGTCTTCGGCGATCGAGACCTCAGGTTCAGCCGCGGGAGTCGGCTCCCACATCTGGCCGGCGATAATCGTTTCATTCTCCTCAAGCCCGTCACGATAGGTGACAATGTACTCCCGGCCTAATCTGCCGCGATCTCCCCTCATCTCGCCGGATCCAAGATCGATTTCCCGGTCGTTGATTGCCGCAATACGTGCGCGCACAGTCGGAATTAGCTCCAGTCGTTCCCCAATCGCTTCCTCAATAAGATCCTCGACTCCCTCCTTTTGATCTTTCTGGATGTCAATCAGATACATATTTGGCAGATTGCCACGGTTTGCCGGATCGATCTCCAACAACAGATTCCGTTGCAATGATTGCACTGCTATCACGAGAAAGGCGCCCAGCCCCACCGCCATAAGAATAACCCGCGTCTGATTACCAGGCCGGTGCAGACTATTGATGGCGTGGCGGACGGCAAAGGAGTGGATCTGCCGAGTACGTTTGACCATCCAGACCAGACCCATTGAGGCGAGTTGCAGAATTATCCCAGCTACCGCGACGCCGCCCAGAAAAAATGCCCCGATCCTAAGAGAACCCGCCTGCCAGGAGAAGACCACCACGAGCCCGGCGATGACTAGTAAGGCAGTCATCCACCTGACCAGATCGAACTTTCGAGTCCGCGGGGTCTCATCGTTGCGGAGCAGCATGTTTGGTCTGATATGCCGAATTCGAAGCAAGGGAAGCGCCGAGAAAAGCAGCGAAATCAGCAGCCCAAGCATCAGGCCTTGAATAACAGTTCCGGTGCGTAATGCATGACTCATATTTGCGGGAAGACTGTCGGCAAAGTAACGTTCCACTCCAAAGAGCGCGAGCTTTGCCAGTACGATCCCGAAAACGCTTCCCGCTAGTCCGAGGGCTATGACTTGGGCGACGTAGACAGTAGTAATTTTGCTACTGGTGGCGCCGAGACATTTCAGGACCGCGATAGGCTTTTTCTTCTGTTCGATGAAGACTCGAGTCACATTCGCGATCCCGATGCCACCCAGGACCAGGATCACCAGTCCCACCAGTGAGAGGTAGTTCTCCGATCGAGTGTACTGTTCGTTGATGTTCTCTTCGGACTGCTTGTAAGTACGGATATTGATCAGATTGTTCTTGAGCGACGAGCGCAACGTGGTAACAAGCGAGTCGAGCGATCCCTCTTGGGTGCTCAAAAGAATGCGATAGCGCGCCCTGCTGCCAAAGCCCGTCAGCCCCGTCTCTTCGATGGCAGACCTTGCAATAAACACACGTGGTCCCAGCCGGAACCCCGTACTGCCACCGGGGTCAGCATTCATCACACCGCGAATCTGAAATGCGACGTTGCCGATCTTTACCTCATCGCCGACTCGAAGATTCAATCTGTCAAGCAGGCCTTGGCCCACAATCGCCCCGTAGTCTTCAAGAATTTCCGAGTTGAAGTGTCGGCCATCAGTCAGCGTGAAGTCTCCGTACAGCGGAAACTCTGGCCCAACGGCTTTTAGCTCAATCAACAGCGCGCCTTCCTCTGACTCGTCATTTGGTCGCGCCATCGTTGGCATCTCGACCGTGTCAGTTCTGCGCGTAACTATCGGGGATTGAACCACCTCGTTGATGGCGGTCAGAGTCGCTTCGTCCAGAGCCCGCGTCGAGTCGATCTGGACGTCCGCGCCGAGGAGTAGGCGCGCCTGACTTACGAGTGCTGAGTTGGCATTTTGTAGAGTTGAGCGGAGGGCAACGATTGAGCCGACTCCCACGCCAATGCAGACGAAGAAAAAGAGCAGCCGTTTCCACGAGGAGCGAATTTCCCGCCGTGCCATGCGCATTACAAAGTTCATTACTGAAGAACCTCAGCGACGGCAGTCTCTTCTTCGGACAGAGAAGCAATTCGGAGTTTGTCGGCGACCACGCGCCCATCACTTAGTGAAATGCTCCGGTCTGCACGTTCAGCGAGATTGTGATCGTGCGTGACAAGCAACAACGTCGCTCCTCGTCTCTGATGAATCTCAACCATCAAATCAATGATGTGCTGGCCGTTATTGGAATCGAGGTTTCCGGTTGGCTCGTCGGCAAGCAATATCGAAGGATCGTTGGAAAAAGCGCGCGCAATCGCCACTCTCTGTTGCTCGCCGCCGGACAGTTGTGAGGGGTAGTGCGTTGCGCGGGCAGTCAAATCCACATCCTCGAGTAGCTGTCTGGCGCGTTCTTGAGCATCGCGCAGGCCCGCGATCTCCATTGGCACGAGGATGTTCTCGAAGGCAGTCAGGGACGGGATGAGGTAAAAGGACTGGAACACAAAGCCGATCTTCTTCCCGCGCAGCCGGGCCAATTCGTCCTCATTCATCGTCACAATCGATTCACCATCTATGCGTATGTCACCATCAGTGGGTCCATCCAGACCGGCGATCAGTCCGAGCAGCGTAGACTTACCGCTACCTGAAGGCCCGACGATGGACACAAACTGGCCATCAGGGATGGTAAGATTCAGTGAATGAAGGATTGTGAGTGTTTCGGACCCTGAAGGGACCTGCTTTGAAACGTTGAATAACTCAATCATGAAGAGAACTGTCTTCCTTTGTATTCTGACATTGCTTTGCCTCTCGGCTTGCAGAGACCAAAGCGCCCCCGCTCCCGAATCGACTCCATCACGGCCAGCAGGGGCGCAAGCAACAACGAGTTTACCCAAGATCGTGGCATTCGGCGACAGCTTGACTGCGGGCTACGGACTGCCTGCCCACGAAACGTATCCCGCACTGCTTCAGGAAAGGCTCAAACAGGACGGTGATGAATACGAGGTTGTGAACGCAGGAGTTTCAGGCGACACGAGCGCCGGAGGCGTTCGCCGGATCGACTGGGCGCTTGATGGAGATGTGCGTGTCTTGATTCTCGAGTTAGGCGCCAATGACTTCCTGCGCGGACAACCTGTTGCTCAGACGAAGAAGAATCTCGCAGCGATAATCGACCGTGCTCAGGCGGAAGATGTGAAGGTTCTGCTTGCCGGAATGCTTGTACCGACCAGCGCGGGCCGGCAATACCAGGAACAGATCCACAGCATGTTTAGTGACCTTGCAAATGAGAAAGGCGTGCCGCTGATCCCGTTTTTCCTCGAAGGAGTCGCTGGCGTATCGTCGCTAAATCTGCCCGATGGCGTTCACCCGAATGCATCCGGTACGAAGATTGTGGCGGAGACTGTTTACCGGCATCTCAAGCCGATGCTGTAAAGAACCCAACTGCGTACGATGACAACTAAAACCGACGTAATCATCATTGGGGCTGGTCCAACCGGTCTTGCACTCGCCTGTCAACTCTCCAGATACGGCGTCGACTTTGTTATCGTCGATAAGAATCAGGGTGTCACCGCTTACTCGAAAGCGCTTGGTGTTCATGCCCGCACGCTCGAAATTTACGAACAATTAGGCTTGGCAGAGAAGGCCGTCTCACTCGGCACGGTTGCCGGTGGAGTCCGCATGCTTGAAAGCGGTCGAGTCCTTGGTGAAGTCGATCTGTCTAACGTCGGAGACGGTCTGAGCCCTTATCCGTACGTTCTTGTGCTGGAGCAGAGTAAAAATGAACAGCTAATGTACGAATACCTGCAAGAACACGAACGCCATGTCCACTGGAAAACCGAGCTTGAGCACTTTTCCCATCAGCCAACAAAGGTAACGGCGCACGTTAAGAAGCACGATGGCGCGTCTCAAATCATCGAAGGAGAGTATCTTGTTGGTTGTGATGGACCAAGGAGTTTGGTGAGGCAGGAGCTCGGGCTATCGTTTGAGGGCAGCACCTTTGAGCGGCTCTTTTACGTTGCCGATGTTTGGATCGACTGGAAATTCAGTCATGATGCATTGCACGTTTGCCTGGCCCAAAACGGTGTGGTGGCTTTCTTTCCGCTGCCCGGCGAGCGACGTTGGCGCATTGTTGGCGCCTTTCCCGAAGGCCTGGATAAGGAGGAAGGTGAAATTCTTTACGACGAGATTGAAGCGCGCATTAAAGAGGAGGCAGAACTCGATCTCGACATAACCCGGGTCGATTGGTTTTCGACTTACAAGGTTCATACACGCCATGTGGACCGATTCTCTTCCGGACGATGTTTCGTTGCTGGAGATGCAGCTCATATTCATACGCCGGCGGGCGGACAAGGCATGAATACGGGTATCCAGGATGCTTATAACCTCGCTTGGAAGCTGGCGCTGGTTCTAAAGAACGGCGCCAATGAAAAGATTCTAGAAACCTATAACGAAGAGCGCTTGCCCAACGCGAAAAGACTGACAGCGACCACCGACCGGATGTTTAATCTCGCCGCAGGTAAAGATTGGTTCATAGGCCTAATCCGAACGACGGTGTTTCCGCCGCTAGCAAAATACATTCTCAGCATTGAGGCCATTAGAAAAAGGTTCTTTATCTTAGTCTCCCAGATTGGAATCAGCTATCGCGATAGCTGGCTGAGCGTGCACCAGGGAGATAATCAGTTCGAAGTCAAAGCGGGCGACCGCATGCCCTATTTCCTGGTGGATGGCAAGAGCATCTTCGATCGGCTGCGCTCGCCTAGATTTCATCTTATAACTTTCTCGGAAGGCGAGAGCGGTGTTGAGGATCCTACAAACGGTAATGATCGCGATCGAGAAGGAGGCGCTGTCGGGCTCGAAGCCAGCTATCCTAATCTGATTGATCGTGAGGTCGTCCCGCGACACCCGCACATAGCTAAAATCTTTGGTGCAAACGGTTCGTTTAATGTGCTCTTGAGACCCGACAACCATATCGGATTCATTTCAGCGGATACCTCAACCCGCCTGGTCGCGAACTACCTAAGAAGATTATTAAGTCAGCCCTCGGATTAGGCTTAAGCGACTTGGGTGCTCCGCAAAAGTAAAGCAGGCTCCTTATCTATCAGCTCATTGGTTCAATGCCTGAGGTAGGTCCGCAACAGTGTAGGCCACAACCGCCACAGTAGCGATACAAAGGGCAAGGTCGCGCGGATCGATCTTGTCGAGCGTATCGGCATGTGTGTGGTGAATGTCGAAGTAGTGGCCGCGGTTTACATTGAGGCCAGCTCCGATAACACCTTCGCGCATAATTGGACCAATGTCTGCGCCGCCACCGTCTGGACCAATTCGATCGGCGCGTATGCCGGTTAAGAGTCTCGCGATCTCTTCAAGATTGGAGCGAGCTTGCGCGGGAGCTGCTGCGGCCAGTCCAAAGCCCAGAGGACGATACGTTCCCGAATCGGCTTCTATCGCAAGTACGTGCTTTGAGAGTTCGTTACGGTAAGCATCACGATAGGCATTGCCGCCTCGCAGTCCATTCTCCTCGTTCGTGTAAAGAACAATCCGAATTGTCCGGCGCGGTCTCAGCCCCAGTTCCTTAATCAGTCTCACTGCCTCCCAGACCACAATACAACCACCACCATCATCGTGCGCTCCCTGACCCACGTCCCACGAGTCGAAATGTCCACTAACAAGAACGATTTCGTCGGGTCTTTCTGAACCTCTGAGTTCAGCTATTACATTGGCTGATTCCACGTCTGGCAAAAACTTTGCTTCCATCTTTAGCCGCAGCCGCGCTCTTTCCCCACGATCTTGCAGTCGCTGCAGCCACTCTGCGGTTTCGATGGTAATTGCGGCCGCAGGGATCTTCGGCTGCTTCTCGTCATAATTCATTGCCCCGGTGTGCGGCGTCTGAAGACTAACCGGCGTAACGGATCTTACGAGCGCAGCTACAGCACCATACCGGGCTGCGCGCGAGGCCCCAGCGCCACGATATCGTACCGTTGCTCCATACGTTGTGAACGGCACGTTGTAAACGACAATCATCCCGCGCGCGCGCTCCCCGAGGGCATCGAGTTCATCAAAATTGCGGACCACAACGACTTCAGCGGTAATACCTTCCGTTGGGGTGCCGATGCTATTGCCCAATCCCAGCATAGGTAAGTTGCGAGGGAGCGGGCTGAGCATCTCAAGACTCTCTTCGCCTCGCACCCAATGTGGCACCATAACCTTTTCAGCGCGCACGTTCTCCAACCCATCTTTCTTCATTTCGGCAAGTGCCCATTCGATCGCGCGTTCTAAACTCTTTGAACCACTAAGCCTGTGGCCTATAGTGTCGGTTAGGTAAGACAAACGCTTGTAAGCTGAATCGTTAACGAGTGCGGCGCCGATCAACTTCGCGGCTGCGCTGCGATAGTCGTCAATTTTGACGGTGGGAGCAGGACGGGGCGCCGGCTCCTGTTTGGCGGTTTGTGTGGGATTCTGCGGGGCAAAAGCGGGTATGCAGATCAGTGTAATAATCAACGCTACAGATGTCAGGTGCACCTTTAGAAGTCTCCCTGGGCTTCCTTCAATCCTACAATGGACCTGTATAGGACCTATAGGACTTATAGGACCTATAGTTTTACGGGATCGTTCGATCTATGCCGCGCAGTAATGACTCAAAGCGAGGGTCCGATCGCAACGGTTCCAGACGCGGATCCACGCGCACAAACGTGAATCCGACGGCGTGCTCTCGATCCGCCTGCGCCAGCCAACGAAAGGCGTTGTCAAAGTCTTCAAGCCAACTATAAATAATCGCGATTTCATATGCCGAAACCCATTGTTTCGCCCGCCTCTCCAATACCTCCTTCAAGACCGCAAGTGCTTCTTCGCGCCGGCCGACAGCCGCCAATACACTTGCTCGCTTCAGGTGGGTTGTTGCGGTCTCGCCGGCAAATACCCTTTCCTGCTCAAATGCTGCCAAAGCCTCCCGATGCATGCCGGTCTTCTCATACGCCCAGCGCAAAACAGTGTGCGCTGCCACTGCACCGGAATCCAACTCCATCGCTCTGTGACACTGTTCAATGGCTTCGTGGTACCTGCCGGCGAGAAACAGCACGTTGGCTACGGCAGTTGCGAGCACCGCAGATTGTGGTGAAATCTCCCTGGCGCGCTCGACTTCGGCAAAGGCTTCCTCGTGTCGGCCCATTGCTGAAAGACTAAAAGCATACCAGCGATGCGCCACCTGGGCGCTTGGTTTCAATTGAATCGCAGTACGCAGTTCACGTTCGGCATCTTCCCAGTCACGGTCGTAGTGTAGCCTTACGAAACCCAGAGAAGCATGGGCTTCTGCCAGGTCGGGATCCGCTTTAACAGCACTGAGCGCGGACTCTTTTGCAAGGCTCCAGGCGTTTTCCGGTGGCGGCTCAACGTACCAGTTGAGCAGAGAATAGCAGTCGGCCAATTCAGCATGAGCCAAAGCAAATTCCGGATCAATCTCGACTGCGCGCTTTAGTCGGTCAATTGCCTGCCAGAGACCTTCTGCGGTGCGACGAGTGGCGTAATACCGTCCCGCTGTATATAACTGGCGCGCCTCTTCATTCCCCTCATCCAGGGTTTGCGGCGCAGGGCTTAACACGGGTGAGGTCGCGCTCGTGCTTTGCCGCGCTCTCGCAGAAGCTTTCCGTTTGCCGGGGCGTTTGCGACGCGAAGCCGTACCCAAATCCCCGCGGACGGCGTTCGATTCGGCGAACTCTTGTTCCCTAACGCCGATCAAATGGGGCAGCACCGCCATCGCGACGCGCTCCGAGACTGAATCTTCAATGGTCAGGATGTCATTAGATCCTTCAGTAAACTGCTCGGACCAACGGGTTATGCCTTCCGGCACGTTTATAAGTTCAACCGTCACTTGGACTCCGTCGCTCTCGCTCTGCATACTACCCACGACGATGAAATTCACGCCGAGATCTCGACCGGCTACGAGCGGATCAACGCTCGAACCACGATAACGAAGCACACTGCTCGTCGGTCGTACGACGAGATGCTGGACATTGCTCAAACGCCCGACAAGGGCATCCGTCAATCCGAAGGCCAGATACTCATAGCCTGTGTCTTCGGGGTGCGATCGATCTATCCGTAGGGGAAGCACGGCGACGGATTCCTGGCCCGTTAGTGACGGAAGCGGCAATGCAGGGAGGGCGCCTAGCCGATGCTTCAGCTTGCGCAGCAATTCGCTAAAACGGGGGTGCCCGTGCAAGGAATCAAGCTCGGGATCCACGGCACTCCAGAGTACCTTCGCATCCCGGCTCTCGAAGGCCTGCTCCAGGAGGTCCAGGGCTTCCTCGGTTCGGCCCAGGGCGCAATTAACGAGCGCCAGATGGTAAGGCGAGATATACCGGTACGAGGCGATTGCCTGCATGTCTCGCAAAACCGACTTAGCCTCATCGATGCTTCCGGCCTCTGCGTATGCGGACCCGAGTCTGCCCAGCGTGTTGGACGCTTTGCCCGACGTAGCCACGGAGCGTCTTGCGGCGGCAATCGCGTCATCATGTCGGTTCAGGCGACTCAGCAGGAAACTGGCGGTATGGAGCACCATCAGATTGTTCGGCTCGGTCTTCAGGGTCTCCTCAGCCAGTAGGTTAGCCTCAATAAAGCGCCGGGCATGATAGGAGCACCAGATAAGGCTGAAGCGTGAGATGATCGCCAAGGGATCCAGGGAACGGGCAAATTGCACTTCCTGTAGGGCCTCATTAAAGCGACCTTCCATCGTCAACTGCAAGGCGTACCAGATACGCGCAACTGAATAATTAGGGTTAAGTTCAATTGCTCTCAAAAGCTGGCGTTCGGCATTAGCCCAGTCGAAATCTCTAAAAAGGATTGCCTGGCCCAGAGCTGCGTGCCCTTCTGCCAGTTTTGGATCGATGGCTACAGCTGTAGAAGCGGCTTCGTAAGCTGCCGCGGCACACTCGGCGAATGGCAAAACAGTAAAAGAGCCGAGCCAATTGTGGTAAGCAGCCACGCCCGCGTAAGCCACCGAGTAGTTTGGATCGATTGCGATAGCCTGGTTATAGCAAACAATCGCTCGCGCGAACCCGTCTTCCGTGAATGTATTCCAGTAGTACCGGCCACGCAGATACGCCTCATGGGCCTGAGGGTTATCGGTGCCTCGTTTGGCCAGCCGGAGTCGCTCTTCGCCGGTGAGGTGAGGAACGATCGCTTCGGCGACGCTTGATGAAATCGTATCCTCCAGCCGAAGCACGTCAGTAAACTCTTCGTCGAACTGCCCGGCCCACATTGATGTCCCGTCGCGGACGCTTAGCAACTGAACCGTGACGCGAATACGATCGCCTGCCCGTCTAATCCGGCCGTCGAGCACGAAAGCGACTCCCAGTTCCCGGCCGGCGACGAGCGGATCAGAATTGGCGTCGTAACGCAGAACGCTGCTCGTGGGCCGGACGGCAAAACGCCTGACAGCGCTCAACCGCGTAATCAGCGCATCGGCAAGCCCTGTTCCCAAATAATCTGGCCCCGAGTCTGAGCGCTGTTGAAGATCCAGAAGCTTCAGAGGCAATACGGCTAGCGAATTCTCAGCGCCCGTCGGTGTTGATTTGTCACTCGAGGAGGCCAACAACGAATCCGGCCATGCCGAAATTGGTTGTCCCTTAAGCCATCGGGAAATGTCATTACGCAACTGCTCTGCGGTCTGGTAACGCGCTTCGGGTTCTTTACGCAACGCGCGCATTACGATGTTGTCGAGGGAACCGGCGAGGTCGCGCCGTAAATCTTCGAGCGTGGTCCTTCTGGCCTCATAGATTCGCTGTAGAGAGTTTTCTTCGTGTCCAGTCGAAGACTTAGGTAGTAAATCATCGGGACGGGTAACGATGAAGCTTGGTGGTACCGGCGCCTCCTCGCAAATGACACGCGCGATCTCGTGCGGGGCCCGATTACGCAAACGATAGGGACGATGTCCGGTCAGCAGTTCATAGAGCAACACTCCGAGGGAATAAACATCAGTTGATGGCGATGTCTCACTCCCTTGCACCTGTTCAGGCGAAGCATACTCAGGCGTCATCAGACGCATGGCCGTTGCGGTGGGGTCGTGAGTGATGTCTCCAGCAATGTCCGGGCTGAGCAACTTAGCGATTCCGAAGTCCAGAAGTTTTGGCACTCCGTCAAGCGTTACCAGGACGTTTGAGGGCTTTATGTCTCGATGAACCACGTGCTTTTGATGGGCGTAGTGGACCGCTTCGCAGATCGAAAGAAACAGGTTGAGCCGTTGGGTAACGGTCAGCTTGTTTGCATCGCAGTAACGGTATAGAGGTTGCCCTTCGATGAACTCCATGACGAAGTAGGGCAAGCCGTCCTCAGTTGTGCCGCCATCGAGAAGCAGTGCGATGTTGGGATGGTCCAGGGCTGCTAGTATTTGCCGCTCTTTGCGAAAGCGTCGCAGCACAAAATCGGTATCCATGCCGCGCTTAACGATTTTTACGGCAGCGCGCTTCCTGAATTCCATGTCTACGCGCGAGGCTTCGTAGACGTTACCCATACCGCCGCGACCCACTTCGCGTTCGATCTGGTAGGCTCCCAAACGCCTCCCTAGCATCGGATCAACATCTTCATCGATCCCTGAAGGTTCGAAGGACGTAAGTTCGACTGCCGCAAGATGGCGAGCGTCGACAAGACTAGCGCCGCTGTCGTGATGTGAAAGTAAGGATTCGACGTCCCGCTTGAGCTCTGTATCGTCTGCGCATGCCTCGGACACGAACTGGGTGCGCTCCTCGGGAGTGAGGTCGAGAGCGGCCTGAAAAATCTCTTCAACTTGTTGCCAGCGTTCCGGTGTCATGGAGGCGAAATACACATGATTCGTTTGTAAGGGACCGTTTGACTTGATGTAAGTAAGCACGAGGTACGAATACCGCCGGCCGACAAGGTGTGATTAAGACACTCACGACACAAACAATTTTGAAGCAGGAGTTCACACGCCATCGTAATTGAGAGGTACTAAAAGATCAACCGCCTGAGATCGCGATCAAACCCTGTTCCTGACTCTGAAAAAGAATAAACCCAGGCAGTCATTGACTGCCTGGGTTTATGTTGTTCAGGTGGCCTGCCAGGTCTTGTTTAACTGCCCTGCGACAGTTTGCCGATCAGCGTGAACAGCGGCAGGTACATCGCAATAACGATGGACCCGATTGTGACGCCGAGAAAACCGATGAGAATAGGCTCAATCAGCGTCAATAGGTTTGCAATTGCGGCATCCACTTCCTGTTCGTAGAAATCGGCAATTTTGCCAAGCATTGCATCCAACGCGCCGGTTTGTTCACCAATACCTATCATCTGGGCCACCATGTGTGGAAATACTTCCGTGGCCTTTAAGGGTTCTACAAAGCTTTCGCCTCGCTCAACTCCGGAGCGGACTTTGACGATTGCCTCCTCAATAATGACGTTTCCCGCAGTCCGCGCAGTGATATCGAGCGACTGCAAGATCGGCACGCCCGATGAAAGCAAGGTCGAGAGGGTACGTGAAAAGCGCGCTACGGCCACCTTTCGCAGGATGTCCCCCAGGATAGGTATTCGCAGTAAGGTCCAGTCGATGTTTCGTCTGCCCCCCGGCGTCTTGTAGTAAAAACGGACGGCAAGCGCAATCGCCACGATGGTTGCGAGAATAATCAGACCTCCCCAGCCTGCCAGGAAACTGCTTATTCCCACTACGATGCGGGTGGGCAATGGCAATTGCTCGCCGGGACCGAGGAGACCTAAAAAGATTGCCTGAAACTGCGGTATAACGACGACCATGATTACGGCAACGGCGGCAATAGCCAGGACGACTACCGCAGCCGGATAGATCATCGCCGAAATTACATCACGCTTCAACTTAACGATCTTCTCGATGAAAGTTGAGAGCCTTTGGAGGATCAGATCGAGAATACCGCCAGTCTCGCCCGCCTCGACCATGTTTGTGTAGAGTTGATCGAAGACGCGCGGATGGCGGGCCATCGCGGCCGCCAGCGTTGAGCCTTCCTCAACATCCTGTCTCACCTGCATCAGAACTTGTTGGAAATATTTATTCTCCTGCTGTTGAGCCAGGATTTCGAGACACTGGACCAAAGGCAGCCCGGCATCAATCATCACAGAGAACTGGCGGGTAAACACGGAAAGGTCTTTTGACTTAACTTTCTTACGGCCGCCAAGCTTGGGAATACCTATCTCCCGGCCTTTCTCTTTTACCGATGTGAGGGTTACCTGCTCGCGTCTCAGAATTTGACGGAGGGCTTCACGGTTGTCGGCGATCCGTTCACCGACGACGATTTCATTCAGTTTGTTGCGGCCTTTAAAGACGTATGTGGGCATATAAGGAAACTCCAGTCGGTGCTATCGCGCAGGAGATGGGCGTACTCCGATCGGCCGGCCTTGTGCGTACGGACTCGGGTGTTTGCCGCCATTAGCAGGATTTACTCCCGCGCCACGGTCGATTAGTTCACGTAACTCGTCCGTGTTGGAGGAACGCTGCATGGCCGTATCAACTGAGATGAGCCGTTTGTGATACAGCGTAGCCAGCGCTTGGTTGAACGTTTGCATGCCGTATTTATCCTGACCGGTCTGCATCATCGAATAGATCTGATGAACTTTGTCTTCACGGATCAGGTTTCTAATTGCGGCGTTTGGAACAAGGATCTCGAGCGCCATCACTCGACCGCTTTCTTCCGCACGCGGCAACAACGCCTGACATAAAATCCCCTCCAGCACGAGTGAGAGTTGGGCCCGGATCTGCGCCTGCTGTTCCGGGGGAAAGACGTCTATGATTCGGTTGATCGTTGACGCAGCAGAGTTTGTGTGAAGAGTCGCGAATGTGAGGTGGCCCGTTTCCGCAATCCGTAAGGCAGACTCGATCGTCTCGAGGTCGCGCATTTCACCGACCAGCACAACGTCGGGATCTTGACGTAATGCCGTTCTAAGCGCCTCCGCAAACCCACGTGTATCGGCGTTTACCTCGCGCTGATTTACCAAGCAGCTCTTGTGGTTGTGAAGGAACTCAATCGGGTCTTCGATCGTGAGAATATGTTCGTGCCGATCGCGGTTGACTTTGTCGACCATCGCCGCCAGAGTTGTCGACTTGCCTGAGCCAGTGGGTCCGGTAACGAGGATCAGGCCGCGCGGTTTGTCGCACATCTGTTTCACAACTGGGGGGAGCCCAAGATCCTCGAAAGCCTTGATCTCATAGGGAATTGCCCGGAAGACGGCCCCGACTGCCCCGCGTTGATTGAAGAGGTTCGCACGGAAGCGCGAGAGCCCCTTGACACCAAAAGAGAAGTCAAGTTCCAGGTTCTCCTCGAAACGGTGCTTCTGTGCGTCAGTTAACACCGAGTAGGCTAGTTGCTTTGTATCCGCAGCGGTCAGCACACGGTAGTTTTCGAGTGGACGCAGATGCCCATCAACACGAATCTGGGGCGCCGAACCCGTCGTGATGTGGAGGTCCGAGCCCTTGAGTTCGGACAGTTTTTTCAACAGCTCAGAGAGGGAGATTTGCGGCGCGCTCTCGTTCAATGCCATGGAACGTTCTCCAGGAGGTACTGGTAGATCCGAGAAATTGGAATCCCCGAGATGGTGTTACTGCTTAAGGCCCTACTGTCTTGGGCCAGCGTTTGAGTGCAATGAGGCAATGAAGCGTTCTGCCTCCTGGGCCATGCGATTAGCCGACTGGAAAGGCGAGGTTGTCGTCAGACTATAGATGCGACCATTTACTTCGGTGAAGTAAAAGTTCCACAACTTCTCTGGTGAACGACTATCCTCGGGTGTTTGTGCTGTCACTACGAATACCCGATATCCCGAAACTTCGCGCACGAAGTCGTTTGTTATCCAGCCATTTGTATCGAGCATCTTATCGATCACTATCCGCCGGAGATCGGCGATTGCAACGCCCGAGATGAAGCGGCGTTGCTCGTGCGCGGTTAAGTACAGAGGAGTTGGTCGACTATTAGCGACCACAGCAAGAGCTGCCTGGCCGGCTACGCCTTCCTTACCGGTCGTGGTACGAAATCTGAGCTCAGTATTGTTCGCGCTGGGAATCGTATTCCAGCCGGCGGGTAGATTCTGTAAGCTCGGTCTCACGGACCCCCCGGGCAGATTTATCTCCGGAAGGACTCGCATTGCCTGAGCCTTTCTATGGGCGAGAGCTGCCGCGCGCTTACGTTTTAACCGAGCCCGATACCTTCTCCACCAGACCCGGGAGTGACGCCGAACTTTCTTGGGCGAGGATACGAAACCCTGTCGGATCCCGTGCGCCGTTGAGTTAGCCAGCGGTATCATTATTCCAACCGAAACAAGAATCATCAGAGACAATGCTATTGGTCGCAACATCTTCGATTTCCCCCTCTAAGCCACGGTTTCTCGGACTACCTCTTCCAGGCTGGTGAGTCCACTTCTAATCTTGTGTAGTCCGGATTCACGAAGCGTAATCATGCCATCTTCGATGGCCTTCTTTCTGAGTTCGAGTGAGGAAGCGCCAATCAGGATCAGCTCTCGAAGCTCATCAGTTACCTCCATTACTTCGTAGAGGCCGATTCGTCCCTTATACCCGGTGTTGTTGCAGGTGGGGCATCCCTTCCCTTTGTAAGTCTTAATTTTGCTTGCCTCTTCAGCGGAGAATCCCACCTCGATTAGGGCTTCGGGAGGAGTTGGGTGCTCGCGTTTGCAATCCTTACAAACTCGCCGAATCAGACGCTGGGCTTGAATGAGGTTAACGCTGGTGGCAACCAGGAACGGTTCAATACCCATATTCATCAGGCGCGAGATGGTTGAAGGAGCGTCGTTTGTGTGCAGCGTTGAAAGAACGAGGTGCCCGGTTAAGGCGGCCTTAATGGCGATCTCCGCCGTCTCGAAGTCTCGAATTTCGCCGACCAGAATGATGTTGGGATCCTGACGCAGAAAAGCCCGCAGCGCGGCTGCGAAGTTGAGCCCGATCTGCTCCTTCATCTGTACCTGGTTGATACCAACCAGGTTGAATTCTACCGGGTCTTCCGCGGTCATGATGTTGGTTTCGGTGGTATTCAGAGACTGAAGCGCTGAATAGAGTGTGTTAGTCTTACCGCTTCCCGTTGGTCCCGTGACAAGAACCATTCCGTAAGGTTTGACGATGTTGCGCTGGAACTTGACGAGCGACTCGGGCTCAAAGCCGAGTTTCGTCATGTCAAGCATGAGGTTCTCCTTGTCCAGCAGACGGAGAACCACCTTCTCACCAAAGAGTGTGGGCAGCGTAGATACGCGGAAGTCCAGTTCGCGCGACCGGGCGTCAACCTTTACCTTAATCTTGATACGACCATCCTGAGGCAAGCGCTTCTCAGATATGTCGAGTTTGGCCATGATCTTGACACGAGAGATTAACGCGTCGCGGAGTTTCAAGGGTGGGCGCATGACGTCGTAGAGGACGCCGTCGATCCGAAAGCGGATGCGCAGTTCTTTTTCGTAAGGTTCGATGTGAATGTCCGAAGCTCCCCGGCGCAGGGCATCGACGAGCAAAACGTTAACGAGGCGTACAACAGGTGCGTCTTCGCTCATTCGGGAGAGCGTCGATAGATCGATCTCCTCGTTATCCTCGACGACTTCGACGTCTTCGGTGCGATCGTGGTCAAAGTCGAGGCTGTCAAGTGAGACCAGATCGGCATTTGTAATACCGCCGCCGTTCAGACCTTTGACAGCCACCCCCTCATAAATAGCTTCATCCTGTGAAATCGCCAGTTCAATCTCTCGGGAGGTCCCGTAATACTTGGCGATTGCCTGTTGAATGCTAGCTTCGGCGACAACGACCGGTTCGACATTGAGGCCGGTCATAAACTTTATGTCGTCCATCGCGAAGACGTTGGTCGGATCCACCATAGCCA
This sequence comes from Pyrinomonadaceae bacterium, assembly GCA_035512935.1. Taxonomy (GTDB): domain Bacteria; phylum Acidobacteriota; class Blastocatellia; order Pyrinomonadales; family Pyrinomonadaceae; genus PSRF01. Next base: position 35,300 of record DATKDA010000164.1, on the reverse strand, counting down.
GCGTGAGGGTCGCGCCCACACGTGACAGGGGGAGTACGGAATATTTTTGAGCAGCCTCCTGGGGTATCAGTCGCAGGACCGTGTCATCAATATGAAAGAGATCCAGATTGACTGAAGGAATCCCGTACTGACGGGATAGCACGGCCGTGATCATGTCATCAGTGACCAGGCCTAGCTTCACGAGGTTGTAGCCCAGACGGCCACCATGCTCACGCTGGTAGTCAAGGGCTTCCCTTAAATTTTGTGGGCTTATTAGGTTCTCACGAACGAGAATTTCGCCTAGTTTGGCTGACATGTTTTACCGCGCGTTCAAGAATTTTGCGAGACAATCCACGAGGGCGGGATTCAACGATCCTGGCTGGAGAATAGCTTTTGTAGCTAGGATTTTATGGTGCAAAGCAGAGTGCTAAACACCGTTGCGCAAGCATAGTACATTTTGAACATTCGGACTGTCAAGCGCAAATTTTGGCGGAAAATCGAGCGAAAATACGCGAATTTACTGAGGTTGTGCGGAGGTAGTGATTGAGCCAGGGGAGGGGAAAAAAGCCACGGCCACATTGGCGAGGACCTGCCAGTGTGGCCGTTAGAGTCTGGAAGCTCTTAGAAAACCATGCTTATGGTCGCCGTCGGCGAGCTGGCGTTGTCGGAGCCGCCTGAACGTTCTGTTGGTTCTTAAGCTCTTCGAGTATAGCCTTCGCGTCAGCCTTAAACCGATCGCTATCTGGAGCTTTATTCACAAACTGTTGGAGATAATTCGCTGCTTCCTGGTACTTCGCCGTATCGTTTTCCATGGCGCCGATATTGAAAAGCAGCATTCCTGATTTGACCAGGGCATCTGTATCGTCCGGGTTCTCGGCGAGAAGCTTCTGGTATTCACCAAGCGCTTTCTCAAAAGCCCCGGCGTCGAACAGCATTTGCGCAGCATCTCGGCGAGAGTTGATCTTCTTAGTTGGATCCGGTTCCGCAGCAATATATTCCTGATAAGCGGTGAACCCATCGTCAGCTTTGGATTGATCTACTTTTGTCACGAATAGACGCATCGACTCAGCCCGGGTTGTCAGAGCAGAAAGCTTGTTTGAATTGAATCTGTTCTGTTCAGCCGGCTCCGTTGGCACCTGTTGGGCCTTAATCAGCTCAATGGCCTTCGTGGAGGCTTCTGCCGCAGCCTGAAAGTCCTTCTTAGCCGCTTCCAATTTAGCAACTTTGGTAGCTTCGTCCTTATCGGTGATTGAAGCGTTATAAGAGTCCACCCCGCGGGCTTTTAACGCCAAAGCCTTGTTAGTGAGGAGGGCAGGCTGTTCGGGATCGGCCGCAAGGCCTTCGTCATATTGTCTAAGGGCCTCTTCGTAGTTTTTTGCTAGAAGGGCGTCATTGCCTGCTTTAAATGTTTTGGCTACGATTGCGTTGGCTTCGAGAATTTTCTTGTTTTTTGCTTCAATCTCAGCGTTCTTACGAGCCAATTCCTCTCGCCTGGCGCGCTCTTCAGCAGTCTCACTTTTACCACTTCCTTCAGTCGCGCCGGCCGGTGGCGCCGCGCCCTTGATCTCTTCCAAGGTCAATCGCCTGCCGTCACCGGGAGTTAATGTAATCTCGTACTCGATACCACGACCGGCACGAATGTTCTGTTGCCAGCTTGGTTGGGCCGTCGGATGGCTTGCGGCGACGATGTAGACCCCGACATAGGGGAGTCCCGCAAATACGAATTCGCCCCGCTTGTTGGCTTTTGTGTTGTACTTTCCGGGAAGGTCGGTACGGAACACATCAATTGCAGCCTCACTGGCCGGAACCTTGGTCCCATCTGCCTGCGTGATGACCACTTGCCCCCGGAGTTCTCCGGTTTGGGCGGATACCGCAACATTTGCGGAGATCAAGAGAGTGAGAACAGCGCAAACTGAAAAAATCGATCTGCCAAGCATTGAAGAATCCTCCAAAAGGATATTACGCAATAGTACGGGAGAACCCGTAGGATGCTCTGACCGTATAAGCGGTTGTAATTAAGACGGAGAAGCGCCCTAAAGTTAATAAGCAACGCGCTTACTGTCAAGCGCATAAGGTATAGGATCGGGGAGGCCCGCTTCACGAAATCCCCGGAGTCTAAGCGCACAGGAATCGCATTCGCCACACGCGCGATCTGAGGCCCGATAGCAAGACCACGTCAGCTCGAGCGGTGCTCCAAGTTCATTTCCCCGCAAAACGATTTCTGATTTTCTTAAACCAATGATCGGGGTTACCAGTTGAATCTTGGTGCCCGGCTTTGTTCCGAGGTTTGTAGCTTTTTCAAACGCGGTATAAAACTCTGGCCGGCAATCGGGATATCCTGATGAGTCTTCAGCGACGGCCCCAATGTATATGTAGTTCGCTCCTATTACCTCGGCCCAACTGGTTGCAATCGACAGCAAGTGGGCATTGCGAAAGGGCACATAACTAGTTGGGATCTCCTTGGCCGCAAGGTCCGGACTGGCGATCGGTATCGCTTGATCGGTTAATGAGGAACCGCCGATCTGGGTTAGATATTCGATAGAAGTCACCAGCCGCCGTTGGATTTCATAGTGATTTGCAATCCCCTCAAATGCCTGCCGCTCCCGCTCGGCAGTTGGCTGGCCGTAGGAAACATGAAGAAATGCCAACTCGCTATTCTCCTGCCGAGCGATGGCAACCGTCACACACGAGTCCATTCCACCTGAGACTAAACAGACAGCCCGGGCAAGTTGCGAGCTATCCCGCTCCGTTTCATCGGTTACCCGGTATTCGTTGTCGCTAGAGCCACCCATCACACACCATGGACATCCGGTCCCCAGATATACTTGTGCATCTGCAATTGCAAACGAACCTTCAGTCCGCTGTCCAAAATCCACGCTGCCAGATCGCGGAGTTCAATTTCGTTCCAGGCCGGTGATATCAGGACAGCTTTGCAACTCTCCTCAAGCCGCCTCTGTTTGATTACATCTCGAGCATATTGCCAGTCACTTCGATCTGCGACGACGAACTTGACCTCGTCACGATCGGGCCGCAGGCGGTCCAGGTTGGGCCAATGATTCCGGCTGGCTTCGCCTGACGCGGGGCACTTAACATCGAGTATGATTGCGGCCCGTTGGTCCACCTTCTCGATAGACACGTAACCGCCTGTTTCAATCAAAACTTCAAAGCCTTCGTTGCACAACCGCTCGATGAGCGCACAGGCTTCAGGTTGGGCCAATGGTTCACCCCCGGTTACCTCGACCAGTTGACACTCAAAGGCCCGGACCCTTGCAACAACTTCGTCGATTGAAAAATGGTCACCGCCTGTAAAGGTATATTCGCTGTCGCACCAGGTACACCGCATCGGACAGCCTGTCAGACGGACAAAGGTGCAGGGGCGACCTGCATGCGTCGATTCGCCCTGAATTGAATGAAAGATCTCGGTTACTCGAATCATCTGAATACTTCGGCGAGTGCGATTAGTGCTACTTCGATAAAATCGAATCTAGCCCAGGCCTTCCGTAGTGTCAAAGATACGACCTGAATACAGCCCGGGCGACAGCGTGAACAGGCGCAACATCAAAGCTGCGTAAGTCGCCCCCGAGCGCTTTCAACGTGATAGCATACGATTTGGAGATCCCCTGTTGACTGCCGGAAGTGCGCAAATTGATCGCATCGTTGCCGAAGGCGCTAGTCGCTTGCTGGACCGCGCAGCCGAGTCATACTCACTGAATGTGGAGAATCTGCTTACCAGAATACGCGGCGCCGTCGAGAAGTATCTTTTGAAAGGCGACCCGGGCGCTTCCGAGCAAGAGATGGTTGGTTTCATCGATGAACTACAAGCTGACGATCTGTGTTTGATAGTTGCTTGCGAGCAGGGCAACCAGAACGCCTGGAATGACCTGGTCGCACGCTTCTCTGCTACCGTGCGTTCTGCGGCCCGGTCGTCGAGTTCCAACGAGGACGCCGCCGAGGACATATCGCAATCGATCTGGGCGGAACTTTACGGGTTACGCACACGGGAGGATGGAAAGCCTGCAAGCAAGCTCGCGTATTACTCCGGCCGAGGCTCGCTCGCCGGTTGGTTGCGCGCAGTTGTTGCTCAGCTAGCAGTGGATCAACACCGAAAGCAGTCGCGCCTGGTGCAGACTGAGCAGGATGAGGACTTTGATAGATTCAGCGCGCAGGAACGAGTGCATGCGACCGCTTCGGTTCATCTGGAGCAATCGATTACCAATAAATTTGCCGGTGTTGAACTGCAAAAAGCATTGGCGAAGTCCTTTGAAGAGTTGCCAGATGAAGACCGCTTGCTCGTCAAGCTTTATTACTTTGATGGCTTGAAATTGCGTGAAGTGGGAAGCGTCCTCGGTGTCCACGAAGCCACCGCGAGCCGGCGCCTGACAAAGATCCATTCCGAGCTACGTAAGAGGGTCGAGGGAATATTAACTGACCATGGATGGGAACGAGCGGAGATCGACCGAGCCTTTACCGAGGTCGGAATCGATCTCGAGGCTGATCTCGAGACGATGGTCACTACTGAGGCCGGTGTTAAAGATAAGGCGGGCAAATAATCATCTTTTTCGCAAGTCCGCTCGTAGATGAGCGTTCTTAAACTGGCTTGTTTGCTAGTGTGAAGGTAAATGAAGGAGTTTAAACACAAAGAGATTGATTTAATGTTGCGTGGTCTTGGGCGGCAGGGGCGAGATCCATCGATTCAAGACGCCGAAGAGGGAACCGCCCATTTAGATGCCGACGAGTTGAACTCCTATGCTGAAGGCGTTTTACCGCCTGCGACTCGCAACCTCTACACGGCGCACCTTGCTGACTGCGTTACTTGTCGAAACCTGGTTACTCAACTCACCTTCTCAGCCGGCGCACCAAAGTCCATCGCAGAAGAGCCAACGGTTTCGACTGCAAAGTCATTCTGGCAGCAAATGGCGGTTTTATTGTCCCCACGCGTGCTGCGTTACGCTGTTCCGGCGCTTGCCCTACTTGCTGTGGTGACCGTTAGCTTTGTGGCGCTGCGACAATCAGGTGACTCCGACCTTGTGGCCCTTGGGCCTCGTACTGTGCAGCCTGGGGTTACCAACGAACGAAGTCCTGATGAGCCTGCGCCGGAGACGCTAACGTCAGATGAGGTAGCGAAAGAAAAGGCGAGAGAGCCAAGGCCATCTCCGCCAAAAACGGTTGACTCGAAACCTAGTGGCTCAGCCAAAGCATCGCAGGCACCGCCGCCAGCTGTTAGCCAGCAACCTTACTACGCCCCAGAACCTGTAGCCACTGCTGCTCCCACCGCTCCTCCGAAGCGCGATGAGCGGAATGAGGACGTTGCACAAAAAGAGGAGCTACGCCGTGAGGCTGTGCGAGATTCTGAAACCGAAACGGTCCGGAAGAGGGAAGTGTCCCAGCGACGCCCTTCCAGTCCACGATCCCAGTCGGTTGGTGAGAGCGCTCGCGTGGGGCGGGTAACGGAAGCGGACCAATCTCGTGACGATACCAATAAAACTCAGAGTGCGCAGGAAACACGCACCGTTGCCGGAACGCGGTTCCATCGCCAGGGTAATGCCTGGGTAGATGTTGCATACCAGCCTTCCTTGCCAGTGGTGAATGTTCAAAGAGGTTCCGAGCAGTTTCGAGCGCTGGTAGCTGATGAACCTCGGATAAGAACAATTGCTGCCGAACTTGATGGCGAGGTAATTGTCGTCTCGCAGAAGAAGGCCTATCGCATTCGCTAAAGGTATCTCCGGCCCTAGTCCCTACGAAGTAAGTCATTTGAAGTCGAACCCGCCGCAGGGCTGGCTCGTATTCATAGTGGCTCAATTCACGAAAGGCCGCCCGAGTGATAGAGTAAGAACGCATTTTGAGAGTAATAGACACGATTGGAGTGCCGAAATGTACTGTGCTTCCTGCGGGTATGAGATAACCGTTGAGTTGAACTATTGCAAGAGGTGCGGCGCCAATCTGACGCTCACAGCAGGGAATTTGCCGGCTGCTGTTTTGCCGCCGATCAAATTGACCGCGCCAACCCTGGTCCTCGGATTGACTCTTATCGGCGCAATGGGGGTCATCTTTGCCGGGGTCACCGAATTAGCGCGTCTTGGAATCCACCCCGCCGCATTAGCGTGGATCGTCATTTTCAGCATGGGCACTCTTTTCGGTTGTACTGCCCTTTTGATCCGTTTCTGGTCCAAGATAGCGATTCCGCAGCGGGAACAGAGATCCATTCCGGCGACGCCCAAACCGGCTCTTATCGACCGAGGGGTCACGCCACAGTTGCCGCCAAGAGATCCGGCCCCGAGTGTCACGGAGAACACTACGCGTACGTTCAGTCCGATCTATCGTGAATCCGCCGGGAAAGGGTCGAGCTAAACTGCTCGCTCAAATCACGCGAGACTATGATCACTGCGAGCCAACTGCCTAAGTTAGGTACTCGAAACATTATTTTCCTAGGTCTGCTCCTCAGCTTGGTAACGAGTCTACCCGTCACCGGTCAAGAACGAGCTGGAGCCGGGAGAGCTTCCAGACCTGCCCAACGCAATCCTCAGATTTCCAGAATCACAAGAGAGATCGACCCGACCAACATAGAACGAGCAGTACGCAAGCTGGTCTCATTTGGGACAAGAAATACTCTGTCAGCTCAGGATAATCCGCAACGAGGGATTGGCGCTGCTCGCGACTGGCTATACGACGAGTTTCAGAAGATCGCACAAGCCTCCGGCGGGAGAATGACTGTCGAGAAACAATCATTCGAGCAGCCGAAGGGATCGCGGATACCGGCGCCGACACTCATCACCAATGTTGTAGCCACGCTCAGGGGCACACAACCGGCATCTGCGGATCGCTACTACGTTGTTAGTGGGCATTACGACTCGATGTGCGGAAGTCCTACCGACGCCCAGTGTGACGCGCCGGGGGCGAACGATGATGCTTCGGGTACCGCGGCCGTTCTCGAACTCGCGCGGGTGATGTCGCGATATGAGTTTGATGCGACCATCGTTTTTATGGCCGTTGCCGGTGAAGAGCAGGGACTTTATGGCGCCATCCATTTTGCAGAACAGGCGAAGCAGAAGGGAATGAACATCGATGCGATGTTCACAAACGACATAATTGGAAATACCCTCGGCGGCAATGGAGTTCGGGACCGTCGCACGGTCCGAGTGTTCTCCGAAGGGGTGCCATCAAATGAGAGTCCTCAGGAAGCTAATGTGCGAAGGGGTGTTGGAGGGGAGAATGACTCTGCCTCGCGGCAGCTTGCGCGTTTTGTAAAAGAGGTTGGCGGCGCTTATGTTCCGCAGATGAAGGTAATGATGGTTTACCGGCGTGATCGCTATCTGCGAGGTGGGGATCACATACCTTTTCTCGAGCGCGGTTACCCTGCCGTTCGTTTTACTGAGACGCATGAGAACTATCGTCATCAGCATCAGAACGTGAGAATCGAGAATGGGATTAAGTACGGGGACCTACCTGAGTTTGTCGATTACCCTTACATTGCAAACGTTGCTCGCGTGAATGCTGCGTCATTGGCAATGCTTGCGTTGGCGCCGGCCATACCAAAGAACGCCGGGATCGTAACGGCGCGCCTCACTAACGACACTGAGCTTAAGTGGGATGCAAATACGGAACCCGACCTCGCTGGTTACGAAGTAGTCTGGCGAGAGACGACTGCGCCGACATGGACCAACTCACGCCGGGTAGGAAACGTGACGAGCTACACCCTCAAGGGGATGTCGAAGGACAACTATTTCTTTGGTATTCGCGCAGTAGACAAACATGGCAACCACAGTCCGGTGAGTTTTCCTCGCCCAATGCGGTAGCCTCGGCGCTGCTTACAGGCATCTGTGGTTACGAAGGGCCACTGTTAGGTTAAAGTTGAAACTCCCTAAGCTAAAAGCAGTGGGGGTATCCACCGCGTTATAAAAACCTTTCGTCTCGCAAGAAATATTTTCTCTCGGCCAACCGAATCCCCAGAGCGTCTAAATTGACGCCGGCTACAAGAATTCTGCTGATGGATTTTTCAAATGCGAAATAATCGAACAATAAGCAACCGCAGACACCAGAAGGCTCGTTCTCTGGTGGTGTTAATGTCAGCAATCCTGCTCGCCCCTGGACCAGTTTTGCCCCAAAGGCAGAGAGAAAATCGGAGCGATCTCAGTGAGGACCAGCGTATTGTGCACCTCCTGAATCGGATCGCTTTTGGCGCGCGGCCGGGAGATATCGAACGCGTGAAAGCGATTGGTCTTCGAACGTATATCGAACAGCAGTTGAGTCCCGAGAAGATTTCGGACTCCCTGGCTGAATCCAAGGTCAAACACCTTGAGACGCTCAATATGTCGACTGCGCAGTTATACGATAAGTTTCCGCAGCCGGGCCAGTTAATACGAGAGCTTCAGCGCCAGGGGTTATTGCCACAGGAACTTGCAGAAGTCAGGAGAGAGTCCGGTCCGAACCCCAACATGGAGATGCAGAGGAGTCCAGCCCCTCAGAACGCGATGGACAATGAAAAGGTTCGTCGCGCAATCCGTGAGTACTATGAAAAGAATGGCCTCCAACCTCCGCAGCGGATCATGATGGAACTCCAGGCCTCTCGGATCCTGAGGGCCGTTTATAGTGAACGACAATTTCAGGAAGTGATGGTCGATTTCTGGACCAATCACTTCAATGTATTCGCCGGCAAAGGCGCGGATCGCTGGCTGCTGACAGCGTACGACCGGGATACGATTCGTCCGCACGCACTCGGCAAGTTCTCCGATTTACTGCTCGCCACGGCGAAGAGTCCAGCAATGCTTTTCTACCTGGACAATTTTCAAAGCGTTAGTCCGAACATGCAGGCACGGCGCGGCCTTCAACCGCGTGCCCCGATATTCAGACCTGGCGCGCCTAATGGTCGCAACAATGAGATGCAACGTCCGCAACCACAAAGGGCGCGTCGCGGTTTGAACGAAAACTACGCGCGTGAACTGATGGAGTTGCACACGCTTGGAGTAGATGGCGGTTACACCCAGAAAGACGTGCAGGAGGTTGCGCGTTGTTTTACGGGATGGACCATCATTGCACCACGCGGCGGTGGCGCACTACAGGGACTGCGCGGGGCGGTAGCACGCCAGAATGCCGGTACGTTCTTCTTCAATCCTCGGGTTCACGATGACGGAGAGAAGATTGTTCTAGGCCAAAAAATACAGGCTGGCGGTGGTATCGATGATGGCTTGAAGGTCCTCGAGATCCTCGCGAACCATCCTTCCACTGCCAGGTTTATTGCGACGAAGCTTGTGGTGCACCTGGTGGCGGATGAACCTCCAGCCGCACTCGTGGATCGAGTCGCGGCCACCTACAAGAGAAGTGGTGGTGATATCAGGGAGATGTTGAGGACAATCCTGTATTCTGCCGAGTTCAATTCGCCGGGGATTTATCGAGCCAAGATAAAACGACCGTTCGAGCTGGCGGTCAGCACCTTACGAACGCTAGGTGCCGAAACCAATGGCGGCCCACAACTGCACCGGTGGATCGCTCAGATGGGCGAACCACTATACGGATTCCAGGCTCCCACCGGCTATTCGGACACGGCCGAGATTTGGGTCACCACTGGCGGGTTACTTGAACGGATGAACTTTGGGCTGGCAATAGCAGGCAATCGAGTGCCGGGAACTCGCGTTGATTTGAAGAGGCTTGTTGATAATTCAGAAAGCGACAAGAGCGAAACCATGGATCGTTTGCTTAAAGTTATCTTGGCCGGCGAACTCTCAGCCGGAACACGCGCAGCTTTGTTGAAGCAGCTTAACGACTCTGCTCCCTCGCTTGCGGCGCCTGCTTCAAGTCAAATGGATCGTGACACTGATGGACCACGAAGGCAAATATTGCGTGCGGGAAACGTGAACGATCCTGTTGCCAGAATGGTTGGACTGATTCTTGGTTCACCCGAGTTTCAGCGGCAGTAAGGAGAGGTTTATGGACCGCAGATTCTTTTTGAGATCAGGTGGAATTGCTCTCGCCAGTATCAGTGCATCCCTTGCTATGCCCTCCTTCTTGCACCGGGCGGTGCTAGCGCAGGCAGGAGTAGTCACGGGTAGCAGGCGGAAGACCCTGGTTGCGATCTTCCAGCGCGGCGCAGTCGATGGCTTGAACATGGTGATTCCTTACGCTGAACGAACCTATTACGACTTGCGTCCAACAATTGCTATTCCAAAGCCGACATCAGGGAATCCAGACTCGGCAATTGATCTGGACGGCTTTTTTGGACTTCATCCCTCATTGTCATCACTTAAATCCCAATGGGATAAAAAGCGACTCGCGATTGTGCACGCTGCCGGATCCCCTGCCAATACGCGTTCTCATTTCGACGCCCAAGACTACATGGAGTCGGGAACGCCAAACATCAAGTCAACGCGCGATGGTTGGCTCAATCGCCTTTTGCAAAGCAATGCCCAAAAGGAACGTCCACTCTTTCGCGCCGTCTCAGTCACGCAGATGATGCCGCGCGTCCTTCAGGGTCGCGCGCCAGCTCTCGCCATCTCAAATCTGGCAAATTTTTCAGTTCGCGCGGGCCAGGCGTCGGCAAGAGTGCAGGGTGGTTTCGAGGAGATTTATGAACAGGTCACAACCGATCAGTTGGGTGGGACGGCCAAAGAAACTTTTGAAGCCATAAACTACCTCAAGAAGGTTAATCCCGCGCAGTATCGACCTGAGAACGGAGCCGCGTATCCACGGTCGCGGTTTGGTAATTCACTCTTACAGATTGCGCAGTTGATTAAGGCGGGAGTCGGACTCGAAATCGCCTTCACAGACATGGGTGGATGGGACACGCATGTCAACCAGGGTGGTTCGCGTGGGCAACTAAGCAACCTGCTTCAGCAGTTCGGCGCGGGCATATCGGCCCTGGCTACAGATCTAGGCAATCGCATGGACGACGTAGTGATCCTGACGATGTCGGAGTTTGGACGCACCGTGCGGGAGAACGGCAACCGCGGTACTGATCATGGTCATGCTAATGCAATGTTGGTAGTTGGAAACAGCGTGCGCGGCGGGAAGGTCTACGGCGCCTGGCCGGGGTTAAAGAGCGATCAGTTGTTCGAAGGTCGTGATCTGGCACTGACTACTGATTTTCGCGCGGTGTTTGCGGAAGTTGCCCACCGTCATCTTGGCAATAAGAATCTGTCATCGGTGTTCCCCGGATATTCGGCAGATGGATCCAAATTCTGCGGATTCTTGGGTCAATGATTCAAGGACTGCACCTACCATCGGAGTCGGCCAAATCGATTAATGAAATAGAGCATCACCACTGCTATCAAAGAAACGATCACTGCAATTGTAAACGCTTCATTATCCCGACCTGCCTGAACAGCGTCGTAGATCGCTACCGAGGCTGTTTGAGTCTTTCCCGGAATATTTCCCGCAATCATTATCGTTACCCCAAAGTCTCCCAGGGCCCGAGCAAAAGCCAGCGCCGTTGCAGCTAACACCCCCCGCGAAGCCAGCGGTAGCGTCACGCGAAAGAAGATTCGTCGGTTGTTCAGTCCCAGAGTTCGTGCTGCCGCCTCCAGTTGCGTGTCAACACCCTCGAATGCTGCTCGCAAACTCTTGGTTACCAGCGGCAGAGCGTGAATAGTCGCTGCGATGATTGCCGCGGTAACAGTAAAAGTCAGTCGTATTCCGAATCGGTCATAGAGAAAAGCTCCAAGCGGAGAGCGGGTGCCCAAAAGGACCAGCAGGTAATATCCGAGGACCGTGGGTGGAAGGACCAGCGGTAGTGTGATCAAGGCGTCAATCAGATTGCTTCCGGGAAAGCGTTTTCGGGCAAGTAACCAGGCGAGAGCCGAACCAGCAATGAGGGCGATCAGTGTTGCTGCTCCGGCAACCGCGAAGGACAACCTGATCGGAAACCAGTCGATAGCCAAGGCTCCGGAGAACGGGAATAGCCAGGGGTGAGAGAGCGCAGGGTTCACTTAGGTCACAAGCCGGCGAAGCAGTTAAGCTTAATTCAGTATCGCGATGATGCGGAGTGGCCCACCGCTCCCGCCTTTGATCTTCATTGGCAGTGCGATAACAGAAAATTTCTTTAGCGGAAGCTTGTCCAGATTGGCCACATTCTCGAAAGCCGGAATATTCTTCTCGAATAGGATTCGGTGGCTTTCGAATAACTGCGACTGCCCGTAGTCGATACTCGGAGTGTCAATTCCGATAGCTTTAATGGGGCGATTTTGCGTAAGCCAGAGAGCGGCGTCAGGATGAAGTCCGGGGAAGTGAAGCTTCTCAACGGCAGCTTCGCCGCGTTCGGCCGTCCCGAGGTATTTCGCCGCATCGGGATAGTGTTTTCCGTGGCCGGTTCTCAGCAGGACAATTGCCCCGGAGGGTATCTTGCCGTTCTGCTTTTCCCAGTTCTGAAAGTCCTGGGCCGTAGCCTGGTAGTCCCGATTGTCTTGGTACTGCCTGGTGACATCGATAACTACAGCGGCCCCCATTAGTTGTTCCAGAGGAATCTCATCCACGGCATGTCGACCGCGCGCGAAGTGGATGGGCGCGTCAATATGGGTTCCTCCATGCTCCGCGCCTGAATATCTGTAGGCCGAGTAGTAATACCCTTTATCGGTATCGCCGGCAAAATCAGTTTCGAGTCTAAAGGGTTCGGCGGTGGGCCAGTAGAGTGTGTCTGACCCAAACGAGTGAGAGAGATCTACCACAGCTCCTGCCGGGAACGGTGCGCCGCGCTGTTGAATCAGGAAGATAGATACCGCTGCTGCCAGGAGCAGAAAAGCAAAAGCCTTCATGGGCGTTCTCCTTCAACCGAATTGCTTGAGGGAGCATGTTAGCGCATAGCGGCTTTGGGTGCAGAGAAATGTAGCCACCAGTCAGCTAAACATACATGAAGGTCGTAAGGATGATTTAGCGTGGTACCGGCAAGTGTTTCACCGGGTGATGACCCTCGTTGCGACGGCTGACAGGTCAAAGCGACGTAGTCTCAATACAACATTCGCCAGCAATGTTCCGAGCAGAATCCCCACGAGGTCCCACTGAAGATCGTTTGCCGTGTCGTATTTGCTCCAAATCCGTTGGCCCTGAAAGTAGAGCTCGTCCCACAGCTCGATGATCTCGTACAGCGCCGAGAGGCTGAAAATCGTGGTACCCGCGAAGAACGATGTGATTCCGAGCGACGGCCTGTAGCCAAGCTTGTTCAGAGTGTTCAAAGCCAGCCGGATAGCGATAGGTGTGATTAGCATCTGGACCGTCAAGTGAGAGAATTCATCGTATTGCAGCGGTCCGAACGGTTGCCCGTACATGCGAAAGTAGTTTCCGAGCGCATCTACTTGAAGCGCCCCAAACACCAGGACAAGCAGCACAAGCGGAACGTTGAGCTGATGTCGCAGCCGGACATAACTGTAGAAGACCCCAAGGAAAAGCAGGCCGAAGATAATGTTCAAGGTGAGCGACAGGTAACACATTTTGAGAAGGAACGCAGCGCCGGCAAGGAGTACCATTAGCAATAGCGGAATCTCCATCCTCCTGACAAACTCTTTCATACCGGTTTCTCTCCTGGAGCGTTTTCGACCGTAAAGGCGCCCAAGCAAATAGCAAACCTCGTTCCGACCATATAAACTTCTTCAGAGATGCCGGACTTTAAGCCATTTGTTCTGAAGTTTGATTCGCTGCCTTCGACCAACACCGAGGCGGCCCAACAGGCACGCAAGGGCGCGCCCGAGGGTTTGTGCGTGGTCGCCGATGAACAAACAGCGGGACGAGGGCGTCTCCAAAGAGAATGGGTCTCGCCGAGGGGCGCGGGGCTCTATTTCAGCATAGTATTGCGGCCAGTGCTCGAGCAGCGGTATTGGCCTCTTATTACTTTCGCTGCGGCACTGGCGGTCCATGATGCGTTGGTCGAGGTGTGTGCCCTCGAGACTGATATCAAATGGCCCAACGACCTGATCGTCGATGACCGAAAGATCAGCGGGATCCTGGCTGAAACTCTCGACACGGCGATTGGGAAGGCAGTGATTGTCGGCATTGGAATTAACCTCACCAATGCCGCTTTTCCGGAGGAACTCGGGAGAAGCGCTACTTCCGTAGCGGGAGCTACCGGCGAAGAGCCTCATCCAAATATAGTCCTGGAATCACTGCTGCGAGCCTTCGAAAAGCGGTATTTAACACTTCAGAGCGATGGCGGCAGCACAGAGATTATTCGCGAGTGGTCCAGGCATTCACCTTATGCATCAGGAAAACGGATCCGAGTCAGCGACAACGGCGAGAGAATCGAAGGCGCTGCCCGAGGAGTTGATAGCGCCGGCGCGTTGCGTGTAGAAACAGATGCAGGCGAGATCAGGTTGGTTCACGCCGGAGATGTTACAGTACTCAAACAATAGCGCAGAGCCTGTCTATGACTTCTGGTAAAGAGATCGTCCTGACCACCATCGGATCGTTTGGCGACATTCATCCCTATATGGGCATCGCCATGGAGTTGCAGGCGCGCGGCCACCAACCTGTCATAGCCACCAGCGCTTTGTATCGAGAAAAGCTTGAAGGGGCAGGCTTGAGGTTCGCTCCAGTCCGTCCGGATCTGCCACCACCTCAGGTACAGGACCAGGGCCTGGTTGAGAAGATCATGGAGCCTCGATCGGGAGTGCGGTTTCTGCTTGAGGACCTCTTGTTTCCTTCCTTGCGCGACAGTTATGAAGATCTGCTGATCGCTGCCCGGGACGCCGATCTGCTGGTGACTCATCCAATTACTTTTGCCGGACCACTCGTGGCGCGCAAATTAAGGTTGCCATGGATATCGACCGTACTGGCTCCCATGTCATTTGTATCTGCCTACGATACTCCCGTGCCGCCAGTTTGGCCGTGGTTGGTAAACCTTCGGGTTCTCGGGCCAGGTCTTATGGGAATGCTGCTGGGTTTCTTAAAGAAGAAATATTCCGCAGAACCGGTAGCAAGACTGCGCCGCGAGTTGGGAATTGCGGATTATGGATCGCCAGTTTTTGACGGGCAGCATTCTCCACAACTCGTGCTGGCGCTCTTCTCTTCGCTTTTTGGTCCGCCCCAACCTGATTGGCCACCGCAGACACACACAACTGGTTTTGCCTTTTATGATGGCCGGCATGAACTGGAAATGCCAGCCGAACTGACGCAGTTTCTTGATGAAGGTTCCGCTCCAATTGTCTTCACTCTGGGTTCATCGGCCGTCTGGGTGGCGCAGAACTTTTTTCACGAGAGCATTGAGGCTGCAAGGCGGGTGGGTCGACGGGCGGTATTGTTGATTGGTGATGGCCGCAATCTTCCTCGCGAACGATTGCCCGCTGACATGTGCGCTGTTAACTATGCTCCTTTCGAATCATTACTACCGCGGGCTTGTGCAATGGTCCACCACGGCGGCGTTGGGACGACCGCTCAGGGATTGCGAACCGGTGTGCCCACGTTGATTGTTCCATTTGCCTTCGACCAGCCGGACAATGCGGCGCGCGCGGAGCGGCTGGGCACAAGTCGCACGCTTTATAGAAAGCATTACCTCGCTTCCCGAGTGGCGAAAGAACTCGACATCCTGGTCAGTAAGCCTCAGTATGCGCAGAAAGCCAGCGCGGTTGGTAAACATATTAAGCAAGAGAACGGCGCGGCTCGCGCGTGTGATCTGATTGAAAAGACCTTAAATGACAATCTGCACAGTGAAGGAGTAAGCCAAGAGCTCACTTATGCTTCTGGTGATTGACGTTGGAAATACGAATACTTCCCTCGGCGTCTACAGCGGTGCGGATCTCGTAACCCATTGGCGTTTGACCACCGATCGTGCTCGGACCGTCGATGAATGCGGGGTCATTGCGCGCAACCTTTTCGAACTCGCCAGACTTGATTTCAAAACTATCGATGCAATCGCAATCGCATCAGTGGTGCCGCCGCTGAACTACACGTTAAAGGCAATGGCGGAGACATATTTCCACTTAACACCGCTGTTCGTTGACCATGCAACCGATACAGGCTTACCGATTCTTTACGAACCCTCGGCTGATGTTGGCGCCGATAGGATTGTCGACGCTGTGGCAGCTATCGAGAAGTATGGCGCTCCCTGTATTGTCGTAGACTTTGGTACGGCGACGACTTTCAACGCTATTAATGCGAAGGGGGAATACCTGGGCGGTGTGATCACTCCTGGAATCATGATCTCTTCAGACGCCCTGTTTGAACGGACCGCCAAACTGCCGCGTGTAGATATAAAGCGGCCGCAAAAGGTCATTGGCGCATCAACCGTCACCGCTATGCAATCCGGTCTTTACCATGGTTACGTAGGTCTGGTGGATGGTGTTTTACGGAAGATGATCACAGAGCTTAGCGGTGCGCCACGCGTAATTGCCACCGGAGGATTGGCTTCACTCATTGCTACGGGCTCGGAGCATATCGAACTGGTAGATGATACGTTGACCCTTGAAGGTCTGCGCCTGATTCATGAACGAACGTCCACTAAACTACTTTAGCTATTACACCGAAATCGAAGACACCTTTATACGACGGCGTGGTAAGCATATCTGGTTGAGTGCAACTGACTGGGCCCTGATTGAGACCTGGAAGGAGATGGGCATTCCACTGCATGTCGCGCTGCGGGGTGTCGAAAAGGCGTTCGACTCCTGGGAAGCAAAGCCTCGAAAACGAAGTGTAAAGACGCTCTTGTATTGTGAAGAGGAAGTAGAGGCCCAGTACGCAGAATGGCTCGATTCGCGCTTGGGCGCTGGCACTGAAGAGGACGGTGCTGGAGCTGCCGAATCAACTTCTCACAGGCTTCCGTTTCCCCGCTCGGAGATCCTGGCGCACTTGCAACGCGTCCGTTCAGAACTACTCAAGGTGCGTGACGAAAGACTGGCGTCAGGTGAAGATGAATTGTCGGAGGCACTTGCTCGAGCGGCGAATTTGCTGGTGGATCTCGAGCGGGAATTCTCAGATTCCATCGCTCCGAATGCTAAGAAGCTCGAGGATTCGCTGACCGGGTTGGAGCGAATGCTGAGCGACGCAATCAATTGTGTCGTTCCACCGGATCAGCTTGACGCGATCAGTGGTGAAGTGAAAGATCAGCTTAGACCCTATCGCCGGCTCATGGAAAAATCAGTTTACAAACAAACATTCGACAATCTTCAGCTGAAGCGGTTGCGCGAGCAGTTTGCTGTGCCGCGTCTCAGCCTGTTCCATCTCTAAAATGGTCTCTTTCCCCTCAGGAGGGCTCTATGGCTGAAATGACAATCAGGCGGCTCGGAATATTTTCCGTCGCAAAGATCCAAGGTCTGCTTATGTTTGTAATAGGTTTGATATTTGGGGTCATCTACGGTCTGTTCTTCATGATCTTCGGCGCCGCGATCTCAGCTCTGGCGCCGCAAGCCGAGAATCAGGCATTGGGCGGACTCAGCTCCATCGTGGTAGGAATTGTAATGATGGTCGCGATTCCAATCATGTACGGTTTCTTTGGATTTATTGGGGGCGCCATTGGAGCTCTTATCTATAACGGCGCGGCAAGCATTGTGGGTGGAATCAAGTTGGAATTGGAAGGTGCGGCGCCGACCTACGCGCCGCCGCCGCCACAGCAGTGGGCCGCAAATCCATATCAGCCCGGCCAGTGACCCTTTGGAGTGCGGCGGCCCGGCGCTGCTTTGGCCTCTGGCTACAATTTAATAGGACGAAAGCGGCGTGGGGCCGCGGCACGCCAAAATGGAAGTCCAAATAGAACGGATCCTACCCGGGGGAGTTGGCCTCGCACATGCTGAGGGAATGACACTGTTCGTGAGCCTCGCAGCGCCCGGAGATCTTGTGCGGGTTGAGATCGATCGGATTCGTGGAAAGATCGCGTTCGCTTCTATAAAAGAGATCCTCAAGCCTTCACCGTTAAGGGTCGAACCTCCTTGTCCCTACTTTGGACGTTGCGGTGGCTGTGACTTCCAACAGCTTGGTTATGAAGATCAACTCGAAGCCAAGCTTGAAATCATTCGTGACTGTTTACATCGGATTGCGCGAATCGAGCACCCGCCGGAAATCAAGTTCCATCCGTCGCCGGCGCCCTGGGCCTATCGCTCCCGTGCGAACTGGCAGGTTGATCCGCGTTTGAAACAGCTAGGCTACTTCGAACGAGGATCTCGTCGTATCTGTGACGTCGAATACTGTGCGGTTCTTGAGCCGGAACTACAACAGACACTTCAAACACTGCGGAAGGCACTCCCTGATCTTCCCGATGGCTTGAGAGATATTTCAGCAACCATTGGCGATGAAGGTGTGTCGGTAAAACCACCCGTGGCCGGGTTGGAAACAGTTGAGGTAAGCCGAAGAATCGGCGCCGAGACCTACTTTTTCAGTGCTGCGGCATTCTTTCAGACCAATTACGGGTTGCTCGAACCACTGGTGTTGGCCGCGATTGCGGATGACACGGGCGAAGTGGCAATCGATCTATATAGTGGCGTGGGTTTGTTTACGATCCCGCTCGGTCGGCGCTTCAAACATGTTACGGCGATCGAATCAAATTCCATTTCGACTAGTTTTGCCAGAAAAAACATCAGACATGCAGAACTGACAAACGTTGAGATCGTCACCGCGAACGTTGCGCATTGGTTTAGCAGACGAACCGCCGCGCCTGGTCCCGTGGATCTTATCTTGCTCGATCCGCCGCGAACAGGAGCAGAAAACAGCGTCATTTCAGGAATATTGAATTTAAGGGCGGGCCGGATCTCATATGTATCATGCGATCCGGCCACTCTCGCTCGGGATCTGAAAAAACTGATCGCGGGCGGATATCTGGTTGACTCTATTCAGGCATTTGATATGTTTCCTCAGACTCATCATATTGAAACAGTCACCAGGTTGGTCAGAACCGGTTGAATAATCCGCAGGTTACGCCGATTACGCATATTCGGTAGTGTCTAGAGATTCAGGGCCTGTTCCTTGATCTCCCTAATCTGTGGATTGATCGTTATGCAAAGCGCTCCTCACCAGCTTTCGTTTGCCCCTCGTCCTCTACTCCAGTTGGCCGCAGCCTTAGCCTTGGGGATCCTGGCGGCCAAACTCATATCTCTTCCGTTTGTAGCGCCTCTTGTTTGCGGCGGATTTGCATTCGTGGCTGCCTCGTTTGCTTTTCTCAAAAACTGCGTGGCGCCTGCCACCATCCTTGTGACAATCACTTTCTTTGCGGCAGGCGCTTCGCTGCAATCGCTCGAGAACCGAACTGTTTCAGATGAACGCATAAAGCAACTTCTAGAACAGAAAGTCATCACCGTAGGTGACCCAGTCGAGATCACCGGAGTCCTGCGCCGCGCGCCCGAGGTTACTCCTCAAGGCCTGTATCTTGAACTTGAGGTGGAAACGCTCTCACTGCGAAATTCCGAGAGTGTTGCGCCAGGTACGGTCATGCTATTTGCTCCAATCCCGGAACCAGAGCGGCAGTTGGAGTACGACGGACTGGAGCTGCGCTATGGCGCCCGGTTACGCGTGATGACCGCTCTTGATCGGGCTGAGAAGTTCCGAAATCCAGGCGTCTCTTCGTTTGTCGATTATCTTGACCAGAAGGGCTTCGATGCAACGGGTGTCATCAAAAGCCCGCTATTGATTGAGCGACTTGAAGACGAGAGTGTATTCCTTCCACTAGCCTGGCTTTACAAATGGCGCCGAATCCTCGAGCAGCAGATGCATGCAATTCTTTCCAGACAGACGGCGGGTGTTCTTGATGCCGCGCTGCTTGGGAACCGGCACTTCCTTTCGCGCCCCGTCGCCGAAAGGTTTCGAGAAGGCGGAACATTCCACGTCCTTGTAATCAGTGGTCTACATATTAGCTTTATTGGCGGCGTGATGTTTCTGCTTGCGCGACGGATCACAGACAATAGGGCTTTGCAATTTGCACTATCAGCGACAGTGCTCTGGGGTTACGCACTGGTCGTAGGTGCAGAGTCATCAGTTGTTCGCGCGGCCTTGATGTTCACAACAGTGACGTTTGCACCTGTGGTCGCACGGCGCCGGGATTCATTGAATGCTCTTGGCGGCGCCGCCATCGTCCTACTAATTGTCCAGCCCGGGGATCTCTTTAATCCGTCGTTCCAGTTAACCTTTCTGTCAGTTCTGGCGATCTCAGCTTTCGCGTGGCCGCTCCTGAGTGGAATGGCCGAGATTGGCAATTGGCGGCCGACTAGCATTACACCCAGTCCACCACGCTGCGCGTCCTGGCTCCGAAATCTTTCCGAACTCCTGTTCTGGAGCGAGCGACAGTGGCAACGTGAGATGGCGGAGTACAACTACAGCTACCGGCTTTTCAAAGCTCCCCTGGCCACAATCCTCGAACGCTACCGGTTACAGAGATTCATACGTTATGCGTTCGGAGCAATAGTTGTATCTGCGAGCGTGCAACTTTTTCTTCTTCCGCTGCTGGTTATCTATTTTCATCGGGTCTCCTTCGCTTCATTGCTGCTGAATATTTGGGTCGGCGCGGGAATCACGGTGTTGGCGGCGCTGGCTCTCGTTGCGTTGATCGTTGAGCAGCTTAGCGCCGCCTTTGCCACGCCGATCATCGCGCTCGCCAATATTGTCGGCCATTTAACTATTCACTCTGTAGATCTCTTCGGAGCGATAGGCATGAGTTCACTGCGAGTCCCCGAGTATTCTGGGTTTGCGTCAATGATCTATTTTTTCTATTTCCTGCTACTCGCCCTGCTAACACACGTGCTCTCTCGCTGGAGACCTTTTCTCACGAAGAGTCACGGCTCTCGCTGGCGTCGGGTGGGTCTGGTACAGGGTATCGCCGCGTCAATCATTCTGTTGCACCCCTTCAGTAGTGCCGGAACTAATGACGAATTGCGGGTTGACTTTCTCGATGTGGGCCAGGGCGACTCGATCCTTGTAAGCATGCCCGACGGTACTACACTTCTGGTTGATGGGGGTGGCCGTCCAGATTTCTTAATGGGATTAGAAGCCGATGAAGCAAAGATATTTCGGCCGGACCGGCGAGGCATTGGCGAAGCCGTAGTTTCAGAGTTTCTTTGGCATCGAGGGCTTGACACCGTTGATTACATCCTGGCCACGCACGCTCATGCAGACCACATTGATGGCCTCAGCGACGTGGCGCGCAACTTCCGCGTAAGGGCAGCGCTGGTTGGCAGAAGTCCGCAAGGAGATCCGGAGTATCTCAGCTTCTCTGAAGCGTTACGCGAAAAGCAAATTCCTTTAATCATGGTTGAGGCAGGAGATGTGCTGCACTTCGGCAGGGCTAAAGCTAATGTTCTGTGGCCCCCTTCGCCGGCCCACTCGGATTCCTTATCACCGAATGACGATTCCGTTGTGCTTCGAATCGATCTTGGTGAACACAGTGTGCTTCTGACAGGCGACATCGAATCCAGGGCCGAGAAAGCATTGATTAAAGGTTCGCCATTCCGATCTGACGTAGTAAAAGTTCCGCATCATGGAAGCAGGTCGTCGTCAACCCCGGACTTTATCAAGGCTGCCGGAGCGCATTACGCAATCATCTCCGTAGGCCAGAGATCGATCTTTGGACATCCCGATCATGGAGTCGTGGAACGGTGGCGCGCAACAGGCGCCGAGGTTCTAACTACGGGCAGCAGCGGAGCGATTACCTTTACGACAGATGGCCGCGAAGCAAAGCTTTCTACTTTCGTGAGGGATTAACAGGCAGTATTCGACTTATTCTTCTCGAATAAAGCCATATTTGCGCATGATCTCTTCGCCCTGAGGGCTGAAGATGAAGTCTGAGAATTGTCGGGCCGCACCTTCCTGCTTGGTCGTCTTAATTACTGCAAGAGCCTGGTCGAGTGGCTTGTGCAACTCCTCGGGAATCAGCACCCAGTCTCCGTCGCTTTGCACGCTGAGCGAAAGTGCCACAAGAGCGACGTCGACATTTCCAGTCTGGGCAAACTGGAGAGTCTGGCGCACGTTCTCACCATAAACGAGTTTAGGCTTAACCGCTTCCCAGATGCCTGCCGACTGCAATGCCTCACGAGCAGCCATCCCGTACGGAGCATGCTCAGGATTGGCAATTGCTATCCGTTTCACTTCCGATCGGGTGAGGTCATTAATCTGCTCGAGCGGTATCAGGACGCCTTTTTGTCGCCAGAGGGTTATCCGACCTCGGGCATAGGTTCTCCGGGTATCCGGGACAATCAGACCCAGGCGTTCCAATTGAACCACGAAATCAACGTTCGCTGCCGCAAAGAGGTCGAAAGGGGCGCCATGTTCGATCTGCTTAGCCAACATTCCGGTCGAACCAAAACTAAAGACAGTCTGGGTTTGTGTCTGCTGCTCAAAGGCACGTCCGAGTTCTTCAAAGGCGGGCGCGAGATCGGCAGCGGCCGCTACTGTAATTTCCCGGGAAGCCACTTGTTGCGGGGGGCTACAAGCGACACCGAGCAGAGTGGCAAATGCCAGAATCGAGATTAGCTTGCTCAGCAATTTCCTAAACGTTGATCTGCGACGGGATTTAGTTTTTAGCTTTCTGAATCGTCAGGAGTATAGAGGTCGATGTCGGGGCTGCCAACCTTATAAGTTTTTAGAACGCCGAGCGGAGGCGCATAGATGTGAATGGTAATAAGGTTCAGGCCGCTGACATCGGGATTACCGAGTTGGTGTATATCGGGAACTGCGGCGCCGGTGACTTCCCCTGTGCCATACTCGCGAGCTGTCTTGTAACAAAGGCCTTTGACTTCGTCAAAAACGAAGGTTGTTTCCCAAAGGACGCCGTCGTAAACCATCACCGCCCCATGGGACCCATTGTGATCGTGAATCGGAGTGCGGTGGCCAGGTCGCCAACACAGTACCAGCATCTCGACTGCGTCATTACGACAGACGCGGTGCCGCCAATAGTTGCCCTCTTTGAAAGCGATATAAGGCAACATTTCTTCGGGAGCTATATCGGTGTTCTCGAGCCAATCGTTTAGTAGCTCGAGGGAGGGCGGGGTTCGTTGCTCTTGGAGCAATTCGACCAGATCTTCAAGCGACAGTCGCGATGCCACAATTTTGGTGGTGGGATTATCTCTGGTGGGGTCTAAGTGAGTTGACAAACGGGCTGCCTCCTAAGTCGGGATCAGAATCTTATACATTTATCTATTGATTAATTCATTTTATAGTCTGCCGGGCTATCCGAGTCAAGAAAAGGGGTCAACGCGAAAAGAAAAAGTAAGGATATCGACAAAAGTCCCAAAGCTCTCGGGTGGTCGCCCAGCTTAAGTGAATGACCGCTCAGCGGGCTGTTTCCCGTGTCGCCGCGTGAACCGGTCGCGAATCAGCGCCCCAGGATAATTCGAATATCCCTAACGTTTGTGCCTGTTGGTCCAATTTTGATGGTGTCACCCAGTGGTGAGAAGAGGCGGAATAAGTCGCTCTTTTCCAGAAAAGCACGTGGGTCTAAACCCTGGTTGTGGGCACGAGGGATAGTGGTTTGATCGGCAATAGCTCCGGCTACCCTGCTATTTCCGTCGATACCATCTGTGCCGGCACTGAGGACTACGACATCTCCTGTAAAGTTTGATTGTTCAATTTCGAGAGCGCAGCGCAAGACCGTTTCAAGATTGCGACCACCGATGCCATCACCGCGCACAGGACACGAAAATTCGCCTCCTGAGATCAAACAAACTTTGCGATCAGGTCTTTCCTGTTTCAGTCGCTTGAAACACGACAAGAGAAGCCGGCACCCCTCCTCGATCGGTTGTTCATTAATCTCACGTTCAACTTGTACGGCAAATCCTAAGCGCTGAGCTGCTTTCGCCGACGCTTCGAGGGCATCGTGATTGCTCAATAAGACGTAACTCGGATGGTTAGATTGCGTTGGCTGGGGCGATCGCTGCTGCTCATTAATTACGCTGACGATTCGAAGCGGCAGAGATTCGGCAAGATTGTATCGGGCCACGACCTCCGCCGCCTTGGGTGAATCTTGTTTGGGGACGAGAGTGGGTCCTGAGGCGACGCTTGTCTCGTCGCCCTCGTTAGTATCCGAAACGATAAGGGTAAGTTGGTCCGCAATTGCCGCGTGAGTGGCAAGCTGACCGCCCTTGACTGCTGAAAACGCTCGGCGTATCGAATTGATCTCGCTAATGTTGGCGCCAGAAGTCACCAGGACACGATTCGCCTCTTGTAGATCTGCGAGCGTGATGTCCTTGCGAACGGGATATTCGAGCATCGCGGACCCGCCACCAGAGATCAGGAAGATGACGAGAGCCTGTTCTTGATTTGCCCTCTTAAGCAAGGCAAAAGATGCTTCGGCGGCGCGGAGGCTCTCTTCGTTGGGAAGCGGATGTCCCCCGCTGAAGAGTTGCCAGCGAGAATCCAAAGTCACTTGACTCCCTAGTCTTGGGCTCGAAAGCACGCCTGCTGCAATCCAGTCCCCCAAGACATCGGTTAACCCCAGTGCCATCGCCCCAGCGGCTTTCCCAATAGCGATGACATAGATGTTTTTACGTGAGGAACCGTAACGTGTGTCGCAGATGGTGAGCTGAGAGTCCCGAAGATTGACGGTTTGTCGCACCGCCTCGCGTGCATCAGCGGCACGCAAGCCGCAGTCAAATATTTCGCGCGCCGATTGGCGTAACTGCTCTAATCCAGTAGGAGTCATATCGAATACACGACGCAGGGTTATTCAGTCTACCTTGATCAGATCTCGAATCTTTCGAAATCTACGGTCGCTGATGCCGCGCACCATCATTAAGTGCTCCGCGCGACGAAAATCTCCATACCGCTCTCTATGGGCAACAATCCTTTCTGCCAGTACTGCTCCGATACCCGGCAACTGTGCGAGTTCCTTAGCCGTGGCTCTATTGAGATCTATACGCTGATACGCAGATGGATAGGAACTATTCGTCGTCGTCACATGCAGATGGCGTCGCTGCTTCGCGCACCCATAAAACGATAGCAATAAGATACTTGAAAAAAGGATCGCTCGAAGCGTGAGCCCAGGCGATGAGGCACTGGAAAGCATCGAAGTATCAGCCGCCCGTTCGGAAATAGTCAACTAGATGCTGATGAAGACTTTAGAGGCGTGCCGCTCGGATGTGCATTCTGCTCCAACTGACGCCAATGCAAAAGGTTGTATTACGCCACGGGCACTTCTCCACAGGCTTTTCCACAGTGAGAGGTGGAAATTGCTATTCGACAACGGCCGCTTCATCCCACTGTGCCACCATCTCGTAAGCGCGCCCAAGAACGGGTCGCGGCCTCGACCCATCCGCTTGCCCGATCAACCCTTCTCTCTCCATCAGATCAAGAATCGCCGCTGCTCTTCCGTATCCAATGCGAAGGCGCCTTTGCAGTACCGAGGTGGATGCGCGCTTCATCTCGACGCAAATGCGCAAAGCCTCCTCAAACAGTTCGTCGTGTTCGCCACCTGTTTCAAGTCCCAGAGCTTCCTCTTCACTCTGCACAATCTGTTCGTTGTAGATTGGGGGTCCCTGATCCTTGATGTGTTTGACGATGCGACCAATCTCAGTCTCGTCAATGTAGGCGCCATGCACACGCACCAGCCGCGATGTACCTGGTGGAAGAAAGAGCATATCACCGCGGCCGAGCAGATGTTCGGCGCCATTGCTGTCGATGATTGTGCGTGAGTCGACCTTGGACGAGACGCGGAATGAGATGCGGGACGGGAAGTTAGCTTTGATCAAGCCCGTAATGACATCGACGGAAGGTCGCTGCGTCGCAAGGACAAGATGAATGCCGACGGCCCGCGCCATCTGCGCAAGGCGGGTAATCGACTCTTCAACTTCGCGTCCTGAGGTCATCATCAGGTCAGCCAGTTCGTCAATGATGATTACAATGAATGGCAGGGGTTTCCAGGGCTCGCCTGACTCGTCGTAATCGGCGACAAGGTTCCGGCGCATTATTTCGGCGTTGTAACCGTCGATATTGCGCACGCCCCAACCGGCTAGTTCCCGGTAGCGCCTCTCCATTTCGGTTACGGCCCATTTCAATGAACGAGAGGCGAGCTTCGGATCCGTGATAATGGGCGTTGCCAGGTGCGGAATGTCCTCATAGAGACCGAGTTCCAGGCGTTTCGGATCGATCAGAATGAACTTCACTTCGTCGGGACGAGCGCGATACAGAATCGATACGATCAACGCATTTACGCCAACCGACTTCCCAGCTCCGGTAGTTCCGGCAATCAGCAGGTGTGGCATCTTTGCCAGATCTGCAACGTAGTTGAGACCATCGATCGTCTTGCCAAGAGCGATTGTCAATTTCGAAGGAGACTCTCGGAAGGGCCGGGACTCAATCACTTCGCGAAGAAATATGGTCTCGCGCCGCGGATTTGGCACCTCGATCCCGACGTGCGGTTTGCCCGGCATCCGGTCGATTCTGATCGACTCTGCCTTTAACGCTAGGCAAAGATCGTCAACAAGCGAAACGACGCGTGAGTACTTAACGCCAGGATCCGGCTTGAACTCGTAAGTCGTTACCACCGGTCCGGGACAGATATGTTTGATCTGGCCGGTTACATTGAATTCTTTACACTTCTCGGCAAGCCGAGTTGCCAGACTGAGTAGTTCGGCGTCTGCCTGTTCGCTGTGAGGCGGCGCTTCGTTAAGAAATTCGAGCGGTGGAAGTGAATAGTCGCTGTAGCTAACCTGCCGATTTCTCTCGGCGTCGAAGGGGAGTTTCCCAGTAGCCGGGCTTTCTATCTTTGTGCGTAATACAGATGCGCCCCGGACCATCTGCTCAACTTCTGCTTCCTCATTCAAAGCTCCGTCGGCAGCAGCAGGGGCCGGGAAGATTGAGCGTCGTCCAGAACGACTCTCGACCACTGTTGCGTTTTGCACAGTTGGGGTGGCCGGCGTGATGGCACTCTCGTTTATTGCCGCAACCGCGGCTTCACCCGTCAGTTCCTGCATCACCTCGGCGCGAGCGGCAGTGTTGATCATCGCCGCTGTTTCGGTCTCTCTCATGAATTCGGCGACGCGCTCAGCCGGGGTCAGGTCCCGAGTTTGTCGCTGAGCATTTAGCGCAGCCTCTTTCTCGGTTTTCAGAGCAAGCAGTTGCTCTTTGCGAAGGCGTCTCTTTTCGCGTCTGGCTTCGCGCCAAGCGAGAAATCTTTCCGGAACAGCCCGAACAAAGGCAAAGCGGTTGTGAGTGGCGCCAAGAATCTTTTCGTAAAGCCCCACAAATGAGAAATCGGTTGCAAGCAATAATCCGGTTGCCCCGATCGCTATCAGTAGAACCGTTGCCCCTATCGTATTTAGCCCGCTGGCGAGAGCTCGCGAGATAAGTGTGCCGATAAGACCGCCAGCTTGGACTGAGGCATCGAACAGTGGTCCGATCTGGGCGATGGAAAGCAGCGCTGCCGACGCCAGAACAAGAATGAGCAGACCAAACAACCGGTAGAAGGGGGCTCGAATGCCGCGTGTCTGAAGGCGTCGCCACGCCGCGCCGAAGAGCAGTGCGGGAACGAGAAAAGCCGCGATTCCGATCGCTTGTAACAGCGCGGCAGCGACGTTTGCCCCGATTGCTCCGGCCCAGTTACCGGCCTCGGCATTGCCGGCCGAGTTCCAGGAAGGGTCATTCGGGTTAAAAGGCGCAGACACAAGACACAGCGTTAGCAAAAGGCCGAGAGCAAAAAGCAGAACGGCCACAATCTCGTTTCGCCTGCCGCCGCGTGGCGTGATTATTCTGACCTTTTCCTCAATGTGTGTAGTTGACATATAACTCCACGAATCCGTCGGGTCTCCTGCGGTTGATGGTCCCTGGCCTGAAGCTAATTCGTTCAGGCTGCCTTCCTGGCCAGCAGATAGGCCTTGATAAAGTCGTCAATGTCTCCTGCAAGAACCGCGTCCACGTTGCCGCGCTCTAACTTCGTACGGGTATCTTTAACCAGTCGATAGGGCGCGAGGACATAACTTCTGATCTGCGAGCCGAACGAAATGTCGGCTTTGTTCGCCTCGAGTTCTGCGGTCTCGGCGCGTCTTTTTTCCAGTTCGACTTCGTAAAGTCGCGAGCGCAGAACCTGCATTGCCACTGCACGGTTTTGATGTTGCGAGCGTTGGTTCTGGCATTGCACGACAATGCCGGTTGGAAGGTGAGTAATGCGCACCGCCGAATCTGTCGTATTGATGTGTTGACCGCCGGCGCCGGTCGCGCGGTAAGTGTCAACGCGGAGGTCACGTTCGTTTACTTCGACTTCGATGTTCTCGTCAATCTCGGGATAAACGAAGAGGGAAGCAAAAGAAGTATGGCGACGGGCGGCCTGATCGAACGGTGAAATCCGGACCAACCGATGCACGCCGGCTTCTGCTGCCAGCAGCCCGTAAGCATAGTCGCCTTCCACTCGGAACGTAACGTTCTTGAGACCGGCTTCTTCACCCGGCTGATAGTCGATGATCTCTGACTTGAAGCCGCGTTGCTCGGCCCACTTCAGGTACATACGCAGCAACATTTCGGCCCAGTCCTGCGATTCTGTGCCGCCTGCGCCGGGATGAATAGTGCAGATGGCATTGAGCTGATCATTTTCTCCGGCAAGGAGCATCTCTGTTTCAGCAAGACCCAGTTCGTGATCGAGCCGCTCGACCAGCGAGCGCAATTCCCTCAACGACTCCTCGTCTTCCTCGGCAAACTCAAAAAGCACTCCGGCATCTTCAATCGCGGACTGAAAGCGATCCTGTCTTTGGAGTTTCTGTTCCAACCTGCGCCTTGTTTGAAGCAATTGCTGCGCTGCCTCCTGATCGGCCCAGAAATCCGGTGACGAAGCCTGGTCCTCAATCCGCTTCAGTTCTTCACGAGCGGCAGCAACATCAAAGAAACCTCCCGAGTTGTTCCACGCGCAGGCGCAGATCTTCGTAGGCCGTTCTCAAATCTTGTAGTGATAACGTCTCAATCATCTCTTATCCTCTAATTCTCTAAAAGAAGCTGCCAATCCCAATAACACCAGTGCCGTACAAAAAGCCGGAAAAAGGTCGCCATAACGTGTGTAAATGGTGGCGGCGCGTTTGCTGGGCGCAATGGTCCAATTTCGCACCGCAGGACGGAAGCCTTGGGTGGCATCGGTAACCTTGCCGGAGGGTGTGATCAAAGCCGTGATCCCAGTATTTGTGACCCGCAACACGGAGCGCTTGTTCTCGACTGCCCGGAAAACCGCATTGGCTAAATGTTGTTCCATCACTGCTGTTGGTCCAAGATAACCATCGTTCGAAACGTTTATTAATACATCAGCACCATTACTCGAAAGCTGACGGGCGATCGACGGATAAGCGGACTCAACACAAATGAACACCCCCAACTTTGCGTTGCCCACTGGCATCACGGTGTACTTAACACCGGGGGTAAAATCTCCGACGATCGCCGAAACCAGATTTGCTCCCGGCAACCAGCGCGGGAGCGGCACATATTCGCCAAACGGCAGCAGGCGGATCTTATCATACTGGGCAACCAGCCGGCCCTGTTCATTTACCAGTAGGGCTGAATTGAAAACGCCATCCCTTCCCGCCGGCTCGAGTGAATTGAAAAGGACTGAAGTGTTGTTAGCTATCGTAAAGCGAGCAAGGAAGTCGCGAAACTTTGGATCAGTGGCGTAGGCAAAGTTCATCGGAGACTCGGGCCAGATAACCAGGCGCGGTCCCTTGTCATGTTGGATCTTACTCAATCCGGTTTCGCTCAACTTGATATGACGTTGTAACAACTCCGCCATCTCCTCCTGGGTCTTCACGAGGTTCATCGGGACATTGGGTTGCAACGCGACAACCTGAGTGATGGGACCATGGACTGCCGGTCCTGGTTCAAGTTCTGAGAAGAGTAAAGGGGAGAGCGATAGAGCTGCGGCAATTATCAGTGCGGCGGCCGCCGGAAGCACCGAGCTTCTGGTTCTGTCCAGGAGAACAAAAGCAACCGCAGCATTAACCGTGATAATTATGGCGCCTACCATGTAGACACCGCCCCAGCGCGCCGACTGAATTAAAAGTTCCTGAAATGCTAATGAGTATCCGATCGCATTCCACAACTGCCCCGTGACAGCAAGCCTGAACCACTCGAGTGCTGGCCAAAGGAGGGGCGCGATGAAGAGTGCTTTGATGCCCCAGGTTTTTACGAAATGAGCGACTGCGAAAAAGAACGTCGCGGGAAAGAAGCCAACAATCAGGGCCCCGGGGATCAGCAGCAGATACGCGAGGCCGGAAGGAATACCACCGTAGTGGACCATTGAATAGGTTAGCCAGTGACACGATCCATAGAAGAAAACTGCACCGGCAAACCATCCCAGAAAAAATGCTCGTCCTGGAGCGGGCCTGCGACCAATAACGAGCAGAAGTGGAACCAGCGCAATCCAGATGAGTGGCCACAAATTAAATGGCGGGAATGAAATTATAAGAAGGACCGAAGTCGCCGCGGCGGCGAGCAAGGTGGTGATAGCCGGAACTCCGATGAGCGCCTTAGTGGTAACGCTCCATCTGGATCCAGCGCCCTGGTGAGCTGAACTAGGTACTGCGTCTTGCATTGCTGCGAGTTTAACAAAAAAGGGCGCTGACCATCTGAACCAAATACGCCCTTCTTGGTGTCACGAGCACTACGCAAAATAAAAAGGGCCCTAAATAGAAACGATTCGTATTATTTCGTGGAATTTCGTGGATCTGTCTTGCGTGCTTTGAGTCGCTTGAGCACTGCCGGTTTGGTGAGATCCTTGAGCGCATCCTTTCCCACCCACCGCGCTGAAGCATTTGGCGACTCTGAGAGGCTCTTAGCGAGGATCACGGCGGCGGCATGAATTTCGCGATTGCGCCGGCCGATCACGCGCAACGCCCAGCTAACGCCTTTATTAACAAAATTTCGCTCGTCTGTTGTGGCCTTTTCGATTAACGGCAAACAGCGGGCAAATTGATCTGTGCTCGCACGCTTGTCATGCACGGCGAGGGACGCGATGAGCGCAAATGCTGCACGCCTAACAAACTCGTCACGCTCGTTGGACCAATCCGTAACCTTTTCCCACGCGTGCGGCGTGCGGTCAAAAAGGTGAAAGCAAACTGTGTCGCAGATGGCCCAACTATCGAAGTCCTTGCACCAGCGGTCCATTTTTGCTGCGGCGTAACCTTGTGTGGCTCATCGATGAAGGCTGCCAGCATACGGGCCTCATACCAACCAGTTCGCCAGAGTGAGAGGGCAAGCTCATGGTTGGGGCCAAGCTTCTTGGCGAGTTGCCTCATCTTGCCGACCGGAACTCCAAACGCGTTATCGTTAAGAATCCCGTATCGCGTCATGCCGTCGCGAGTACTTTTCGAGGCGAGTCGCTTCAACGTTGAGATCGCGGCCGCAGTTTCTGCCGCGAGAGTGTCGGTCTTTTTGTTCGCAGATTTCGAGCCGGCCCGGTTCTTTGCCGGCGTCTTGCGTGCAAGTCGGTTTGCTTCGATCATAGTTCGACTAAGATCTCCAAGTGCAGTGCGCAATGTTAGACTCGTTCGTTTGTTTCGCGGATGTCCATGGACAATCCTTGTAGGTCACTATCATAAGAATCTAAACAATTCATTTCTCTAATACTTAAAACACCATTAGCATGAATGCTCTTTCGACAAAAAGCGAAGTGTTTCGTCTTACTACAATTTCATGTTGAAGGCTTTGTCAATCAATACGTAGCCCCAGTACCACGCGGTGATGAAGCAATTGTGCTTACGTCACAGATCATAGAAAATATACCCTCGGAATGGGCGTGCACGGGAAATCTGCAAGATACGAGTGCCGACGAATTGAGATCTTTGAGCTAACGGGGCCGGGTAAGGATTTTGAGGTTTATAGCGAGGGTCATTTCCGCCGGGGAGAAGTCAGCACTGAAGGAGATTAAATGAGTAATGTTCAAGCGCCCGATGTCTTACGCGAATGGCGAGAATCTGCCGCCTACTGGCAGGACCATAGTGCCACTATTAATTCGATGTTCGCACCTGTCACGAGAGCGTTGATTGAAGAAGCGCACATCGTCGAGGGCGACTCTGTTCTCGACGTAGCCGCGGGTCCGGGCGAGCCTTCACTGACTATAGCTGAAGTAGTGGGTCCTTCTGGCTCAGTAACTTGCACTGACGCCGTGCCTGAGATGGTAGCTGCGGCCCAGAGCGAGGCTCTTAAGAGAAGCATCAAAAATATTTCCTTCCAACAGTGTGTGGCTGACGCATTACCATTCGAGGATAATTCTTTCGACGCGGCGGTAAGCCGGCTGGGAGTCATGTTCTTTCCTGATCCAGCAGCAGGAGTACGCGAGATGCTGCGGGTCATCAAGCCCGAATCCTCGGTTACTTTCGCAGTGTGGCATGAGAGCAGAGCTAACCCATTCGCGTATACGGTCACTGACGTGTTAGCAAGATATATCAAGACGCCGCCTGCCGATCCCGAGGCGCCTGGCGCATTTCGGTTCGCTGAGCACGGGAAACTCGCGCGAGTTCTTGAAGAGGCAGGCGCGGTTCGCGTTCGCGAAAGGATGCTGAAGTTCTCCATTCAAGCGCCGATTTCACGTGAGGAGTTTTGGGAGATGCGGAAAGTTACTTCGGGCACGTTACGTGAAAAGCTGGCGGCAATGCCTGCTGAACAAAGCTTGAGAATTGCCAGCGAGGTGAGGGAATCGTTGGTTGAATTCTTTCCGAATGAACGAATGAGGTTTCCGGCCCAAATGCTAATCGTCGCGGGAGATAAACCTTGAAGGAGACGGACCTATAATAGGACCGCAACTTCTTCGTGCTTATAAATGCGGAAACGCTATTGCGTGTGATTTAGCGCATCTTTGGTGTCCAGGCCTCAATCCTTAGATCTCCACCAACTCTAGGGCGCCTTTAACTCATTCATCATGGCATCCAACATGCCGTTCAACTCATTAAGCTTAGACTGCGCTGTTTGCAATTCGAAATTAAGGGTCGTTTCGCGACTCTG
This sequence comes from Pyrinomonadaceae bacterium, assembly GCA_035512935.1. Classification (GTDB taxonomy): domain Bacteria; phylum Acidobacteriota; class Blastocatellia; order Pyrinomonadales; family Pyrinomonadaceae; genus PSRF01. Next base: position 2,537 of record DATKDA010000164.1, on the reverse strand, counting down.
CAACCGTTCCTCTTCGGGGCCAAACCTTGCGAACTGGTTCTTCATGGTCTTAATACGTGATTCCAGGTCAGCGTAGGCATTCATATCAGTGGTGCGTTCTAAGAGGCTTTCGGCGTCTTTGATCTGGTGTTCGAATTGTGGCTTGGACGACCGGATATCCGCAAGGTGTGAGCGAACATTCTCCAGTTGCCGCCCAATAGCATCGACGTGACCCTGCCCGATCCTGACGCGTTCAATCAACATCTGGAACCGGGTGTTGTTGACGGTTGCTCGTTGGACGGCCAGGCGCAACTCGCGAACTTCTCTGAGTAGTTGTTGGAGGACCTCGCGATCGGCCGATGCTGTTTCGGCTTGCGCTGATTTAGCTTGCGGTTGGGTTATCGCTATTCCGGGAGTTGGGTTCGTTGTGGAAGTTACTGATGTCTTTCCCGGAGTAAACGAGGCTCCGAGTGTTTGCGACGTGGTGGCCTGCTGTGCGACCGTGCGCATCGGAAAGAGGTAGCAGAGGGTTAAGAGACAGATTGCACAACCGAAATTGAGAGTTTTCATTAGTCTCATGATTCTTTCTCCTAGTTCATTTCGTCTCGTCGTAATAAGATGACAGCGGAGTCCGTAACGTGATCTAACGCTTCTGGATTAATCCTCCTCGTCCTCATAACTGTACTGTATCTACTGATCCTTGGTCTTAGTTTTCCTCCCCTACGATCGCAATACCGAACTTAGGCAACTACCTTCCTATATAGTTAATCAAAGAAGCGCGGAGATAGCACGAGTCAAGTTGTGTAGAAAAATTCTTGACAGGACCGCGCTTGATACTCTATATAAGCCAGTTCGCGCGACACATGGTCACGCAAGACGAGGTAAACTTTCAATGTTGACGAGCAGGACAGACAAAGAACGGGTCTCCAAATGGCAGCCGGGCGCGGCCATGTATCAGCCCGTCTGCGCATCAGGTCTGAGCCTGGCGTCTGTCTCATTAGGGACGAATATTTTTGGCGGCAGACTCGGACAAGAGATGTCCATAGATAGCCGTCATACCAGGCTTTAATTCAGCGGGAGCGGACTCCCGCTCCCAAATCTCAAAGCAAAATTCAAGAGACTTGTAGGAGCGGGCAGCTTCCCTGGGAGGCTTAAGGCCCGCTCCTTTAGTTTTTTGACAATCGAACTACTTTTTTGCGAGAGATGAAGGCAGGGACCCTTCAACGGATGATGATCTCGGTCCTTTGCGAGAGTCCGCGAAAGCGCCATCCTTAGGAGAAGTGTGCCTCGAAGTGTGTTGGCGGCAATGTTCTCTCTGCCTTCATCTATTTTTTAGCACATGGAGTTTGGATTTGAAATCTTGCGTAGGAGATTTGAGATCTGAAATTCATTTTGCATGTGTGGCTGAGCAGCAAAGGCATCTGACTGTAAATCAGGCGGACTTCATTGTCCTTCGTGGGTGCGAGTCCTAACACATGCACCATTTTTCAGGGTGTAGGCTAACTGGCAAACCATCGGTCTCCAAAATCGACATTCTCGGTTCGAATCCGAGCGTCCCTGCCAATCGAGTTGATGGAAGAGTTCGGGATCTCTGGAAGGGTAGCCTAACCGGTAAGGCAGTAGTCTTGAAAACTACCGCGCATAAGTCGCTTGCAGGTTCGAGTCCTGTCCCTTCCGCCAAAAAAGTCCGACGAACTTCAGTTTGTCGTTTTGATTACGCTGAAACCTGCGTTGGAATGGTCAACGTAGGGAATGCAGGTCGAGGCCTCGCTTCAATCCGCGAATACCTGAGCCCAAAACGACAAACTGAAGTTCGTCGAACACTAAGTTTTACGGAGTGGCCGAGCGGGAAAGGCGCGAGTCTCTGAAACTCGTCTACGTAGGTTCGAATCCTACCTCCGTAGCCACCTTACGAACCCGTAGTTCAGTGGGAATGAGAACAGTCGTCTTCTAAACGACAAGTCGCAGGTTCGAGTCCTGCCGCGTTCACATGCCGGCGTAGCCCAACGGGCAGGAGGCGCTAGTCTTAGAAACTAGACAGTGTGGGTTCGAATCCCTCCGCCGGTACCAATCTACTTTCTCTGACGCGTGTAGCCCAATTGGAAGAGGCGGCTGACTTAAGATCAGTTTTCTGAGAGTTCGAATCTCTCCACGCGTACCATGGGGATGAACGCGAAATGGAAAGCGGGCTGATTTTCAATCAGTTGATTTGCGAGTTCGAGTCTCGTCATCCCCGAAGCATTTTGGAATTTTTGATTTTTGATTTGCGATTTAGGTTCGAGATGTGAGATCTGCGATTTTGAGTGGCTGCACCTGAGGTCAGGTAATCACCCACTGCTGCGGGGATTGGCCACTTTTTGAGCGACGAGTTGTCTATATTAATCGCAATCCGCAATCAAAAACCAAAAATCGCAAATTAAAAATCTTTTTGTGGGTCGTAGCTCAATTGGCAGAGCACCGCACTGTGACTGCGGCCCGTGAGGGTTCAACTCCCTTCGACCCACCCAAAGACATTTTTGATGTTGGATTCTTGATTTGCGATTTGGCGGGAGTCTAGA
>DATKDA010000163.1:0-6563 GCA_035512935.1 Pyrinomonadaceae bacterium | reverse complement strand
CGCCAACTGGAGCAAACATCGCAACCCGTACTCTTCCTGTGCTGAGATCTTCATGACTCAATATCTCTTTAGCAGCTTAGCTTCTCTGATGCCCGAGCATTCTACCTAATCCTTACTTTTTAGTCAACATTCGTAAGACATTGTGAAGTAAAGGGATACCGTTGTATCTGTTTAATGCCATAAATCCTCTTTGAACAGTTAAGTAGGATCCACTAATTCACACGAATCCCTCACCATCACGCTATATCCGGTATTCCAGCGGCGTCCGTATTTGTTTATTTCTTGTGAGTTTCGCAGATCCTGTTTGGCTAGGCTAAGGACTTAAAGCTTGAAGTTAAACTCGATGTACCCTGACACCCGGACCGCCTTACCCGCTACCACAGTTGCCGGGAATTGCCAGCCACGGGCGGCATCTTCAGCGACGTCTTTGAGGGCAAGAGGGCCTTCCGTGCGTGATATTGCGGTCACTCGCCCCGTTTCATCCAGCGTGACGTAAACGCGGACAATTCCGCTCATGCCCGCATTCTTCGCCACTGAAGGATATACCGGAACCACCCGCTTGGTGGCCCTGTGATTAAGGGATCCGGAGCTAATCGTCTGCACACCTTCTCGCTCCTCTTTCGAAGAGGCATTAGATCCGTCATTGTTGGTGGCCGTCGTGATCAGGTCCGCATTCCGGGCTCCACTATTTCCTTCCCCGATCTGAGGAATCCCTGCTAGCGAAGCAATCTCCGTATGCGACGAGGCTAAAGCGTTTCGAGCTGAGCCCTGTTCATTCTCCCAGGCCGCCCGATCTTTTGCATCTCGAGCCAGAGACAAACGGATTGCCGAGAGATCTTCCAGCAATGCAAGGGCTTCAGAAGCCCTCGAATTGTTTCTCGTAAGCGCTTTCGCTTGCACAACCATCCTCTCCAGCAAGCTTCGTAGACGACTGAGATCCTGCAAAGCTTCGTCGGGAAGTTCGGCATCCGAGATGTTGATGCCAAAGCTGCGATAACGCTCCAGATGATGCCTTACACTATTTATCGCCTGGCCTGCCGCCGCATAGTATCCAGCAATACCGTCCTTCTTAACCGACTGCAAACGAAAGGTCTCATCCAGGAGGAATTGGGCGCGAGCATAGTTCCCATCTTCCACATAGATACCGATTAGCATCACGGAGGTTACGTGGTGAACAACCTCATCCCGTGTTCCTGTCCGAACAGCCTCGAACTCTTTGGCGGCCGCCCCAAGTTGATGAGCCGCAGCCAAGGCTCGGGCCCGTTCTATGCGACGTTGAACATCGTCTTTCGCCGCAGTTGGCTTTGGTGTGGCTCCTTCTTGCGCATACACTCCAGTGCCAAGAAAAATAAGAATCAGGAAAAGGATCATCGGGTGTCGAGACGAAAAAGGGGGTAATAGGGTCAGTCTCCTCACTAGGCTTTACTCCGTAAATGGAAAAGCGAGCTTAATGCTCGCTTGGTTTCAAAAAGGGCAAGTGGACGCCTATTATGTCCACTTGAGGCAAATGAGGCAAGTGCTGGGCGTGAAAGTCTGCTGAGCGGACATGTGCACGAGCTTAGCTTTGGACTCAGTCTACTTAACCGGCACCAACCGGATTATTCGATCGTCGTCACTGGTTGGAGTACCGCGACCATCTCGATTCGAGGTTGAGAAATAGATCGCCCCATCCGGGCCTTCCGCGACATCACGAATTCGACCGTATTGCTTCTCCAACATGTTCTCCTGACCGATGACCTTTCTGCCGTCAAGTTCAACGCGAATGATTCCCTCGCCGCGTAGACCGCCGAAGAAGAAGTTGCCTCGGAACTGGGGAAACGTCGAACCACGATAGAACATGCCACTGGCAGGGGCGACTGCCGGCGTATACTCGAGCAGCGGCGCTTCCAGCCCCTCACGGGTCTCTTTGTGGTGAATCACCGGCCAGCCATAATTTTTGCCTTTTTCGACAATATTCACTTCGTCGCCACCGCCTGGGCCATCAAAACCCGATGGTCCGTGTTCCGTCTGAAACATCAGGTTTGTTTCCGGCTGCCAATCCATCCCCTGTGCGTTGCGATGGCCGTATGACCAGATCTCAGGCCGAGCATTGTTCTGACCCACAAAAGGATTATCACTTGGAACAGTACCATCGTCATTCAAGCGCAGCGTCTTTCCTGCAAGTGAATCCAGCCGTTGCGCAAGCTCACGGCGGGCCGCGTCGCCCGTAGTGATATACAGCTTGCCGTCAGGGCCAAACCGGATCCTACAACCGGCATGAAACTGGGCTGCTGGTATTTCCTCAATAATAACTGTGCGATCCGCAAAGCCGGCTTCGTTCATGCGATACCGGACGACTCGAACGCTGCGCCCATCGCTGCGATAGGAATACGAGAGATAGACAAACCCGTTAGACGAGAATTGAGGATGCAGCGCCAGCCCCATCAAACCACTCTCTCCGGTTGACTCCACATCGGGAACGGTGAAAAGAGGCGTAGGGCGCAATTCTCCGTTCTCGACCACGCGCACTCTTCCGGGGCGTTCGGCAATCAGCATTTTGCCATCCGGCGTCCAGACAATTGACCATGGCACTTGCAAACCACGAACAAAGGTCTCTATTTGAAACTTGACTTCTTGATCGGCTGCGGTCGCTAACTCACCCGCGCCCTGTCCCGGAGGTGGCTGGCCACACCCAAGTAAGACTATTAGGGCCGCTAATAGAACTAATTGGACTTTCTTCATTATGGTTTCTTCCGAACGTGGCACAACAAACCTGCGGGTTTGGTCAACACGCAACCTTCACGACTGGCTGCCGTGGCCACGTTGGCACCAGATTACTCTTTCTAACAACCGGGGGCTTTTCTAGTGAGAGATGTATTCGTGCAAGAGCTTAATCTCATCTCCCTGTTCGCTCAACTCGACGCGCATGAGATCGCGCATGGAGAGCATGCCGACCCAGCGTTCGTCGTCAACGACGGGGAGGTGCCGGCTGCCAATTAGTTCCATTCGCTCCAGCGCCTGATGCGGAGTTTCATCGCATCTGATTACAGCGCGGAGTTCGCTGGTCACTTCGCCGACCTTCACGGCATTTGCATCACGCTGCGGCACGACAACTCGATTAAGCACATCGCGTTCGGAGAAGACACCGAGCAATTTTCCATTGTCGTCAAGCACACAAACGGCGCCGATATTGCGCGCGGCCATAAATTCTGCGGCTTCCTGAACGCTTGCTGAGGCTGTAAGCGAGTAAGGCTCGCGGTTACGAATGACATCTCTGATGAGCATCGGTTAGAGCCTCCTAAAAATGTCTGGGGACGCTCGTATTATAGGTAAAGTTGCGCGTTCTGTCTCCAGTTTGGTGGAAAAACGAATCATCCAAAAAGACTTTGCTGAGACGTAGGTCGGCGAAACTTGTTCTCCGCTTTCCTCATCTCATCCTTCCTATTGAACCCGAGCCGCTCACAATGAATCTTGAATAACCGCGAGATCGCCTCCCAGTAAGGCCCTTTTCCGCGCATGCGCTCTCCGAAGACACTCGAATTGAGTTTTCCATCTCTGGCTTCTCTAATCCGGTTAAGAATGCGATCGGCTTTGGTCGGCAGTTCCTCGCGCAGACGCTGTTCAAAATAAGGCGCCACGCTGCCTGGCAGACGCAGCATGTTTATGAAGGCATGCCTGGCTCCAGCATCTTTCGCTCGCTTTAACAGTTCTGGAATGTCACTCGACAAACCGGGAATCACGGGCGCAATTCCGATTCCAACCGGAATACCGGCTGCCGCCAATTCTGCCATTGCGTGAAATCGCGCATCGGGCAAGGGTGCATATGGCTCGACAGCTCTCGCGGCCTCGCGATCTGTAAAAGGTATGGTAAAGAAGACGCTGAGTTCGGCTGCGCGGGCCAGTTCCCTGAGTACATCTATGTCGCGGCGAATGAGGGCCGACTTTGTAATGACACCTACAGGATTCCGAAATTCCAGGCAGACTTCAAGACAACGACGCGTCAATTTGTAGTGCGCTTCAAGCGGAATGTACGGGTCAGAAGTAAATGAGAATACTATCTCCTGGCCTTTCCACGAAGGCTTCATCAATTCCTTCCGGAGCAACTCGGGAGCGTTTACCTTCGCGATAATCTTTCGGTCAAAATCGGTTCCCGCCCCGTAACCAAGGTATTCGTGTGTGGGGCGGCTGAAGCAGTAGGTACAACCATGGATGCATCCCCGATAGCAGTTAATGGAATAATCAAAACTCACATCCGGGCTATTGTTACGGGTGATGATCGCGCGCGTGTCCGTCTCCTCGAATACTTCAAGCTTGACCTCCGGCGGCTCACCCAACCATTCGACCGAGTGCGTCAACCAGGGATTGGGCGGATTCGTAACGTAACGCATTCTTAGCTCTCTGGAATCTCGGCTACGGCCATCGATTCGATTGCGTTGAAAAATAGAAACACCCGTGCGGGTTCTGTCTTCTCATCTTCAATCAGCGTAACGTAGTCATCCGTTATCTCCAACAGACGACCTTCGTAAATGCCACCGGAGATAGTCTTGATACTGACAAGTTGATCCTTATAGCGCAGGAACAGAGTTTCCCTGTCGTTGCTCTTCATTGAAATCCGTTCTCAGGCGTTGGCGTATTACTGTGAGAGTTCCTCTCTCATCGCGCCGGCGTCAGCCCACGTAACAAAAAAGAACCGATACTTATCGGGGTCTTCGAGAGTTATAAAGCGACCGCCCCAGCCTTCATCAGCGGGCTCTTCAACGTGCACAGCTCGCTCTTTTAGCTGTTCGTAATAGCCGTCTACGTCATCGACGCCAAGAAAGAAATGCGCTCCTCGGCCTCTCCTTAGCATGGTCTCGAGATGTTGAACAAGAGTGATTCTAAGATTGCCGGCCCGCAAGGTCGCCATAGGAGGCTCCGCGAGCATATTGTTTGATTCAAGGTCGAACCCAAGTTGCCCCTGATAGAAAGCGAGCGATTCTTCGAGGTTATTCACCTCGAGAAATAGCAGATCCATTCCCGTCAACTTCATGTTACGACCTTCATTTTACCCCGCTCAGAAAAAGATAGACACCATAGCCGGCAAAGACCACGAGAGCCCAGAAGGCTGCCTCCTGCAAAATGACGTGCCGGCGCAGCAGATTTGAGCGTGGAAGCGAGGCATTGACGGCAGCCAGTGCGCTGCGAGCCATTAGGATTCCAAAGAACAGTACCCCCACGGCGAGGATCGCGAGCGGCCACAGGAACCAGATCCATTGAAAGCGGACCAGCACCAGGAGAAAAAACCCACTCGCAAGCAGGAGAAAGGTCGTAAGAAAGTGGCCCATCAAACCCACATCGCGCGCGGCGGGCGCCGCTCGAGGAACGGGAGCGAAGCCTACTTTCTTTTGCCTCTGCGCATCGTATTCTCGTCTGAGCGTATTGTCTTTGAGAACTCCGTAAGCCTCGTTAAGAGACTTCATGTCTTCTTCGCTACCGCCGCGGTCAGGGTGCAGACGAGCCGCCAGTCGCTTGTAAAGGCGTTCGATATCACGGTGCGAAGAGTTTTCTTCGGCGCCAAGAACGCTGTAGTAATCCTTGGTGGAATCGAACTGGCTCATTTGGGTTTTGCGATTTTAGAGTTGTGATCAAGCATTTGCAATTCTTCTCTTTGGAGTGCGGCAGCCTGCCGCCGCTTTCATTACCTAGGCAGCAATCATGGAAAAGAAAAGCGGCGCCGGGCCCGCACTACAAAGTCTTGGACCCTGGCGCCTTTTCGCTTAAAGTCTCAACAATGAGTCAATCATTCGAACCTGGCGATGACCTGGTCTTCCAACTGGAAAGCGGGTATGGCTTATTGCGTGTGCTGGTGGTGGAGGAGGGAGGCGACGAACGTGTGTGGCATCTGCTCGCTTATGACGAGTTTTTCCCCGATGTTGAGTCTGCGGAGAAGGCCTTGCTAGAACCCTCGAAGCTTCAAGTTAGAAAGCCCCACATGGCTCTCACAACTCGGGCTTTTGAACGCACCCCCGCCGCAAGGTTGGGCAATCGGCCGATCACCGAAACCGAACTCGCTGCTTACCAGGAGTGGTTGCAGTCGCCAGAACGTAGAGTCTCAGACCGTTCCGCCTTATTGATGCTGGGGCTAAGATGAAAGGCCCGCGAACTTACTCTGGTCCAAAGCGAAGTCGGTACTCGATCGAGTTCATAAACCCATTCACCATAGTCCGGAAGTCCGTCGGATTCGCATTCAGATAGAGCAACCACGAATCAGATCCTGCCTGCTCAGGCGCTCGCCGGAGATATCCAAAGTACTGCATCGCCACAAACGCCTATTGAATTCCAGACTAAAGACTTGATCCGAATCCGCAATCATCCGCAGCACCTGCGCTCGCGTCAACGTCGCCGCAGTTAAATCATCAATTAATTGCTGAGTCGTCCGCGTTACCTTCTGGTCACCATCAGGATTGGCCGGATCGCGCGTTATGATCTGGGTCAGGCTATACCGCCCCATCAAGGCCTGGACATACTCGATATTGGTCAACCCGTTGTAAGCGTCTGTGAACTCCGTCCGCTGGGCAAACGCATTCGTAAACGCTGCCTTCCGC
>DATKDA010000162.1:0-11922 GCA_035512935.1 Pyrinomonadaceae bacterium | reverse complement strand
GGCGATACGAGCACCCGATCGTTCGCTTTAACGTTCTTGACACCTTCGCCTACCGACTTGACGACGCCCGCAACATCGCAACCGAGTATGTGCGGAAACTTGAATTCGATTCCCGGCAGCCCTCGCCTGACCCAGAGATCGAGGTGATTAAGGGCACAGGCCCTTACCTCAATTAGAACTTCTCCGGGCCCAATTTCGGGCTCGGGAAAGTCGGTATACTTGAGGACATCGAGGCCACCATGCTCGTTAATGACAACCGCTCTCAATATTTCTGCTCCTCCTCAAAGGGAAGTTTTCAATCGATCACTTTCTCGCCGGTTGCAAGCACATTCCAGATTACCGCGCTTACCGTCAATCAACGCCACGATTCGATAGAAGTAGAAGACCCCGTCAAAGCTACCGGTGCGCGCAAGGATTACGCCCGCCACTAACGGCGAGATTGCGCCAGCAAGATTTCCAGCGGTGGCCTGCAATCCCAGTAATAGCCTTTCTCGATCGCTAGATCCCTGCCGTCCCCAGCGGGGAGCGTGTCCGGACAGGAACAAGAGGTTGCCGCATCGTCGCCAGTACGAATATGTTGATTCGGCCGGCGCCAGTACGAGGGGCGGGATTGCGTCTCCCAAAGCAAGAAATTTTTCGTCAAAAGTCATCCTGATCGTCGGTTGCCCAAAAGAGCATCTGCCTTCTACTTTACAGCAGGGTGTTCCCCAAAACCGATTAGGTTGACCGAACTGTCACTTCACCCATGTCAAACTGCTCGGTCATGGTGCCCGTTATAAGAAACCCCGAGTTTATTTAAGCCTAACTATCTCTGCGGTTTGCACTGAGATCTACTTCCGGCATGCAGCTTGTTTATGCAGTTCCTCGCCCCGTCCGCCTCAGAAATCAACAAAGCACTTAAGAACAATTACAGGCTGTTTGACCCGCGCGGGCTCTCCCCAAATTAGCTCAACTATTCCCTGCAGCCCGAGCCGTGATGTTCTTAGGTTCCACTTGGGGAAAACAATAATGAAGAATATTGAAGGTTCGGCCCACGAGTTCGTCTCACAACTGCTACTTGGCAGCGGGGTTATGGTTGCCATTGGCGGGCTTCTATTTAGAGAACAAATGGTGCAGTTCGCCTTAGAGATCTCTGAGCAATGCTCCACCTATCTGCACCAGCTCATGTTCTACATCGCAGCCCATCTTTCTTAGTTCCAATCGACAGCGCCCGTAACAGCCGTCATGATGACAACCTCTGTCCACAGGTCTCCAAACGAGCAAGTTGGCCCGTTGCTACCGGGGGCGAACTAGGACTTACTCACACTCTTCCGTCCAATGAAGAAGCCAGCCCCAAACATCATTGCTAGAAGCATGAAAACAGGGATCAGCAATACAAACGTCTCCCATAACTCGCGCAACATTTCGACACCTCCATTAAATCGAATAGGGGAGCCCGTTAGTGCGTTTGACGAGCGCCCTTTTTGATCGGGGCAGTGAGTTAGGGGCTTTTGAGTACTGCTAATCTAGACCAGACCTTGTCTCAAGATCAAGGGGCGTGGCTGGGTCAAGCACATCTAATTAAACCCAAATCGAGTCATGGACATTCCCTCTCTCTGAGGTGGGGTGGAAGGTCGCCCAGCCGAACGAGCGGGCTCTTCTTCCATTCCAGGGTGTGGGCCACCGCATGGACCTTGCCGTTCCAGCCGACTTGGAATTCCAGTCGGTCGTTCCCTATCCCGCCCGCAGGGATCGCCTCGAAGGCCGTGTCTGAGACTGACCTAAAGACCCAGGGTGCGACATCCCCCCACATGCCCCCAAATAGGAGACGACCATCGCAAGTTTCATAGACGAAGAACCTTTGCCCCGTCCCGTCCTCGTCCTTGGGATCTCCATAAATTCCGTAGAAGCGAGCGAGATCCTTTCGGCTTGGACCTCGATCCCGCGCGCCTGATTTCCTGGTGGTGCTGGGCCGCGACCCTTCTTTAGCATCATTGGTTTGAGCAAATGGGAAACGAATGCCGCAACAGGCGGTCGCGAATCCGAGCGTCCACACGAGTAGAAGCAATGTAAGCACGGGCCGGCGTCCTGGAAATGAATGCATCTGACTGCCTCCTGGAGTAAGAGCTGTGAAGTCCCAAGAATAGGAAGCTGTTAACTTCTAACCAGCCATCGAAGAAGATCGTTCATCCCCTCCTCCGTTGCATTACTCGCGACGGGCGCAAGAAAGCTTATCCCGGCAGCTTCAAGTCTGCTACGGGGAATACCATATTCGGCCACTAGAGCCTTCACAACTGCATCGGCCCTCCGGCGTGATAAGTCCATGTTGTAGTCGTGGCCGCCCTGATTGTCCGTATGACCGACAACGAACAGGTTCAACGAGGGGCTCTGCCTTAAGAGGTTTGCAATCTCTTGTAACTCCGGCTTGGATTCCGGCTTGATTTGGAAGGAGAAATTCCATCTCGGTCCAAGATTGCCTATACAGCTGAGCACAGTAACGACTCCCAGCCCTCATTTCTTAGCGCGTTGTGAAACGCTGTAAAGAGAGACACATAAACTGTGCTCCCTCCGATTGTTTTCGTTGCGGCCATGTAATACCGCAACGCGGTAGCGTCGGGTCACTTTGCACTATTGCGGCCTTAATTGGAAACAAGACCCGACGCTACCGCGCTACGGTACTGACTGCGACCCACTATGAAGCACTTTTGACACAGTCTCTGTAGGGAGAGGGAACTTGGAAGTAACGACCACTTGGATATACGACACTGTAAAAGTTCCGGCCACATTCCGTGGTCGAGCAGGTAAACAGTGTCTGAAATCCTGCTTGGCGAAAAGCATTTTGGTAATTGCGGAACACCTCCAAAGAGGAACGCCCTTCCGGCCCTACGTAAAGCAGCCTCGTAACTTTTCCTTCCAGATCTCTCTTTTTCTCTGCGACCCACTTGCCGCCTTCGTACTTTGCTGGTCCCAAAGTCAACGTAAAAGCGTCATACTCCTTTGCGTCATAGCCTCTAAGTGATGAACCGACATAGCGCGTGACTAATGGATGGTCCCGGGTGCCCGGGGCGTCACCGCTTTGGGCAGAGGCGGATGTACAAATTAGAAATATGAGCGCGAAGAAAGCAAAAGTTGCCGGTAGTCGTTGGATGCTTCTTTTCATCAAGTAACCTCCGATGTTTTTGATGTTTAGGAAATAACAAGACCTCAGCGCTAACGGTGAATAACCGCGACGAAGAACCACGAACTCGATCCTCGAATTCCCTAAACCAGCGTTGAGATTAGTAAGAAATCGGGATTCCTACTGCTGCTGGCCAGGTTGATGGATAGGAACATGCGATGTGCAGTACGCGGCTTATATCACCAAAGTCCGGGGTGAGCAACCCTTGCGTTAACACCACCTATTGCATTATGTGGCAAATAAAACGTTGTAGCCGGTATGCATCTTGCTTCTTCACAGCATGAGAAAGCTTTAAAGGCGAGCAAGTTGATGGGTTTCAGCAGCTAGGCTGCCAATCTTCGGGCTGTGCATTAAAGCTTGAAGGTGGGAGTGTGTGCAACTTGTACGGAAATGAATTGGATGTTCCGATTTCATGCGAGTGAAAATGGATCGCACCATAATGACGTTAACGGGGGGTCTCGAATGAAACAATCTAGCAATCAAGCCCTGCGCGCGTAGTCGAACGGAATGCCCGGCTCGTAAAAAATGCTGAAGAGTGGAATATGGAAAAGGCCGGCGAGCCCGCGGAGACTTTTCCTTGGGGCCTATAGGGGAGGAATTATGCCAACGCAAGAAATTCCACGCGACGAATGGAAGACGTTTCTCGACACATTCAGTCGTCAGCATGAAGGATGGCTGGCGACTTTAGAGATCTTCGCCACTGACATTGGGGCACAATGGGAGGCGCGCGATCTGCCACTTGAGGGCATCACCGCCACATCGAAAGATAATGCCTCTCAGACAATTGCGATCAGCCTGCGCAAGTCTTCGGAAGATCATGTGACGCATACAATCACGGACCCTACTCGTGTCTGGCTTGAACAAACATCACAGGGCGCGAATGCAGCAATAGAAATCGAGTCTGCGGACGAGGTAAAAACTCTGCTCCGCTTCCGCTCCGCCCTCCCGGCCGACATGGTTGATGGCGTTGTTTTGGCCACAAAGCACTAGGAATTCGCCGCAGGAGACGATAGCGCACTAAGCGAAATCCGGGCGCTTGCTGAGCACGGCGATTTGGAGGATAGGAAGGTTAAGAATGACTAAATCCGAGAAACCAATCATCGCGGTAACAGGAAGCTCCGGTTTAATCGGGACAAAAGTGCTGAAAGCCTTCTGTTCAAATTTTGAAGTGGTCGGCTTGGACTTGAAATACCCTGAGAAAAATGTACCCGGAACTGACTTCATCGAGTGTGATTTAACCGAAGACGAATCAGTGGTTCGGGCGCTCGATAAGGTGCGAGACAAGCATGGTGAGCTCCTGGCCAGTGTAATTCATCTTGCGGCTTACTATGACTTTTCGGGAGAACCGAGCGATATGTACCGCAAGCTGACAGTTGAGGGGACGTTTCGCTTGCTTAAGAAGCTAAGGGAATTTCAAACAGAACAATTCGTCTTCTCCAGCAGCTTGCTGGTGATGGAACCGGCGGAAGAGGACGAGAAAATAACCGAGTTCTCTCCGTTGGAGGACGAGCCTTGGGATTATCCGCGCTCTAAGATCGAGGCGGAACAACTGATCCGGCAGGAGCGCGGACAGATTCCGACAGTCATCCTGCGCATTGCTGGAGTTTACGACGAAGACTGCCATTCGATTCCGATCGCACAACAGATCAGCCGCATCTACGAGAAGAAATTGGAGAGTTACTTTTTCCCGGGCGATAGCGATCACGGGCAAGCGTTCGTTCACCTTGCCGACCTAATCAGTTGTCTGCAAAGGGTCGTCGATCTCCGGAGCGAACTAAAGAATGAAATCTTCTTAATTGCCGAGCCCGACGTGATGAGCTACGCCGAGTTGCAGGATCAGATAGGTGAACTACTACACCACAAGGAGTGGCCAACGATTCGTATCCCAAAAGTAATGGCGAAAGCGGGAGCATGGGCGCAGGAGAAGATGGGAGGAGACGAAAAGACTTTCATAAAACCATGGATGGTTGGCCTGGCTGACGCACATTATCCGGTCGCTATCGGGCATGCTCGCGAACGACTCGGCTGGGAACCGAAGCATACGTTACGCGAGACTCTGCCGGAAATGATCGGTCGTCTGAAGCAAGATCCGCGAAGGTGGTACGAAATGAATGGCTTGTCATGGCCGGAAGATGAAGAGAAGCAGAACGAGGATTCAAAGGCATCCTCGAAAGCATCAAGCTAAAGTTTGACGGCAAGGACGAATGGAGAATGCTATGAGTCGTGATGAGAAGGACGAGTCGCCACAGTGGCGTACCGAACCTAAGCAGCCGTTAACAAAACCCAATGATCCGGAAGGCGATGCGACGAATCCGGTACCAGGGCAGCCGCCGGATGCTGAGCCAGGTCCTACGGAGCGGCCCGATTTGGTTTGGAACGAGCATGAAGATTGATGAGCAGCCTGCATGGGTTTTTCAGAATGAGTGAACTTGCCGACAACATCCCGAACATGGATGTGAACGCTCCTCCCTGGAAGTATAATCCGTCTTCTTGGAGACAACGCATACCAATCTGTCTGCTAGCAAGCCTGGCCTTCCTTATCGCCTCCTACATGGCGCTCTACCAGTGGCGATTGATCGGATCCGTATGGGATCCGATTTTCGGAGAACAAACACGACATGTGCTTGATTCGGAAGTTTCTGAGACGATGCGTCGTTGGTTTCGCATACCCGACGCCGCGCTGGGCGCGCTTGCTTATCTCGGAGATCTTATTTTCGGGCTTGCCGGCTCGACGCGCCGCTGGCAGTATCGCCCCTGGGTTGTGGTGCTTTTTGGGCTCGACGTGATCCCACTCGGAATCGTTAGCGCTGTGCTAGTTGTGATGCAAGGTGCTGTTGTTGGCGCCTGGTGTTTTCTCTGTCTCGTGACGGCGGTGATCTCTCTTCTACTTGTCGGTCTTGCATACGACGAGGTCTGGTCCACTTTGCTGTACCTCAGGCGCGTCTGGCGGCGGTCGCGGAAGGTGCAAGTTGTCTGGGACGTCTTTTGGGGACGAGCGTCACGCGCGGCTGATGAAGTGGCTCTCGCTGCATAAAGTGAGGTCGTAAATGTGGGCAAGGATTATTGAAGTGATGCTCGGTTGCTGGCTTGCCGTGAGCCCCTTCATCTTTCGCCACGCTGCCGATGAAAGAGCTCTATGGGTTAACGATCTGTTCTCGGCCATTGCCGTCATCGTGCTTGCTATCGTTTCGTTCTGGCCTCCATTGCGATTTGCGCATGTGACCAATCTTGTAATCGCTTTTTGGCTGATCGCATTCGGATTCTGGGCCTCCCCTTACCCTGCCCCGCCAGCGTTGCAAAACGATATTATAGTGGGATTGTTGCTCTTGATGTTCGCCATCATTCCCAATCAGGCGAACTTACCGCCCCGGGCGTGGCGTAGTCTTTCGGCTGGACTTCGGTGAAGGAGGAGGTAGGGTTTGACATGATCTCAATTGCCGGAATCTTCCCGCGTAGCGCGAGCGCCCAAGGCTCTATCGATAAGTTGCATTCCATTGGTATCACGGATGAACGTCTCATCCTCCTGTCCCCGGGTGCTACGGACGAAGAAGTAGAAGACGTCGTGCCCAAAGTTGAGACCGATGAACGAGGCAAGGGGGAGAAGATCGGCAGTGCGGCGGGCAGAGGAATTGGCATCGCGGGGGGAATCATGCTGGGCGGGGCTGTCGGAAGTGTCTTCGTACCGGGCGTTGGCGCTGTCTTTGTAGCGGGAGTGCTGGCCGCCGCTTTGTTGGGCACAGGAGGAGCAGCAATCGGGGCAGCGGCGGGCAGTTCCCTGGATGAAACAGCAGCCAAAAATCTTCGCGAGGATGAATTGCACCTTTATGAAGCATCACTCAGGCAGGGCCGTACGGTTCTGATCGCTTTGGCAAACGATGAGAAACATGCGCAAGCGGCGCGTGAGACGATGGCGCGAGGGGGAGCTGAAAGTCTCGATCAGGCGCGCGAAAATTGGTGGCATGAGTTGAGAGCCGCTGAAGAAGCAGCATACAGAAACGAAGGACGTGATTTTGTTCTGGATGAAACAGATTTTCGACAGGGCTTTGAAGCGGCGCTTCATCCGCGTGTGCGTAGCAACACGCTTGCTGAGTCCCGCGTCTTGTTTCGTCAATATTTCGGCGACGAGCAACAGACAGAAGCATTCCAACGCGGGTACGAACGCGGCTACATCTATCATCAAAACCTATTGGAAAAGTTTTCCCCACAACAAAAGGCCTCTCCAGCAGGGCGCGAAACAAACCGTCTCGACACGAAATGATTTTGAGTAAGAGGTGATTATGACGACACGCGCACAGATAAGTGAAGCTACTAAGTATGAAGGTGGGCATACAGAACTAATGCGTGCAGCACTCGAAGGACGAACTGAAACGGTAAAAGCCTTACTCGAGAGTGGGGCGGAAGCCGATCAAAGAGATGATGAAGGCCGGACAGCTCTGATGTTCGCTGTTACCAACGTGCACACCGATACCACAGAAGCACTGCTGGAGCATGGGGCTGATGTGAATGTGACAGCTAATGATGGTGGCACTGCGCTGATTCTGGCGGCATCCGCTGGTGGCGCCGACATTGTCCGCGATTTGTTAGATAAGGGCGCTGACATTTCAGCGAATTTCACTCAAACTGGAAAGACAGCCCTAATGCTGGCGCAAGAGAGAGGTTATACCGACATCGTCCATCTACTTCAGGCGGCGCGAGCTAACCAATAACCACTGAAACTGGTTTAGAGTTTAGAGCTAGAAAAGTGAGATGAGAGCAGCATACGCAAGCTTTCAATAAGCGATTTTCATTAATTGAGTAGCATCGGGTAACTGACTCTTTCTTAATCTCTCACAATGCTGGCAGAGCGAGCCCTTTTTCGGTTTCCGAGAGAGAATGACTCTTAAGCCCTTCACTTTTAAGCCGCAAAGAGTGTAGGCACGACCGCGCTCTAGAACAATATGATATATGCGGCTCGCAGGTCCGCTGACATAAAAAGGCATCTGGATTCGTACGGGGAAAGTGAGAATTTTGAGACACGGTAAGATGCCTCAGGATCGGAAAAAGTTGTTCCGCCCGGACTGCAACCTCTTTCACGATAGACTTACCTAGCGGATATGACCTCTAGTATGGTCTTCTCTACCAGGGCCCATACCTCCGGGTCGTGATCCATCTTGGTATGCGCCGCCTGGAATAGCCGCTTCAGCCACGAGACTTCCGAGAGATCAATCTTCTTCCCGTCATAGTCGAACTTGAAGTTACCGACGATTGTGGTCTTGCTGGCGTCTTCCGCGCGGATTTGCCGTTCACCTTTTATGATGAGTCCGTCCCTTTGGAAGAGATTGGCGGCGCGCATCACGTTCGCGGGGATCACCTTATCGCCGCGGCCTACACTGTCGACCTGGATCGTCAGCAGCACCGGCACGTTCATCTGCTTGAGCTGTCGCGCCAATTTCACCACGGCCGCCCCGCCGAAGCTCTGCCCGTAGACGATCAGGCGGACTGAGGCCCGCTCCCGCTCGTCCAGCCGCCCGTCCTGGTCGCGGTCGAATGCTTTACGGATCAGCTCGACGGCCACCCGACGTTTCTTATTTTCGACGGTCTCGACGTGAACGCCCGGAAGGTTCATGGCGCGCAACTTCAGGGCCAGTTTCCGCACGCCGCGCTTGCGGTTGTTCCACGATTCGCGCCCGCCCATGAAGCCGATGACGAGCACGTGGTCCTCCCTCAGGGGAGTCCTCGTGGTGAAGTCCTGGTAGCGCTGCCCGTGAGCGAAGCTGGGTGAGAGTACCAGGCAGAGCATGGAAGCCCTGAACAAGAACCGCTCAATTAATCTTGAAGCCATAAACGAAATCTTTTCGCATAAGCTCTGCCATGTTATCAATGGAGCAGCGATCACTTGAGTGAGTATCGTTTGGCGCCTGGCAAGCGGGCGCTATCCCGCGTTGGATGGTGAAGGAGCGCGGTTGGCTGGAGGCCGCTGGAACTCTGCTGGGCAATCTGCTGTATATACCTCCGAATCGTTGGCTCTCTGCTTGGCCGAGGCGCTCGTTCACCTACCAGGAGCCTTGCCTCGGGATTATGTGGCATTCAAGATTCATGTACCAGACGATACAATAACCGTTATCGACGCATCCTCCCTCAAAAGAGGGTGGGCAAGGGACTTAGCATACGCTCGAGCTGTGGGAGATAAATGGCTCGACGACAAGCGGAGTTTGGCGTTAAGAGTTCCCAGTCTTGTGTTGCCCAAAAGTATTAACGTAATCTTGAATCCACTTCATCCACGCGCCGTAGAAATGCGTGTAATAAAGCAACAACCATTCGACTTTGATCCGCGGCTTCGGCCGCCTTCGTAGGGTCATGCTGCCGATTTCTCGGTTGCTTCATCGTAGTCGTTCGTCACGGGATTCAAGGAGAAAGCGACGCCGGCGACCTCGCTGTCGAGCTGCCGTTGCACGATGACGGCGATACGTGGTGACCACACGTCAAAGCCGTGCTCCTTCTTGTAGGTCAACACGCGCACGTCGAGACTCGACGCGAAGCAATGGCGCACTGCACTCTCCAGATCGTCCGGACGCACGCCCAGCCGCGTCTCGTAGCCCCCAGCGAACGATGCTGACGACAGGTCAGCATGATGCGCTGGAAACCCTACTCCTACGCCTCACCGCCCCGGGCAATGAGGTGCGCTTCGCGGTGCGCTCGTCGTCGCCCGAGGAAGGCCGGCTTCCGTCATCCGGATAAGCGAGGCAGCTTTGCCTCCCACCTCCGTGCAGGAGGTCTGCCCCATGCCGGGAAACCAAACAATCAAGGGACTACTCATGAAGTTAGTATGCTATTTGATTGAGGGGTCATATGGGAGAGGACCTAATCTGACTGTCACCGACTTCAGTCCTTAAGAATCTGCCAGACCTTGAATCACGTCCAGTTTTGCTGTGTCCTTCGCAAGAAGACGTAGCCGCGCTTCGCGCTTCACTGAACTTCCAAGCTGCATCTCATTGCAGCGCTCAAGTGCGTCCTCTATCTTACCGACGCTTAACCTGACTCGCTCCCGAAAGTCGTGTATGAAGCTCTGACTCTCCTGTTCTACTTCTCGACGGAAGGAGTCACTCATCTCGAGTGCAACTTTAGTAGCATTGGAAGCAGCCCGGCGAAACGCTGAACGCGCTAGCCGCGTGGCAAAGCGGGATGGGAGAATTAAGGGCAACAGGCCCAAAGCAGTGCGCGACATAGGAGATGCGCCTACTAAGCGGTCACGCTCGTTCTGGAGAAGAATGTTGTCACCAATTGGCACAGTCACGCCAACACCGAACAATTCTTTCGTGAGCCGCTCTAGCTCCACAAATACCTCCGTCGCATGCTGCTCGAAGATCTCTTTGAGCTTCTCTTGTGATCTGCCGGCATGCTTATTCTGAACAGCGGCGCAAGTAACAAGCAGTTCTTGACCAGCTGACTCTAACTCGTCGGCAAGTGCCTTCAGAGACTCCATTCGGGCTCGTAGGTCATTTGAGCGGGCGAACACTTCCTCGGTGCGCTGATCAACCATAGAGAGGTGTCGAAAGATCAATTCCTTTATCTCTTCCTCAACCCGTGAGGCGACTGCTAAGGCTCCACGACGGATATTGAACTCCGCACGCCGTTGGCTAGTGAAGATTTCGTTGATCTCCTCCTCAAACCTGGCCTTGAGCGGTTGCAGATCACCAGGAGGCAACTGTGTCAACTGTGACTCGACCTTAACAACCTGCGACGCTTCCTTCGCTAGTCTTCCGAGACCCAGGCGCGCTTCTGCTAGCAGTTTCGCTCCCTTTTCTGCCGAAAGAGATTCCACTATGGCTTTTTCTAGACGAGCAACTCCTCCTGTTGCATCACCTTTGCCGTCAACTCTCGCTTTCAGAGCGCGCTTGGCCGAGACTTGAATAACTCTCGTTGTGTCGTCAGCCAGCTCACGGTTTAAAACTTTGCGGAGAAAATCGAGCGAGGCCTGGCGTTCATCCTTAGGCAAGTAATCCACTTTATTCTGGACGACGAACACTGGCGCTGCGCGCCTAATCCCCTGTAAAAGATCGAGCTCGCCATGACTTATTGGCTGATCTGCCGAGATAAGCAGTAAGACTAGATCCGCCCCCTCAAAGGGTTGAGCCAGACCTTGAGCCTTGTCGTTATTGCCCGATCCGCTGGAAGGTGTATCGACAAGCGTCACCCCATAGCGCAGCAGTAGAGTTGGATACTTAATTTCCAGAGAGACGGTACCGTCAGAAGCGTCCGCGTCTCCTGCGTATTCCAGAAATTTACTGATGCTTACTTCTTCAACCTCGCCGTCAATCCGATGGAGACGAGCATACGGTTGCTCGCCATAGGAGATTGTTGTCACCAGCGAAGTCATAGGAACCACTCCCGCAGGCAACAAACGGGTGCCAAGCAGTGAGTTTATCAGCGTGGATTTTCCACGCTTATCTCCAGCAAGGACCACGCGAAAGCCGGCATTATCGAGTTTCCACGACAGCGCCCATGCCCGCAAAGACAGTCCCGTATCGCGCCGCTTTTCCGCGAGCTTCGCCAGCGCGTCCGCCGCTTCCACAAGCCTTGTCCGCGTATCATTAAAATGTCTTAAGGATTCAAACCGATCAGTTTCCACCATATTGTTCAAGAGCGGGGCGACTGCACTCAGCCCCAATTGCGGGTGATTCTCCTCGACATTCCTCAGATGCCAGTCGCTGCGAAAGAGCAAGACTGGCCGCGCGAACCTGTCTTGGGCGATGAAAACCTCGAAGAGGCGGTTAACCTTCTTCAGT
>DATKDA010000161.1:0-10129 GCA_035512935.1 Pyrinomonadaceae bacterium | reverse complement strand
CGGACGCTCGACCGGCGCCTGGCAGAGATCCTTACCCCCAAGCAGCTCGCGGCAT
The DNA here is from genome assembly GCA_035512935.1 of Pyrinomonadaceae bacterium. Taxonomy (GTDB): domain Bacteria; phylum Acidobacteriota; class Blastocatellia; order Pyrinomonadales; family Pyrinomonadaceae; genus PSRF01. Next base: position 10,074 of record DATKDA010000161.1, on the reverse strand, counting down.
TGGACTGGAGCGAGGCGCACTTCCAAGCAGTCATGGATAAGTACCGCTGCGAGGAAGCCTTGGAGGAAATGCCGAGAAAGGCAACTCGCGAGCACCCAAGGTGAGTTCGGAATGCCCTTGTACACATCGGAATCTTGATACTCCAGTGAGATGACCTCGTTGTCATTCCCTCGCTGCTTTGTATGTGATCTCGTAGCCCACCGCCCGAACACTCCATGGCGATAACTCTTGAAAATCCTCCCTAGCCGGACACATTTTGCCGCGGCAGTGCAGAATCAGTTGAAAATGCCTGTCGCGAGAACCGATCATAAATTCCTCCGTTGGACATTTCGCCTACGAAAGGAAAGGCAATAGGTAGGTGACGTTTTTAACCCCACTCTTCCCACCAATACTAGCCCCCGCCAGACTGCTCTCGAATCCTTAACAGTTTGCATGACTATGCCGGGATGTAAGAGTCTACAACTTTCCAGCTACGTCCCTCTCGGATTCGAGTCTTGCCGCAAGTGTAGTCGCAGTTGTCTGACCGTCCAGGCGCATCGCAGCAGAAGTCTGTAACCAACACATCTGGCATTCCGTCACCGGTAAGATCAACAGCGGCGGAAACAACATTAGGCGATACTCCTTGCGGTAGCATTGCTGGCCTGAGTTCGGATTTGCTTAAGGCGCGAGCATTGCTCACGCGAGGGTAAAGAACCAACACGCGAAAAGGGAGGTCGCTTCGTCTATCAGATGGAGGTTCGTATTCGAAGAATGCTCTTAGTGTTAAAGGCGCAAGCTCGACTTCACACTGAATCGGTAGTTCCTCCAACATCCGCTCGCATGCTTTCGCTTTCGCTATCTTCACGTCTACGGGTTCGATATTCACACCTAAAGGAACAACTGTGACGAGCGCACCGCTAACAGGTCTTTGCTTGAAGTAGAGCCCCGCCACTTCCACTCTATCCCACGGCGGCAGGTCAAATCCGTCGCTGTCTTTCCTGTTTGATTTTCGCGAGACATCGCCTGTCGAAATACTTACAATTCGCGGCATTAAGGTGAAGTTGGAAGGAGGTTGCTGCGGGTCTTCAGCCTCGCTCACACGAGCACTAGCCGCAGCTTTATTATGGTTAGGAATCTGTAAGGTGCCGGCACATAAGAGACCTGCAACTGTTAAGATAATAAGAACCGATTTTTTCATCTTCCTGCTCTCCTTCCCTTTGACGTTATAAGCAACGGAATCTAACTGCATGTTCAATGGTCCCATCGCTTTCGGAGATCTGTAACTTACTGATCGCTATCAACTCAACGAACCTGTCAATGCGTACATTCACAGCGATAGGGCGGAACTCAAATCGGGTGTATAGCCTATGGCACATCACCTCTAGAGCAAACGGAGCAGATCAGCTTACAGCTACCCCAACGTCTGGTGCCCGATTCGCAGCCAGATTTTTCGCTTCGACAAGGCTTCGCCCGGAACTCCATTCCAGCGCCCCGTTCCTGGCCCGCGCGAGCGAACCACAGGAGTTCCTGAACCAAAACAAGACCCGGCAGTCCGACCTATTGCAGGAAGCCAGAGCCCTCTCCTCCGCCTCGTTCCGTGTCTGAACGCCCCAGGCGGAACCAAATCGCCCTCTCGATTGCGAGTATGAAATAGCCCCATAATTGTCCGCTTGTATTGAGGTGTTGGGCCTGATGTATTTCGCATTATTGATCAGCGGTTCAAAGGGCGATTCGTTTTTGAATGTTGTCACAGCGGATCGCCGATCTTCCCCGGATTAACGCCCGCCAAGAATTCAAAGGTTCGATTCGCCCTAAGCCTTGTGTGCCGAATTCCAAATCAAGCGCATCATACGAGAAGGTGTTTGAGCCGGTGCCCACTTGACCGGTTTGGTTGGCACGAGGGTTTATTGATCCGTAAAAAGCGTATTCGGCGCGCGGCCCCCGCACTTGCAAGACCCAAGTCCTAAAGTCGTCCGCGTTCCGGCACATGTTCCCACGGCCCTGGAAGACGAGTCGGAATTTGGTTTTAGCCGTAGTTCCGCCTTTGAAAATACCTGTGCCTGAGACTGAACCTTCGAATCGCCACTCTTTGTAAAGCAACGGGCCTCCTGCGCCTCCTTGCTGGCCATCTCTGGGGTCAGTGCCAAAAAAGACGGCAGTATCTGGGATGGTAAAAGTAAGAGTGCCGCGGCCCCCGCGCTGGTCAGTAAACTCTAACTTCCACTCGCGCGTGTGAGGCCGTAGGCGCCGCAGGATGAACGTCTCGGAGGCGAGTGAAATCCCTTTGACTTCTTCCGGCGCCGTCGCGTTTAGATACAACGAAGCGATCTGATCGAGTCTGCCGCCGAGGTCTCCGACTATCGCCAGCACCTCGGGGTCGGCTCGTGCCGTCTCCTGAAACCATGTACCGCGTTCAGCGCAGCAGGCGCAGGCGTCCGCCGTCGCCGGCAACGTCATCAGTATCGCCAGGGCCAGCAGGAGGGCAACGTAGCTTATCCTGTACCGCATAAGTATTGAGATCATATCTATTACCGTGCTCATCTTCATCCCGACATGTCTCGCAAAGGGGAGCCCATTCTGCCACTGGAGAAAACCATAAGGACTCCCTGACAGACCATCACTTTTGGAGATTATGTAACTTGCTGATCGCTGCGGCCTCCGAAAGCAGAGGAAGCCCCAAAATATTCGATCGCGCAGAGCAAGGTCTCGTTGAACCGTCGTTTGGAAACCTCCAGGCACGAATTTCCTGCTCTTCCGGGATCTCCGGCAATCCAGCAATCCCAGAGCCCTCCCAGTTTGAGGTACTCACTTGAATGATTGGTGGCGAGTCTTTCATCAATCCAAATCAGCGCCGGCATCGCCCAGTGCTGGTTATAGAACTTGTCGAGTTGCGGGAGATAGATATCAAGGTATCTGCACAAGTACTCGGTGCTGGCCGGATCTCCGAAACAGGCAAGCGCCACGCAATAACCTTGACCAGCGTAGCAGACCTGGCTCTCGAGCAGTGCTTCACCGATGAGTTCCCGGTATTGTCTCCACGATTTCAATCCACAGAACCAGCTTGCGCAAAGCCGTGCGCGCCACTCGCCTCCCCAAAGCCGATCGATTACGCCTGGCTCGATCTCACTCAGGGCAGCTTGCAGGCTCGTAATGAAGCGCGCCCGCTCCTCGGAAGGTTCCCGGGCCTGACAAAGGTGACGAAAGTTTCCATGCAGGAAGCGCATGTAAAAGGGCTGCACCCATTGCTGGTACGTGAGCTCGAGGTGATCCACCATTAAAGATTCCTGATTCAAGGTGTGCTGTAGTCACTACGCAGGCGTTCAATCTTAACGATTCGTTGTTGCGCCTCTCGCTTCGCCCTAGCTCTCGCCTGGCTATAAACATCCAAGGGCAACGGCTGTTTGCATGCCGCATCAGGATAAAAATAGCAAATGGAGAAGTCTGCGAGAAATGGGCACGACGATCTCGATCTTATTTCATTTTTTCAATCCTACTTTTATAAGAATCTTTTGTATTTTCAACCAAGCAATGTCTATCACCGGTTTCGTACCCACCAAAGCCGTCGGGTCTCCACGCTGTCTCCCTCCATCCGTCTGCTTTGACGTTGGTCGACCTGCTGCTGTCTAAGGCTATATAGCGACACTCTCCGGATGCATGCGTTTCTGGCCGAAGGGGAGAGAACCTAAAGTTCCGAAAAACGAGTTCGCCTTCCCTAAATCCTAAACTCTTGAGGTGTTCATCATTCAGTGTATGGAGATATCCCGATATGCCGGCGGCCTCCTGGCGAAATTCAATAATCAGATGCACTGAACTACTTTGCCAATCGAACACTTTCCAACTCCCTACTAACCAATTCGCTGCTAAAGACTTTGGCTCGCTCCATTTCGCTAAGGTCCTTACAAAAGGAATCTTACTGAGAAGGGTATCGATCATCGCCTTTGCCATCGCCTTTCCATAATTCTCGCGGGAAAGCGTCGCACCTATTCGTGCGGCATGGCCCGGCAAACGCTGTAACGCTGCCTCATCTCCCTTCATTGCTAAAGCAACGTCATCCATTGTGTCGGCTACTTGGTAGGTCCCTGTTGCGGTAACGTCCACCATCGCGGCTGTGGTTACTGCCGGCAGCTGGAATACGCTCATCGGGTTTGGCATCGACACACCCAATCTGCCGGCCGTGGCTTTCATCGATCCCAATGTGCTTTCGATCCCGGCGAGAAACGGCCGGGCCCGCGGGTCGGTGGCCGTATTCTTCAACTTCGCAATACCGTCTGCCCGCGAAAGCAATTTGGTGATGACCGAAGCCTTTCCGCCGAATACCGACGGGTCCCTGATATCGTCCAGCCACTGCGACGCGATCTTTAACGACGCAAGCATCTTCTCTGCGTCTTTCGCCGAGATCTCGGGCCGCCCAAGTACGCTCATGTAATTTGCGAGGCGGTCGAACAGCTCTAAGTTGGCCTGATCAAACGCGCGGTACCGTTCGGGTATGCTTGGAGCCTCGACGGCTCTTTTCGCGCTGTCCGTCAAGGCATTTTGATCGAGCCTGAGCCAGTCGCGCTGGAGTTCCAGAAGACTGGTCAATGCCTGTACATCGGCATTCGTGTTTCGGTGCGGGCCCAGCCTTGCCAGAACCTGGTCTATTATCTTCACTCGTTCGCTGTCGCTCTGCGGTTGCGAATTGTTTACGAACTCGGTCGCCCATTGTATATCTCTCGAAAGTTGTGCGAACGCCGTGGTTGAAATAACCGTTGAGGCAAGTACCGCGATTAAAAAATTGCTAAATTTGATTTTCATATTGTGTTTCTCCCTCAACATGATTCTCGTGCTTACCCAGTTGCCGCTAATAGGAACGACAAACACCGTTAGCGTCTAACAGGGTCTTGAAGTATCAAAACTACCGTACTCATCCTTGTTATCGCATCCGAACCTCACCTTCTTTGATGACCTCAATTTGCGGTAGCGCGATTGTTTCTTTAACCTGCGTGGGACGACGCTGTGTGTGAGCAATGCAAACATGATAATCAACTGGATACGCATATATTTCTTATTCCACTGCCAATAGTTCAACGAACAGGCATCCGAAAACTTGATTTCTTATTGATTTACTTTTCGCTTAAGCGTCAAAGTGTCCGATGCACCCGTCACATACAAAATATTTGGGCTCATTACATTGATGATGACCCTGACGAAGCGCTTTGGCGTGCCTTCGCCGGAACTGACCTGCATTTCGCCGGCGAAAGAATCTTGATTAAAGACGCCACGAAACGTAATTTCGCCCGCACCGATGCACTCGTCACCGACGATCTTGACCGCCGTTACCCGGTTTCCAACATGCCGAATTCTGACGGTCTGTTTCGGTTCAATGCCATTGCAGGTGTAGCCAAATGCTTCCCAATCTCCGCTCAGGGTTCCGGCGTTCTCCTGCTCTTCATCCCGTCTATGAAAGGTCATCTTCCGAGGCAAAAGCTCGCTGCTTAAAACGGCCTGACCGTTCTCGCATTTAGCGTCCGCCAACAACACAGACATCGTCTTCGCGTCCGGCGCAATGATTAACTCTGCCGGAACGGGAACAGGTCTTCGTTTTTTGGTGTCCCAGCACGCGAAATAAAGGAAAGCGGTGTTCACTATCCGTGAATCGCCCTTTCTCAATCCCGTGCTAACGCTACCCTCTATTCTCAGTGTGTCGTCCTCGGGAATGATTCCGTAACGTACTACATCGCCCTGTTCACTAAAAAAGAACGTTTTTCTGTGTTCGGAATCCTTCTCAGGACCGGCACGCCACTCCCAGACACCACTTATCGATTTGCGATTCGATGAACCGTTCCCGCCTGCCCCATCCTCCCGTTCCACCTTAAAGCTGACCACTGCTACCTCTCGCCCTGAGGCGGAATCGTTCATCCGAAGATCGTAACTGCCTTCCTTTTCGGGAGCTTTAAATATCTTCTCCCCTCTTTCAAGGCGCCGGAGAAGCTCTCTACCGGATGCGTTTGCAGCGTTTGTTGTTTCACTTCCGTGGGCGATCTCGCTGCCCACGATGCCAATCCACGATCTCGGCGGATAGCAGGACGGAGCTGTGAAGCGGACCTTGATCTCCTCGCCGGGTTTGAAACTTGTCTTGGCCAGTGCCAATGAGGGCTTGATCTCATTGATCTCGACCGCTGACAGATTTTTCGAGATGGTTTGCATTACCGGTGTCAGATACTGAAGAGCCGGGCCCCAGCGTCCAGGCTGGTCGGCGGTAGCGAGGTCGAACCTATCCCCATAGAATGTCACCTGAGCAAAATCGGGGACTTTCAACTCTTTGCGAACCGTATCAAATTGACCGCAGCCGAGAGACAAGGTCGCTATACATTGAAGCCAAGAACCGTTGGCTCCTGGCCGGAATAGCTCTTCGAGGGACCGATGCGCGTCCTCGGCAAGGTTGCGACGCGATTGATAGCGGACCATTTCGCGAAAGGCGGCAGCCATGACCTTCTCGTTTGCTGAGATGTTGTTCGCGAGTTCGTCCGCGAGCCGCCTTCGCTCCTCGATCTCAGCATTCGCATAGATCTTTAGAATGCGACCGACAATTTGTCCTAAACTTCTGGGGCCGTTTTTTGCATTTAATGTCGCGCGCCAATCTTTACCGTGTTTAATAGCTTCCTGCACTAACGTCTTCAGATCCGACACCGTGCTCTTTGCATCGTTGAATGCATTATTGTCAGAGTTGAATACCTTGACGGGTGCCGAACCGGATGAAGCAACCCTAAGTGTATTGGTTGCGCTCTCGATGGACTTCATCCCCTCATACAGCGTGTCGAGTTTATCGAGGAACTCGGAAGGCGACATATTTGACAGGGACGTAGGATCTTTTGCGAGCGATTCTAAATTGCCCGCCGCGCTCGAAAGATCGAGCATAGTCGAGGCAATTTTCACGACGTATTCCTGGTAAGCCGCAATGTCTTGTACATAAGCGCGACGCTTGCCGTCTCTGATAGCTGATTCTGCGGCTGCCAGATGAACATCCTTGTGGTTTTTCGCGGCGACAATTAACCAGAAATAGTTGTATTTTGCGACGTATCGCGCCTCGACAAGCTCAGCATTGAGCTTTCGCGCCATCGCGCAGTCGAGCGGCGGGCATTCCCCTCCGGCACATTGACGAGCTACCTCTTGAATATTTGAGACCTTAGCAATGATCCCTTCCAAATCCTCATTATTCTCCGGTAGCTGTGTTTGCTGACCTGCAACATTCTGTCCAAACAACAATAGGAGGGCAGTCATTAAAAGTGCAAAGTTCGCTTTCAGCTCAAATTTATTGCATCCTATAGTCCACATCTTGATTCCCCTGACAATTCATCTTTGTTGCATTGACTCATGGAATTCTTGATGGCCTCAAGCCGCTTCCAAAATCAAAGACGGGTAGTGCCCTGATCAAAACCAGCTTTCATGGAATTAATGTCGATTCTGAAAAACTATTACAGGCGCGCGGTGGTATTCTTCATAATTGCGAGAAACCAGATAGTCCGCGACCTGCGGCAGGTAGGGCTTACCTCCTATCATCAAAGCCGCGGGATCACCAATCGCAGCAGCTTGTTCAGCCTCTTCCTTGGGGATGCCGATTTCCTGTTCTATATAGATAGTTAAAGATCTGCTCATACCCTTCCGGACGTCACGAGTCCAAACAGCGCCACCGTTTTTCAAAATCATGCGCTGGAGTACATGTCGATCAGTCTTTTCTTCTCCCTGCTGTCCCGCCTTAACGTCGAACATACGGTCCAGGCAATAACCAGCTTGCATCTTGTCGCACACGAAAGTAGTAAGACAGACGAACCGCGTCTTCTCCACATTCTTTCAACGCTCCATCGAGATCAGCGATTGTTGCGATCCCCAGGTATTGAGCTTTCTCTCGATACCTGTTCAGAAGTGAATCCGCCCATGCGTCCTACGACTGCAGCGGCAATGTCATTCGCCGTGGCTATTCTCTTATATAAATCAAACTCGAACTGCTGCCGATGTACATCGAAAGATGGAGTGATATTGATTTCTGGAATTTGGTTATAGATATTTAGGCGCTCAATCTGGGAAGGAGTCGTGGGAAACTGTAAGACCGAAGCTCACGCGGGCCGATTCCATTGTCACTCGATCGCGCGGCAGATCTCTGGTTGTTGAAGGAAAGCACGCATTATGCAGCGCAGGATCATTGGATGAACTCACAAGAATCGAAGTTCGCGCTATTTCGTGAAGTTTCGTGGATCGATTTTTTCGATTGCGCCGTCACAGAATCTTGCCAAGAGAACAAGAAGTTGCCTGCGAACTAACGCCACCACACGACTGAGTGGATCGCGTTGGCTTGGAACTGCGTGACCACCACGTGACGATCAACCGGACGCCGCCCGGGGTGCGTGAAGACCTGCTGAAAGCTGCGCACGTTCGGGAGCTGAAGCGACGCGTTCAGGCTCAGGCCGCCCTTCCGGTCGGTGTCGTAGGCCCGCAGCTCGAGCGCACCCGTGGTGGGCGAGCTCCACGTGACCGCGAACAGCCCGTCCTCGTTTGCCTCAATGTCTGTGAGGAAGTAGCCAGCGTCGGTGGTGAATTCCAGGGTCAGCGTGCCGTCACGTGCGACATGGTACACCTCGATCTGGTCCTGGACCGCACCGAACTGGGCAGAACGAGTCGCGACGAACAGGGAGTTGTCAGAAAAGGCCAGCGCCTTGGGCGAGCCGCCGACTGGACGGCTGATGGGTGGGAGCAGGACCATGTTCCCCCGGCGGTCAACGTCGAATAGGGTCAGGTCGTTCGAGCTGCTGTTGGCCACCGCCACCAGTCCACTCCACCCGACGGCGACGATGTGTGGATCGTTGCCGCCGGTCAGGAGAGGGGGCTGGGCGCCAGTCGGCGTCAGATCTCCAATTGGTCTCACGTTCCCGTTCCGGTCGATCTCGAACAACGTGACACCCTCGCCCTCGCCGGTCAGCGCGCCGCGGTTAGCCACGATGATCAGGTCGTCGAACACTACTCCCACGTCCGAGGGCGCAACGCCCCCACTCGGGACACGGTTGACCTCCTGGAGGAGGCCGGTCGGTCCGATCGTCATCACGCTCAGGTCGTTCGAGAGCGAGTTGGCGACGACCGCGAACTCGCCCTTGCGGGCGAGCGCGACCGCGAGCGGCCCGTCGCCCGTGGGGGAGGTCCCGATGGGGGTGAGAGTCGAATCTGATTCGAGCCGATGAGTGTAGGCGCTGTCGGTATCGCGCGAGAGCGTGACGACGAAGGTGCCTGATTTCCGGACGGCGACGACCATATTGTCGCCGGGGCTGGGGACGACTTCGCTGTCAATCTTGGTGAGCGTGCCCTGCGCGAGGGCCGACGACGCCTGCGAGTAGAATGTGACTAGCAGCGCTAAGAAAAAGAAGAATACTGTTGTCACCGAGCGGCGAGGTGCGCGCACCCAGGACCAACCCACCATGCCCGCAAAACAATTGGTTATGACATGTTCTAGCATCTTGTTCCTCCTCCAGGTGTATCAGCGACGGCTCGCAAGTGAATTGAGCCAGCTCGCAATTTGTAAAACGGGCAGTTTCGAGGCGAAGGTATGACTCTTCTCGGCTTCGTCCCTCAGATCTGCTTTTCATGGACTTAATGTCAGTTCTGAAAAACTATTACAGGCGTTTCATGACCGTGCTCTAAGGCTTGACGGTCTAAGGGCTTGGCTGCACTCCGTTCAGACGATCTCATCACCATGCTTCCGTGCCTCCGGTGGTGAGGATTCTTTCACTCAAGATGGAGACGCGGAAATCCACCGAGCAGATACCGAATGGAGATCTCTTTTTCGGACAAACGTGGGATGATGAGGAAAAGGAAGCTTTTTTACTGCCTTAACACCGTAAAGTAGTAGTCGCCAACACGTTCGAAGTCGCCGCTTTCGCTAAGTCCCGTGAGGTTAATTTCGTAATCGTCTTCGGCCAGCAGCCGCCCCGGGATTCCCACGATCACAAGTTGATTACTAGCGCGCAAGCCTCCACGACTCAATACTTGAGTGCCTTCGGAGTTGAGGATCACAGCCCGGTAGCTATGGTGCGTACTCTTTTCTCCCAGTCTGAGCAGGAGCCGAACCTG
>DATKDA010000160.1:0-63138 GCA_035512935.1 Pyrinomonadaceae bacterium | reverse complement strand
CATCGCAACCGTTCGACCATCTCGCGTTCGCAGTTGCAGTACTTTCAGATCGGAGGCCGGATTCGTGCACCTGATTGTGTACTCGCCAGCCGGCAGCTTCTTGCTCCCAACGCTAAACTCGAACGGAATATTAGCGGTCAGTTGACCAGTTTGCGCCTTTGCCGACGTCTCAAAGAATCCGATTATCGCAACCAAGGCTATTAACATGTGAACTTGCGTTTTCATGGGTCTTCCTCCTTCGTCCCTCTTCGCAGGGGCTGAAGCTATCCCATGCGGTTCTTTTTTCTCGGGCGCCGGGCTCTCCGGCCGCTGCTTCATCCCCGAAATCCTCTTCACTTACTAACGCGCAGAGCTGAAGAAAACTCCCTCACGGGAAGGAAAGTTAATGAGGTAGAATCAGCACCAGACTTAAAACCCAGACGGAAAAGTCTTTCCCGGTTTAGATATAGTCCACCTGCGGGCCGAACAAGGAGATGTTGATGCAGCCGCCCGAAGGCGTAACCCAGTTACTTCTAAAGTGGAACGCTGGCGACCCGGCAGCCCTCGAGCGCCTCATGCCCCTCGTGTATGACGAACTTCGGCGGTTGGCGAACAACTATTTGCGCCGCGAGCGCCAAGGCCACACGCTTCAGCCGACTGCTTTGGTTAATGAAGCTTATTTGCGGTTAGTTGACCAAAAGAACGCCAAGTGGCAAAACCGGGCCCAGTTTTATGGGATTGCGGCTCAACTGATGCGCCGGATCCTGGTCGATCACGCTCGCCTTAGACATGCGGAGAAGCGCGGCGGCGCCGAACAACAGAGGCTATCGATTACTAGCGCAGAAGCCGTCGCTACCAAACCTGACCTCGATGTGCTGGCATTGCACGAAGCCCTGGAAGAACTTGCCGTAATCGATCCGCAACAGAGTCGCATCGTCGAATTGAAGTTTTTTGGTGGCCTTTCAATCGAGGAAACCGCCGAAGTACTCGGTATAGGTCATGCGACGGTCGAACGCGATTGGAAAATGGCCCGGGCCTGGCTGCGGCGCAAGTTGGAGTAATAGGGGCGGGACTCAGGGATGGGTTAATTGGAACGGTCAAGTCGGCAAACGAAAGGCGTAAGCATTAGGTTGAGGCTTCGCTTGAACTCGCGTATACCTGAGCCAGAAACGACAAACTGAAGTTCGTCGGACATGAAGAGATGACCCCTGAACGCTGGCAACGAGTTAAAGAGATATTCAATTCGGCCCTCCAACACGAGCCGCTGCAGAGGTCTGTCTTTCTTTCGGATGCTTGCGGCACAGACGAGTCCTTGCGCCGCGAAGTCGAAACCCTTATCGCAACGCACGAGAAGGATGGCAGCTTCATTGACTCGCCAGCGTATCAAGTTGCAGCGGAATTATTGAAAGATCAGGAGTTGGAACTAAAACCCGGAGAGGTTATCGCCTCGTACGAAATCGTCTCCTACATCAGCAGGGGTGGGATGGGGGAGGTTTATCTTGCGCAGGACCAACGACTAAACCGGAGAGTTGCTCTGAAGCTCCTGCCGGCCGCCTTTACCAAAGACAATGATCGCTTACGTCGTTTCGAGCAAGAAGCACGCGCAGCCTCGGCCCTGAACCACCCGAATATCATCACCATCCATGAAATTCAAAAGGTAAACTCAACGCATCTGATCGTCACCGAGTTTGTTGAGGGCGAAACTCTGCGTCAACGACTTGCTCGGACGCCGCTGAATCTCGCTGAAGCGCTGCAGGTCGCGATTCAGATTGCGGATGCGCTGACGGCGGCGCACAAAGCGGGAATCATCCATCGTGACATCAAGCCGGAAAATATCATGTTGCGGCCCGATGGTTACGTAAAGGTGCTCGACTTTGGTCTTGCCAAGCTGGTCGAAAACTCACCTTCAGTCCTAGCCGCGGAAGCACCAACAAGAGATATCAAGACCGGGTCGGGAATAGTCATCGGCACCGCCGGCTATATGTCTCCCGAGCAGGCCCGCGGACTTGTTGTCGATGAGCGCTCAGACATCTTCAGTGTTGGCGCAGTCGTTTATGAAATGGTTGCCCATCGCAAACCATTCGGTGGAGAGACCCCCAGCGACGTGCTAGCCGCTATATTGAAAACCGAGCCACCGCCACTCTCTCACCTTAAACCCGAAGCACCAGCCGAGTTAGTGCGCATTGTAACCAAAGCTCTGCGCAAGGATCGCGAAGAGCGCTATCAAGTAGTAAAGGATCTCCTCATCGATCTGCGGAGCCTGCTGCAGGAACTCCAGTTTCAGGAAAAGCTGGAGCAGTCTGTTGTGCCTGAGAAGACGGGCGAAGCAAGCGTTTCGACCTCAGAGTACCCGGATAACACGAGGCAATCAGCTAGGCTGACTACCATAGCAGAGTCTCTGAGCATCGAGATCAAGCGACCCAAAATCTGGGCTCTTGTGGCTCTCATTAGCATCGTTCTGGTAACGCTGGTAGGCTTTGGGCTCTACCGACAGCTGATCCGGGAGCCACATAGCCAACCCTTTCAGATGATGAGCATCACTCGTCTGACCAATTCCGGCAAGGCAATCGATGCGACCATTTCCCCGGATGGCAAATACATTGTTTACGCGCTCAGCGATGCCGGAAAACAGAGCCTCTGGATCAGACAGGTAAGCACCGCCAATGACACGCAAATCTTACCACCCGCGAACGTAGGTTTCTTTGGTCTCACGATTTCGCCCGATGGAAATGATCTCTACTACGCTGTCAAAGCGCACCTCGATCAGGGTGCGCTGTACCGCATTCCAATTCTGGGCGGTACGCCGGTTAAGTTGCTGGAAAGGATTGACGGGCCAGTGAGCTTTGCGCCTGACGGCAAACGTCTGGTTTTCGTGCGTGGCAATTATCCCAATCCGGGAGAAAGCGCCCTCGTAATTGCCGGCACTGACGGCACCGCAGAGCAAACGCTTGCAGTTCGCAAGGCGCCTGAAAAGTTTGTTCCGATCTTCTTCACCGGACCAGCGTGGTCGCCTGACGGCAAACTGATAGCTGCCACTGTGGCGAACGTTACGTCCGGGAGCCACGTCGTCGCTTTCAATATCGATGACAGCAGAGAAGAGGTCTTGACCCGGGAAGACTGGCCATTCATCGGGCGTGTTCAATGGCTACCCGACGGCAGTGGCGTTTTGGTCGTCGCTGCGGATAATCCGTCATTCTCCCAGATTTGGTTCGTGTCCTATCCTGCCGGCGAGAAACGCAGAATTACGAACGATCTCAATGGTTACCGGGCTATCGGTTTGACTGCGGATGGGGACAGGATATGCACGATTCAAGTCAGCGGGCTTGTCAACATCTGGGTGGCGCCGGATGGCGATGCAAAACGGGCAGTTCAGTTATCGACCGGTAACGTGGGCTTTTATGGAGCGAGCGGTCATGGCGTCGCGTGGACACCTGAGGGGCGAATAGTTTTCATCTCAAACGAAAGTGGCAACTCGGACATCTGGATCATGGATTCCGATGGCGCGAACCGCAAACAATTGACCGCCAACAAAGGGCAGAATGTGTCTCCGGTTGTGTCAGCGGATGGCCGTTACATAGTGTTTGCCTCGGATCGTGCTGGCGCCCGCAGCATCTGGCGCATGAATATTGATGGCAGCGATGCAAAACGATTAACGAGTGGACTGGGGGATTTTTTACCATCAGTTTCGCCCGATGGTAAGTGGGTTCTTTATTCTTCAACCGGCCCGACTCATCCAACAGTGTGGAAGGTACCGATCGATGGCGGGGACGCAGTAGAGTTGACCGATGGGGTGGGATCGGCCCCGGTCGTTTCGCCTGACGGCAAGCTGGTCGCTTATGTCTATCCGGATTCGCCAGATCCGTTTGCTCCTCCTAACCGAATAGCAGTTATACCATTCGAGGGAGGAGCTCCCCTCAAGACCTTTAGCTTCCAGGAGAGCGGTACGATTACGATGCTCCCGCAATGGTCGGTCGATGGAAGCTCCATTCTGTACCCCGTCTCAAACAATAACGTAACCAATCTTTGGAGCCAGTCACTGGACGGAGGCCCACCAAAACAGGTAACCGACTTCAAGGATAGCTTGATGACCGGCTTCGCCTGGTCTCGCGATGGCAAACAACTCGCTTGCAAACGGGGTATTCTGCTGCGCGACGCAGTCCTGATTAGCGACACGAGATAGTTGATCTGACTCTATCGGCTCGAGCCCAGGATCGATGACCCAATGAACTCCCAACACTGGCAACAGGTTAAAGAGATATTTCAGTCGGCGGCAGCGCTGGCGCCAAACAAACGGGCTGAGTTTCTCGCAGCGGCCTGTTCCGGCAACGACTCGTTGCGACAGGATGTTGAGTCACTGATTGCCGCACACGAGAAAGAAGGAAGCTTCATCGACTCACCAGCGTACCAGGTTGCAGCCGGCCTGTTCCTTGACGATGATGTGGAATTGAGGGTGGGCAGTGTTATTGGCCCATATGAAATCATCTCCATGTGGGGCAAAGGCGGCATGGGTAAGGTATATCTCGCTGAGGACAAGAGACTCCGGCAAAGGTTGCTCTCAAGTTTCTGCCCGCCTCATTCACCACTGACGTGGACCGTCTACGCCGCTTCGAGCAGGACGTCTATGAGAATGCTTAGACGACCGGCAACATCTGGCTGGTGGAACTGAAGTAAAAGAGCTTCAGGTGTCGCAGGCTGTATCGTACTTTGTAGGATGGAATCTCTTAATGAAGTCTCGATAAGCAATTACTTCCTCGGCCGCGCGACTTTGGGACCAACCGAGATGTCGCTGACAGATTCTCGCAGCGGCTTCATCCTCGCCGATACCTGCCGAAGCACTCAATCCCACCATTGTGCGACGGAGTAGACAATCCATTAACGTTTGGGCCAGTTCATGCTTGAAAGCAAATACTACTTCCGCGGCGATTGCTCCGGTCCCACTGCTGAACGTCTCGCCTAACTCTGGATCCTCGCAGGCAAGTTTCACAACCTCAGGGGTTCGGGTTCCGTAGATCCTCAGCAAGCGTTCAAGTATGGATTCGGGCAGGCTGCCTTTCTTCACGAACTCCCTAGCGTAAGCCGGAAAATTCTTAACCTGAGCTCCAGGCAATGGGATCTCTCCCGTCCGACACCTCCTCACGGGCCTTTTCTGCAAACGCAAAATGAGGTCGACTGTTTGCTCTGCCAGACTTCGGTAGGTTGTTAGCTTGCCACCGACGATCGAAATCAATCCGTCAAGGTCTGGATGTTTGCGAATAAAGTGTCTCCGTGTGATCCGCTGCTCATCTGTAGCTTTCGTGTAGGCAAGTGGCCTGACGCCCGAATAAGTGTACAGAATTGAATCTCGAGTCAGCTTTGCTTTGGGAATCACCTGGTTCGTTTCGTTAAGCAGGAAGTCGATCTCTTCCTCGTCTATTTCGACATGATCGAGATCGCCTTCGTAGCGAATGTCGGTCGTTCCTATAAGATAGTTGCCATTCCAGGGAATGATAAAAAATGGCCGGTTGTCACTCCTTGCTTCAACATAGAGCGCATCTGGCGGTGCGCCGGGAAAGGGAGCAACGACGAGATGACTCCCTTTCGTGCCACCAATTAATCGGTCTGATAGCTGCGGCGCATTGGCCAGCAGTTGATCGACCCATGGACCGGAGGCATTGACGACAATTTCACCATGGACTGAATAGATTCCTTCTTCCAATTCGTCCGTGAATTCGACGCCCACAACTTTACCGTTTTCTATTAGAAGACGCCGCACCCGAGCGTAGGTGATTATGGTTGCCCCGAGTTCTTTTGCTGCAAGCACGTTTTCCAGCGTCAAACGCTCCGGAAACTCGACTTGCATGTCATGATAAAACGCCGCGCCCAGAAGGCCCGTCGGATTAAGTCCTGGTGCTCGCGCGAGCGTGATGTCAGGCGACAGCATCTCGTGGCGCGAAAGCGACTTGTCGAGGCACAGTAGATCGTAAGCAGCCAACCCGGCGTGAATGGTCCACCAGCCCCGGCGGCTGTTGTGGTAGCAGGGTAGCAGGAACTTAAGAGGTCTAATGAGATGAGGTGCGATCCTTTGCAGCGTTTCGCGCTCGCGCAGCGATTCTCGCACCAGACGAACCTCGCCGTGCTCGAGATAACGGAGACCGCCATGAATCAAGCGCGTGGACCAACTGGTCGTACCGCCACCAATGTCTCCCTTGTCGAGTAGCAGAACGTTCAGGCCGCGCATGCTCGCGTCGCGCGCGATGCCGGCGCCGTTGATCCCGGCGCCTATTACAATAAGATCAAAGTCCTTAGTAGCGATCTCAGGTGATACACGAGGGGGCATTAAAAGGCTTCCGTGAAATCAGTCATTCAGCGCCCTGAGCAGCTTGGTGATGCGTCCGATCCTAAAGCAACCCCACTACTGTCGAAGCGATTCTAATCGGTAGTGCTGCACCGGCAGTACAACAAGCGAGGATCAAAAGTGAACGTAACTGGCTGTGGACAATTGACGCCGTTTTACTTCTACACTCCGATAGCGCTAGCTCTGGGAGTAGCGGCAAGTCTGGAAAGGCCCTCGGTAACAAAGATCATCATATTGCTCGTCTCGGGGTTTTTGAGTTGGGGACTGATCGAGTACGGCCTACACCGTTTTGTCTTTCATTATTCTGCAAAGTCTGCGGTCGGACGAAAGTTCATTTACGCAGCGCATCTTAGTCATCATGACAATCCCAAGAGCAAAGATGATCTCTTTGCAAGCCTTAGACTCAGCGTACCAATCGCGGCTGCCTATTGGCTGCTGGCCTGGGGAATACTCGGTACCTGGCAGCCGGCAGCCTATCTGTTCATCGGCCTGGTTGCGGGCTACTTTTCCTATGAGTGGTTACACCTTCAAGCCCATCACGGGAAATCTCGACTTCCGGTTTTGCGGTACTTGAAGAAGTACCATCTGCTGCATCACTATCGCACTCCGGGGCTGCGCTTTGGAGTGACGTCGCCTGTATTCGATCTAACCTTCGGTACTTTTAGGAGTGCAGGAGATAGGCGCTCCGCCGTCAAGCACTAAATCGACTGGATAAACAGAGCTGCGATTGCTTGACGGTCGTCTGCATCGCTCACGGGCAAGCCGGCGAAGAACTGATTCGCTCCGATCCCCTTACAGATCCTCAATCCTCAGTTTTTCCGTCGCATCGGTCCAGGCGGCGTTGAACTGTTCTTCCACAAGATCTGCATCATTATCGCGTCTTTGTGCCTTTAAGCTTTGCCACAAGCCAAAGAGCAGCCGCCCGTCGCGCGGGGTCTTCTCAATTGCAGCTCTGAAGATTGCCTCCGCCTCTTTCGCATTTCCATTGCGTAGTAGCGCGGCGCCCAGTGACTGGCGCACTGGGTAAAGCCACGCTGGCGGCTCGTCGTACTGAATTTTGGCCTCAAGCTCGACTGCGCGGCGCCACTCGTCGATTGACCGATCTTTTTCTCCACGTGCCCAGGCAAGCTCTGCCTCGAGGATAGTACCGGCAAGCGCCAGGAGATCTGAGGATTTGTTGTTGAGCAGATATTGAGATTCGGCAGGTACAGTCTTACGCAGCGATTCGAACTGCTGCTGCTCCGCAACTGCCTCTTTTACTTTGTCTTGCCGGGCGAGCGCCATGCTTCGAGCTCCTCGCCAAAAAGCCTTGAGCAGCGCGCGTTCAGTCTGCGGTTCCGGTGTTTTAAGAATCTCGGTCCAGCGGTGAAAGCGCAGGTCGATCATCAGCGGGTACAGAAGGAATCCTTCGAGCATCTGCATCTGCAAATCGGCGTCACCTACGTTCTGGACCATCTCCTGTGCCGCCTGCTTAGCTTCGGCATACCGGCCCTGTTGGGCTCGCGCGTATGCGATGAAGTGAATATTGTGCGTCCAGTACATCATCGGGTAGATGCCGGTCGCGCCAGTACGTTCGACAAATGCCTTGTCTGCTGCCGCCGCATTCACGTTGGTCTTTGCTGCTAATTCATAGTCACCGGTCTGAAGAAAAATGTGGCCGGGCATATGGACCAAGTGGCCTGCTCCGGGAACCAGCGTCATCAAACGCATCGCACTTGGAATGGCGCGTTCCAGATTCGGCGAAGCTTCAACGGCGTGAATGTACAGGTGGTTAGCGCCGGGGTGATCCGGGTTACGCCTTAGCACGGATTCGAGCACCGCAACGAGCTCCAACGTGCCAAGCGCAGGCTCACCGGCAAGCGTCCAAAGTTGCCAGGGTCGCAGCATCATGAGGCTCTCGGCAAACATCGTGGCAGCGTCCAGATCGTCCGGGTACTTCTTAACCAACTCGCGCATGGCCTCACTGTATTCAAGATGAAGTTGCTTCCAATCGGCCTTCGGGTCAGGAGACGAGTAGCGCTTTGCCAGCGCCCGGATGTAATCCTGCTCGCGAGCATTCGTCTTGGCACGTTGAAGCGCATTCTGGACAGCTTCGTAGGTGGCCTTGGCGCGGTTCTCGTCGACTGCCGTATCGTTGTAGTTCGGGCCTATGGAGAGGGCGAGACCCCAGTATGGCATTGCTGCTTCGGGATCGAGCTCGGCGGCACGGCGGAAGTAGCGGGCCGCTTCGTCGTGATTGAAGCCGTACAGAAGCGTCAGTCCCTGGTCAAAATATTTCTGGGCTTCCGGGTTTTTGGTGGCGATGGCGTAGTGGTAGTTACCCAGGCCGGGGTGAAGGTCAACGGCGGCTTTTGCGGTTCCAGCATGTTGGTGCTGAGCAATGGCGGGCACGACACATAAAGCCAGAATTGTACAAAGTACTGATGCTTGCATGCTTTCTCCTGAAAAAAGGTCGGTTTAATTAATTGTGTGAATTGAGAGTCTAGCAACTTCACTCACGTTTTTGTAGTCACCACAAAAGTGGGACTATTTGACCTTGCCTACACACGCATGCCAGTTCAATCCGGAATCGGTACGGGCTCAATCACTTGCAACCAGCCCGGCTTGACCGGCGGGGATTTGGTAGGCAAGATCCGAAACGCTATGTATTTCCTGAATTACCGCGTGCAGTTTTCGGCGCGTCACCATGCTTTCCTTTTCGCATCACTCGTCTTAATTTGCCTTCTATTTCCGCTTTCCACCGGGACGACCTACGCCCAGAGTTATCAACAAGAGCTCGAGACTGGGGAAAAGATCACGTTGGTGGTCAACAACCGCAATGGCCGCGTAACAGTCGCCGCGAGCGAAGAACTCGAAAAGAAGCTAATCATCCAGGCAAACTCGACCGGCGGTCCGGCGGATTCAACCGAGGTGCAAACTACCGTAAAAGGCACTCTGATCCAGATTGATGTCCGTCCTCGCCGCGAACAGGATCGCATCGATTTGGAGATTCGAATGCCGGCACGCTCAACGGCCAGGGTTGAAACTGATGCCGGCGCCGTCAGCGTCACCGGCAACCTCGAAGGAGCCACGGTTAAAACTGATACTGGAACCATTCATGCCGACGTTCCTCTTGATGCCGTCAGGTTCAATTTCCGCTGGCAGGCCAGCCGGCCACGGTTTCTTAGTGACGTGGAACTTCCTCAGGTGAGGGAAAGGGCGGGGGGCGTCTTTACTATCTCCGGAAAGCTCGGTGAGGAGAAAGCCGAAAAGAACGAACGGATCCAACTCGACTTTCAGACACAGCGCGGCGTTGTCCTTCTCAACGTCGATCCAAGCATGGTGCCAAGCGATCTGCGTGAAAGGCCGCTCACAGAAGCAGCCAAAGCAATTGTGCGCAGTGGCGACCGTGAATTAATCGATGCGATTCGCATAGTGTCACCAAAGATGTTTGGAGATTACGCTCATACGCTGCCGGCGCCTGAACGTGAGCCTTCACTCGTCAGGCGGCAGCCAACCGGCGAAGTCGTCACCGCGGTGGCGCCGCAACTGATGCGAATAATCGCGAGTGTCACCGATCTCCATGGCCGGGCAATCGGTGATATGAAGGAGGCAGATTTCACGGTCTACGAAAACGGCATCGAACGAAGAGTGACAGATGTCATTCCTGCCCATGAGCCTTTTAATCTCGTACTGCTGCTCGACGTGTCAGGCAGCGTTAACGAACGGATCGATTTCATTCGCAAAGCTGCGCGCGACTTTCTCAGCACTGTTAGCCCTCAGGATCGCATTGCAATCATCAGTTTCCGCGACGACATCCAGGTAATTTCAGGGTTCACTACAGATCGAAGTCTGCTGTCACGAAAGCTCGATGAAATAGAAGCCGGCGGCGGCACTGCGCTCTATGACTCCCTGGCTTATGTTCTCATCGACACGCTGAAGACGCTGCGCGGTGAACGGACCGCCGTGGTCATTCTTTCAGACGGCGACGACAATCGATCGTTTGTGCCGTTTCCGGCACTGCTCGAAGCCACAATCGAATCAGGCGCACTCATTTATCCACTCTACGTTCCTTCTGGCCTGATCCCGGAATCGAGCGTACCAAAACCCGAGATCACGATAGATCCTTTCCGCACCCGCTTTCTGACCCTGACCACACGCGCCGAAGAGGAAGCGCGAAAGCTTGCCGAGGTCTCGGGTGGTGTCTACTATCCCATTCGTCATCTCGATGAGCTCCAACGTGCGTACGACGAAGTAGTGAGTCAACTGCGGACTGCCTACACCATTACTTATGCTTCAAACTCAAATCCGGCCGGCGGCCGGCGCGTGCGCGTGAGAACAAATCGGGACGGGGCGTCCGTGCGCCTTAGCCCTGTCGTGAACGTGGCAAATCAGTAGATTGTCCTCGACATGAGCAAACCACTGTTCGCAGCTCTTTTCGACGAGGTCGAGCGACGACCCCTCACGGTGTCGGAACTGACCAATGCTGTGCGCAGTGCGCTCGAAGCGCGCTTTGCCTCCGTATGGCTGGAAGGCGAAATCTCGAACTTTAAAGCTCATTCGTCCGGACACTGGTACTTCACGATAAAAGATGACGGAGCGCAGATCCGCGCGAAGTGTTTCAGAACCGCAAATTCGCGAATCAGATTCCGGCCCACCAATGGGTTATTGGTCAGAGCCCGCGGGCGCCTGACTGTGTATCCCCCGCGCGGCGAATACGAACTGCTGGTAGAAAGTCTGGATCCAGTCGGAGCAGGAGCGCTGCGAATTGCCTTCGAGCAACTGCGCGACCGGCTGCAAGTTGAAGGCCTGTTTGCCCGGGAACTTAAACGACCGCTACCCATCTTCCCTCGTCGCGTTGGCGTCGTGACCTCACCGACGGGGGCAGCCATTCGCGATATCGTCAACGTGATCTCACGGCGCACGCAGACTGTTCACCTGCTCTTCTCTCCTGCGCGGGTCCAGGGTGAAGCAGCGGGCGCCGACATCGCGCGGGCCATCAGGCTAATCAACGACTATCATCAGCGTGGCCACGGCACTGTAGATGTATTGATTGTTGGACGCGGCGGCGGTTCAAGCGAAGATCTTTGGGCCTTCAACACTGAAGAGGTGGCGCGCGCGATTCGGGCTTCGGCGATCCCGGTGATTTCTGCGGTGGGCCACGAGACGGATTTTACGATAGCAGACTTCGCAGCCGACCTACGTGCCCCGACCCCATCGGCTGCGGCTGAACTGGTTGCGGCCCAGGAAGATCAGATCTGCTCGACGCTTGCGCATTTGCATCGGAACCTGACACGACTTATTCGCTTCAGGATTGTTAACGCACGCACCAGAGTACAAGAGCAGGCGCTCTCACGGGTTTTTGAGGAGACACGGTCGCGCCTGCGAAACGCCCGGCTGGCTTCGACTTCGGCGACGCACCGGATGCAACTGTCGATCAACCAGGCAATGAGCAACGCCCGCTCCAGAACTGAGGCGCTAGTTCATAGAATCTCGCCAGTCCAACTCGGCTCGGCGGTGAAGGAGCAGCGTCGCCGTTTTGATTCTGTGCGGACGGCCGTCAATGCCGCAATGGCAAGCCGCGTCGAAGAGGCCTGGAATCGGCTCAGGTTGATGGCAGCTTCGCTTGACGCTCTTTCACCGCTCGGAGTTCTTAAGCGTGGCTATGCGATCGCCCAGACACGTGATGGCCGGCTTTTGCGCGACGCGCGCTCGGCCTCCATCGGCGAGCAAATACGGGTGCGTTTAGCTCGAGGACGTCTCGAGGCGCGCGTCGAACAGACGGAAGATGACAGCGAGACATCAGATTCGGCGAACGTTTAGAATATCGGAAGTGAGAGGATGAAACCGCCGCACGAACGCATCGTGATTCCTATAGGTCAGCAGTCGCCAAGTGTTGCGACCGCTCGCCCGAGTGGTCGCTGGCGAAAGGTCCTGCTGTTTCTGGGGCTGCTCTGCGCGACGATTGCGATACTTTTGATTGCGGGCGTCTTCCTCTGGTGGCAATACTACAAGACCACACCAGCCTACTCGCTCGCTCTTGTGGTTGAAGCGGCTCAACGTGGTGACGCAGGGACGATAGAGGCGCTGATTGATGTTGATTCGATTGGCGACAATCTGATCAGTCAGGTCACCGGCCGGGCCGGCATCAGTGTTGGCGAGGGAATCACCTCAACGTTGCGGCGCCAAGTTGAACGAGTGGCGCCCTCCGTCGTTGTTGGCGTTAAGCAAAGCATACGGGAAGCCATCATGCTCCGGCTGAAGGAGGTTGCAGCAAGAGCCGAGAACAAACCGTTCCTCCTGACCGCGGTCGCGCTGCCGTTTATTGTTGACATCACGAATCATGGCGACAGCGCCAGTGTTGTTGCTACCTTTCAGAACCGGCCGGTTGAACTGAGAATGCGTCGTCGAGGTGACGTCTGGCAGATCACTGAGGTACATGATGATGTCGCGCTTCAGCGCGTGGTTGAAGAGATCCTGAAAAAATCTCCCGGACGGCTGGGTATTTTGAACCAATGAACGGTCAGAAGGGTCCGCATAGATGAAGCCTACTGAAGGGCAAACCCGAAGCTTTGAAGCATCGCTCGAGGCACTCGAGCAGATCGTTGCGCAACTGGAAAGCGGCGACTTGCCGCTCGAAAAGAGTCTCGAGCTCTTTGAGCAGGGGATTCGTCTTTCGCGTGAGTGCCAGGAACGACTCACTCAGGCAGAACGTCGCATTGAGATCCTGCTGCGCGATAATCAAGGCCAGCCTGTCGTCCGACCTTTCGATGATTCCCAGGAAGTTGGCAACAGCGGGACCGATGACGATGTCTTCTGAAACCTCCGTCCCGCGTCCGTCCCAACCAGTGGCCTTCCTTTCAGAGTGCCGCACACACATTGACGCCGAACTCGAGCGGTTGTTACCGCAGGAAAGTGAACCACCTCGGAGAGTTCACAGGGCCATTCGGTGGAGCGTCTTTGCCGGCGGCAAACGCTTTCGACCGGCCCTGCTGCTGGCAACTGGCAAAACATTTGGCTCGCCGACTGAAGTACTCCTGCCTTCGGCTTGCGCATTGGAAATGGTCCATACCTATTCGCTAATCCATGACGATCTGCCGTCGATGGACAACGACGAGCTCCGGCGCGGTCGCCCAACCTGTCACATCCAATTTGACGAAGCCACCGCTATCTTGGCCGGCGATGCGCTCCAGACCATCGCCTTTCAAACAATCGCGAATGATTCGAGACTAACGCCTGAAATCAGAGTGCTGCTTATTTCTGAACTGGCCAGCGCGGCCGGGACCCCTAAGGGAATGGTTGCAGGGCAGGCCCACGATCTCGAGGCTGAATCGAGGGCTGTCAGCGGGGAAGAGCTGGAACAGATTCACCGCCTGAAGACAGCGGCCTTAATCATCGCCGCGGCACGTTGTGGGGCTCTCGTTGCGCGGGCAAATGAGGCTGAACTCCGGGCCATCACGACTTATGCGGCGCATCTAGGTCTGCTGTTTCAGATCACCGACGATCTTCTGGATGTTACCGCTACGGCTGAGGCGCTTGGGAAAACTCCGGGCAAAGACGCGCGCGCACGTAAGGCCACCTACCCTGCCATTTATGGAGTTGCTGCCGCCGGCGAGCGTGCTCGGAGCGTGCACACCCACACTTGCGCCGCGCTTGAAAGCATTTCTCGTCCCACCGAGTTGTTACGCGGGATTGCCGACTTCATCCTTACTCGCCAGTCTTGACTCAAACTTTGAGTGCGCCAGCCCGGCGGCGCTTTGGTGTGCGGTGCCCGCGCTATTTTGTGGAAGGCCCAAAGCGCGGCCACGCCGGCGCATTCCAAAAGAGGGTTAACCTATTCCAGCCTGGCGCTGCATGGCCTTCAATCTCTCGGGAATGAAAGATGTGATGCGATAGGTCTCGGTTCGTCCGTCCGCGAACGATTGATAGAGCGCGAAGTCAGGCAGCGACAAACAACTGAGCGGCGAGTTGTGATTGTGGCCTGTGTCAATCCCGATGGCGCTGTTAAAGATGTAGATTCCATGACGGCCCAATCTGCCCCGCAAAGGAAGAAACGACGTCGGCGTGTGACCGAACAGACAGGGCTTACCGCGATAGTTCTTATAGAAATCCATGTCACGCATCCAGATTAAGGCCTGCGGCTGAGTCTCGCGCGGATGCTTTCCCTGGACCAATCCGGCATGAACGTAGAGCGCGTATTCATCCTCGTGGTAAAAAGGCGTTGCGCGAAAGAAGCTTAGGTGTTCGGGCGGCAGGCTGTCCTCGATCAACTGACGGGCGTCGGCCAGATCCTGTTCGCTACTGATCAGCAAAGGCCGGCCCGTGTACTGTTCAAAGGTTTGCTCACCACCGGTCACTGGAGTTATCCAGACGTTGGTCAACTCATCGACAAAGTCCATCAACATCTGTTCATGATTGCCGCGTAGGCAGATAACCCGATCAGGGCTCTCGCGGTGCAGATTGCGCACATACTCGACACAGCCCGGCGCATCCGGACCCCGATCGATCAGGTCGCCGAGAAACACCACTGTGTCGGCTTCTGTACGCGGAATCATGTCGACCAGGCTTTGGAGCTGTGCACATCGACCATGAACATCTCCGATAACAAAAGTTTTCATGCACCCTCTTCCTCGCGATTACCGCTTGTAGCGATCTCCCCAATTATCTCTTTGAAGCCCGGGTCATCATGCAAATTCGCCCAGTTTGGATCTGATTGAAACCAATGATAATTCTCGTTCCCTAGCTTTACGGCGGTCTGCAACCACTTCAAAGCTTCAGGGTGATTTCCTTGTAACGAGTAGGCTGAACCGACCCAATAGGCGATATCATAATCAGCGCCTGCAACCTCTTTAACCTTTGCAGTTAGTTGCTCGTTGGCTTCCTGATATTTGCCCTGCGCACTCAGAAAAATCGCCAGAATCGGACGGACGCCATCCATCGTCGGGTGCGAATGCAAAACCTGCTTCAGGATGCGGGTGGCCGCATCTACCTCACCGCGATAGTACAGCACGCTGGCGCGGAACGCCTTGATGAGCGGATGATCGGGCTCCATGGCGGCGCCCTTATCGAGTTCCATCAGCGCATCTTCATAGCGATTCTGATACATAAAAATGCGCGCCCGGTTGTAACTTGCAACCACCCGTTCGGCAGGATTGAGGCGAACCATTCTTTCGAAGCTCCGCAAGGCCCGCTCGTAAGCGCCATCAAGCCGCGCGACGACGCCCCGCACGAAATGCACTCCCACATCATTAGGATATTCCTGCCGCAGACGCTCGACTTCAGCGCGAGCCTTGGATTTGTCGGCTCGGTGAAGATAGATAAAAACCATGTGCATTCGGGCTTCGAGTAGCTTGGGATCGAGCGCCAGCGCCTGATGAAAAGCGACTTCGGCTCTCTCATGATCGCCCGGCTCTCCTAATCCTTTCAGCACGCGATTGACGTAGCAGCCTCCGAGCGCAGAGTGGGCCAGGGCAAAGGCAGGATCGAGTTCAATCGCTCGTTTGAAGTGTCCGATCGCCGCTTCCACATCTTCACGAGCGATTGTGTGATAGATAAAGCGACCCATGCAGTCGCGTCCGCGAAGGTATTCTTCCGATGCGGCAGCGTCCGTAGTGGAGCCTTTCGCGAGCTCGTCCTTCTCATCGGAAGTGAGCTCGAGCCGCAAGCCCTCGACGATGTGATGAACGATCGCATCCTGGACGGAGAACACATCGCTGGCGTCAGCATCGATGCGGTCGCTCCAGAGAATCTGGCCGGTCCTTACATCCAGCAATTGCGCCGTTACGCGCAGGCGGTCGCCCGCTCGCAAAAAGCTTGCGGTCAGAATCGCATCGACGCTCAACTCGTGGCCTGCTTCAGTCGGGTCGACCTGTTGGTTCTGATACTTAACGATGACCGAGGAAGGGCGGACGATCAAAGAGCGCACTCGAGCTAGTTCAGTTATCACTGCATCGGCAAGCGAGAACTCGTAGAACGCAGTGCTGTCATCTCGGCCGACGTTCTTGAACGGAAGGATTGCAACACTCCGGCGTTCCTTGTCAGGCGTGCTGGTTAACGGTGTGTCTGATATTTCAACGGATTTGTCTGGTGATGAGGGTGCGCTCGTTGGACTCCGGGAACTCTCGCTGCCGGTAACGCTCTTTAGCCATCGCAACGCGCGCGACATCGGCCCCCGCGCACTAAGGTGACGAGGTGGCACATAACCCTGAGTTCCTTCCATTGGCACGGACACTCCGGATGCGAGCTCAAGGACCAGAGCGCGCAGGTCGTCCCTGAATTGAACGATCTTTTGATAACGCGCTCGTGGATCTTTGGCGAGCGCCCGGTCAAGTATCTCCTGCAAACGGATGGGAACGGGATCGGGACGAGCTTCGGCAATGGGAATCGGGTTCTCGTGCAGGACTGCATGGCGCACATCCACCGCTGTTCGACCGCGAAACGGCCACGTTCCGGTGAGCATCTCGTATAGCAGCACTCCCGTTGAAAAAATATCTGCGCGCGAATCCACGCGATCGCCACGTGCCTGTTCCGGCGCTGCATAGGTCGCGGTACCGTAAGGCACCCCCACTTCCGTAAGTTCCGTGTGATGGATACCGGAAGTGCGCGCTGCCTCTTCATCCAGGAGTTTCGCGAGTCCAAAGTCCAAGACCTTAACCTGTCCTGCATCGTTCACCATCACATTGCCGGCCTTGATATCGCGATGGATGATTCCGCGAGAATGTGCCGCAGCAAGTGCGTCTGCGACCTGGATTGCGATTGAAAGCGCGCTCTCAAGCGCGAGGGGTTTTCCGTCTACCAACTCCCTCACGTTACGGCCTGCGAGGTATTGCATGGCGATAAAGTGGATGCCGTTAATCTGGTTCAGGTCGAAGATGGTGCAGATATTTGGATGATCGAGCGCGGAAGCAAGTCGCGCTTCACGCTCGAAGCGTTTCAGGTTGGCTTCTTTGGTGAGATCTGCCGGCAGGACTTTGATTACGACAGTCCGACCCAGCTTTGAATCGACGGCTTTGTAGACGGTCCCCTGCCCGCCCTCACCGAGCTTTTCGAGGATCTTATAATTCCCCAGTTTGGTTCCGATCATTGCTTGCCTGATTGTGCTCCCAAGTTGCACCTTCCCGCAACAGGCCAATAGACGACTTCGTTTTAGATATCTTTAGTGTTTGGGTGGCTTGTGGTTGACCAAATTAAATACGTATTCAGAAGCAAGTGGGTATTACAAAAGAGGCGGCCTCGCAAGGGAGAGCCGCCTCTGTTTAATAAGTTGCCGACGAGCTATTTACTAATGCCCATCTGCCAAAGGATAAAGGCATAGTCAAAGGCCACCTCGCGCAGATAGTCATACCGGCCCGAGGAGCCACCGTGCCCCGCGCCCATGTTTGCTTTCAAGAGCAGCGGATTTTGATCCGTCTTCATGGTTCTGAGTTTTGCAACCAGCTTGGCGCCTTCCCAGTAAGGCACCTGGCTGTCGTTCAACGAAACCTTGACTAGCATCGCCGGATAATCAGCCTTTACGATGTTGTCATAAGGTGAGTACTTCTTGATGTACTCAAAGGCCGGCTGCTCATTCGGATTGCCCCATTCGATGTATTCGCTTGTTGTCAGCGGTAACGAGGCATCGAGCATGGTATTGAGCACATCGACGAATGGTACCTGTGAAACCACCGCCTTGAAGAGATCCGGACGCATGTTGGCAACGGCGCCCACCAGCAAACCGCCGGCACTGCCTCCCTGAATCACGAGCCGATCGGTTGAAGTGTACCTGTTCTTTACCAGGTGCTCGGCGCTGGCGATGAAGTCGGTGAACGTATTCATCTTCTTCATCATTCTGCCCGCCTGCCGCCACTCCTCACCGAGTTCGCCGCCGCCGCGAATATGAGCGATTGCGTAAATCACACCGCGGTCGAGAAGAGCGAGCCGATTTGACGAAAAGTTTGGCGCGATGGACGCGCCATAGGAACCATAACCGTAAAGTAAAAGTGGCGCTTTTCCATCAAGCTTAACTCCGCGCCGATAGACTAGCGACAGCGGAATCTTTGTGCCATCAGAGGCTGTGGCGAAGATCCGCTCGGATGCATAGTTCTTCTTGTCAAAACCGCCGGGCACCTCAGTCTCTTTCAACAGCGTCGCCTGCTTAGTGTTCATGTCGTAATCGAAGACCGAACTTGGCGTCACCAGTGACTGATAGCGATAGCGAAGCACGTTTGTCTTGAATTCCCGGTTGACGTCCAGCCCGGCTGCGTAAACGGGCTCGGGAAATTGAATGCGATGCGACTTCTTCGTCTTCAGATCGATAACGCGAATATTCTGTAAGCCGCCTTCCCACTCCGAAACCACGGCGTGATCGACAAAGAAACTGATGTTGTCTACCTTTACCGCCGGCTGGTGAGCGACAAATTCCTTCCAGTTCTTTTCCGAGGGGTCAGAAATGGGTGCAGTAACAACACGAAAGTTCTTAGCTCCTTTGTTGGTCCTGATATAGAAGAGCCCGCCGTGGTGATCGACGCTGTATTCATGTTCGGGTTGCCGGGCCAAAATGAGCTTTGGTTCGGCCGAGGGTTGATCCGCCGGGATGTAACGAAACTCATCCGACGTCTTGCTTACCGATCCAAAGAAGATCATTGCCTTGTCGCGTGAGCGCCCTGCAATCACGTCGAAAAGCTCGTCCTTCTCTTCGTAGATCTGCTCGGGCTTGCCGCTGCCCAGCACATGCCGGAAAAACCGGTCCGAGCGTTTGGTCACCTGATCTTCAGTGGTGAAGAAGAGGGTCTTGTTGTCAGTGGCCCAGATCACTGCTCCCACGCGCTCAAAAGTTTCAGGCAGCATCGCTCCGGTGCGCAGGTCTTTGATCTGAAGCCTGTATTGCCGATAGCCGGTAGTGTCGGTTGAGTAGGCCAGCAGGTTGCCATCATCGCTGACTGCAAAGGCGCCAACGCTAAAAAACTTCAGCCCTTTAGCAAGTTCGTTCTGATCGAGGATTACCTCTTCCTTCGCCTCGACACTGCCACGCTTGCGACAATAGATGGCGTACTGTTTACCCTGCTCGGTCCGAGAGTAGTAGAAGTAATCGCCCCAACGGTAAGGCACACTGAGATCGGTCTCCTTAATGTGACTGAGCAGTTCCTTGTAGAGATCTCCTTGGAAAGCCTCCGTCGGCTTCATGACCGTGTCGGTGTAGGTGTTTTCAGCTTCAAGGTGCGCGATCACTTCGGGGTTGGTCTTTTCGCGCAGCCAGAAGTAGTCATCGACGAGAGTCTCGCCATGTATCTTGGTTATCTTGGTTCTTTTTTCTGCCATTGGTGGTTTTGGGTCAGTTGAGCCGCCGTTCGACTGTGCCAGTACAAAGACGCCGGATGCACATAGTACCAGTGATAAGAGCGCGCCAATCAATGCGGCGGGCTTTATTTTACCTGTCATTTTAGAACCTTCTTTTGTAGTTCGATTTAAGGGGACTTCCACGCGGCTTTTTGCCAATTGTAGAAGGGTTGCTTTTGCGGTTTGGTAGACAGGCGCACGGCCGGTCAATCGTGAACTGTTCAACCACGAAGGGGATCGCCCCACCCGGACTGCACATGCTTGCCGTTCTCAACGATACAGGGCACGGTAGGGTCTCCGCCCGAGTACTTGAACATCTCTGCCCGGTGCGCGCGGTCAGTCTGCGCATCGTATTCGACAAACGGAATGCCCTGGGAATTGTAATAGTCCCGGGCCTGCTGGCAGTAGGGACACTCCGGCTTAACGTAGATTACTAAGGACAACTGTGATTACCTCCATGGGCATAGTTTAGCAATCTCCCGGTTCGATTGAGAAGCGGCGCCGCCGCACTTGCCGGGGGGTCATCAACAAGCGGAATTGTTCGAATATGTTCTGCCAACCCAACCTCCCCTGGAATTGGTTCGTTAGGCCGAAATTGAAACTCCACGAGGCTCAAGCCTGTGGTGTCGTGAGCCGCTTCCTAGGCAAGTTTTAGCCTTGTGAAGTTTCAGTTTCAACCATAACGGAACTCGGAGAAGGTGAGCTATCAACCAGGCACCGGGTGTCTGGCGGCATAGCCGACTATCGTATCTGCATAACTCGCAAACGGGGGGCACCGAATTCCATGGGGCTCGAGTAAATCCTGCGCCAAACTAGTATCGTACGTCTGTCTCAAAAAGAAATAGGGCACACCGTGGTGCGGTAAGTCGGTAATGCGCGGTGCCGGCGGCAGCATCAGAGAGAACTCCACCAGTCGGGCAGGTATCGTGATAAGTGAACCTCGTTGCTTGATGCTGCGGGCGATCGTGTTGAAAAGCTCGTAGGTGCTTAAGGGGTCGGGATCTGCCAATTGCACCGTCTTGCCAACGGCGCGCTCGTCTTCCGCCAGAGCCGCCATAGCCTCAACGACGAAATCTATCGGCACCAGGTTAAGACTTACTTCGCGGTTTCCAATGTTGAACAGCGTAAGAACACCGGCCCACTTCAATAGATAGTTGATCAAGTAGTAGATACCGTCGTACTTTGCGGTCTCACCCGTTAGCGAATCACCGCATACTACCGCCGGCCTGTGGATCGTAACCGGCAACTCGTTTTTCAAGGCCGCGACCTCAATCTCCGCCAGATACTTCGTCTCCTCGTAGTAGTTGCGAAAGCCTGCCTCGTGCTCGAGTTCACTCTCGAGGATCCTTCCCGAGCGTTTGCCGGCGACATAACACGTCGACACGTAGTGGTAGCGACGCAGATCTTTCAGCGAGCGGGCAAACACATTTACGTTCCTGGTTCCTGCAACGTTTACTCTCATCGCTGTCTCGCGCGACACGGAAAGGTCGTACAGCGCAGCAAGATGAAAAATCGTGTTCGTCTCCGCACGCGCCTTCTCCAGATAAAGCGGGGATAGACCAAAATCCGTCTGCGTTATGTCGCCCTCTAGAATCTGAAAAGATTTTGGTGCGCGACCCGTCTCCTCAGTTATTTTGCGGATCTGGCTTTGCGCTAGAGCGACAAGTGCGGGTTGGACCAGGAGGAGAAACCGCCGATCGTTATTTGCCAGACGCTTTAGCAAACGCCCGGCGATAAACCCGGGAAATCCGGTTAGGAAAATCGTTTCAGCAGACGTCATGGGCCAGCCGTTCGGCTCTCAAGTTTCTTCGTGCTCTTACAACAGGGCCGGAACTTTCTGTCTTTTTTAGCAAAATATAAGGCAGATAAACAATATCGTGGCCCAGGCGGTCTGTCTGGATCCTAGTTCAAGAATCCCTGCACACGGCGAAGGCCAATGACCGCTTGCGTGAATTGAGGCTGCTCTTCGAGCGCCAGTCCGTAATGTCGCGCCGCTTCCAGATAACACCGTCGCATCTCATACACCCGCGCCAGGTTGAAGTGAGGAAAGGCGTACGATTCATACCGCGGCGCGAGTAGCGCGCGCTTGAACCAACGAATGCAGCCGTACGAATCCCCCTTGGCTAGAAGATAACTGCCGATATCGTTATAGGGGTTTCCAAAAGCTTCATCGACGCGAATCGCTTCCAGACATTCTGCAATCGCCTCATCATACCGGTCCTGAAAGCTGTAGACCCAGCCCAGGAATGTGTGAGCTTCGGCGGTCGGATGGGTTTCGATCGAACGTTTATAAAGCTCAATCGCTTCCTCGTAATTGTGCGCGAGCTGAGCCTGATAAGCCTCCTGGAAAAGCTGTTTGGCCTCGTATTTCGCTGCCGGTGATGCGTCGTCCTCGTACATGGAAATCTTGTCAGTGGCATCCAGGACGTGGAAGCGATGGAGTATCCAGGCGTTTAATGCGTCCCTCAACGCGGGGAGCAATCGATTTTACTGCGCGGATTGCCCGCTGCAAGGCGTCAGAATCCAATGGCCCCAGCGCCGGTGAAACCAGCAACCGGCTCTCTTTAAACATCGAGTAGCCGTCGCCTCCATCGATCGCGAGAAATGTCGTTGTCGCCAACGTATACTTTTGGCTCTCGTTCAGCGGCCGCCCACCGATGCTAACGGCGACGATTCTCGATCCCGCGGGCCGCCTCGCATCAAATGAGAACTTCAACCCTGAGACTTGAGGAAAGCGCCCGGGTTCGGCATCTTCCGAACTGCGCGCCACGCCGTGCTCGAGAGCCGCTCGCAAAGTTGCTCCGGTTACTTCCACTTTAACGATCTTGTTTTTGAACGGAAGTATACCAAGTACATCACGTCTGGTGAGCCGACCCGGATTGATCGTCGCATCGGCACGAATCGAGCCACCGTTTATAAGCGCTACATGTGCCGTCACGGCTTTGCGAAAAGCGTCCGCAACGAAATTTCCGACATTGGTTTCTTGTTGCCGGTTCGCAGCGCTACGGGCATCAAGGATCACGCTTGTGCTACCCACTGGGATGGCAAGCTCTCGAAGAATCTTTGCATACTTCGTTTTGAGCGGAAAGATTTGCGTGTCCTCTTTCACGGTTGCGTCAACCGGAATTACCTGCCAATCGATACTTTCAACGGCGCCGGTGGCCTTCTTGATATTTAGATCTATTCGACCGAGTTCTCGCGCGTCTGAAGTCACTTTGAAGATTGGCACTCCGCCGGAGGACGACTGGAGCAAACTGTGTTCGTGGCCGCCGATCACGACATCAATCCCAGCACAGCGGGCCACCTCTTTATCTTCGCGCATCGACAGATGAGTTAAAGCCACGACAGTGTTGGCGCCCTGAGCCCGAATGTCATCAACAGTCTTTTTGGCTGTTTCACAAGGGTCGAGAAACTCGACAGTCGCGCCAGGCCTTGAAGTGATCCGCGTTTCGGGTAGGACCAGGCCGAATATCCCCACTTTAACGCCATCGAATTCTCGGATCACGAAAGGTAGCGCTCCACCGAAGGGTTTGCTCGTCTGCCGGTCGATCACATTTGCAGCCAGCCAGGCAAAGCGAGACTCCTTGATCCGTTCGACAAGTACTTCAGGACCAAAATCGAATTCGTGGTTGCCGAAGGTCGCATAGTCCAGACCAACGAGATTCCAGGCATCGATCATCTGAGCCCCTCGATACGTAATCGATTCAACTGAAGGCGAGATTGTGTCTCCTGCCATCATAAAGATGGTATTTGGTGACTCCGTTTCAATTTGCCTCTTGAGCGTCAGGATTCTGCCGAGTCCGCCGCGCTTCCCATCGTCGACGGGAGTAAATTGATAGACATCGTTTACTTGCAGCAGCGTTACCCGAACCGTGCATTCGGCATCCTGCTGACCGATAATCGCAGGCGCAGTCAGCAGAAGCAGGATGAGAATAAGCAGGAGAGGGATGGAGAAGTGATGGCGAGTGTTTCGATAAATGATCACTATTACTACTCCTCGTTAAATACCAAGGCTCTTATGTTGAATTTAGGCGGACGTAATCAGGCGAATACCCGTGGCGAGGCAGTGAAGGGGCGCGCTTCCTGATAAGCGTGAGCAAGATTAAGCAGCGTGGATTCTGACCAGTAAGGTCCCAACAGCTGCATCCCGATGGGAAGGCCCTCAGACGAAAGTCCGCACGGTACACTTAAGCCCGGAGTACCAGCCAGGTTTGCAGTCACTGTATAGACATCGCTGAGATACATTTCCAGGGGGTTGTTAACCTTCTCGCCAAAAAGAAATGCGGGCGTCGGCGACGTCGGGGTGATAATCGCATCGCACGCGGCAAAAGCCTGGCGTAAGTCTTCCCTGATTAGCGCGCGTACCTGTTGTGCTTTGCGATAGTAGGCATCGTAATATCCCGCCGAGAGCACGTAAGTGCCAAGCATAATCCTACGCTTTACTTCGGGTCCGAATCCCTCATCGCGCGTCTTTTTGTACATCTGTCGCAACTCTGGTGCTTCTTCAGCTCGAAATCCATAACGCACACCATCATAGCGAGCAAGGTTCGACGATGCTTCAGCCGTAGCGATAATGTAATAGACCGCAATGGAATACTTTGCATGCGGCAGTTCAACATCTACGATTTCCGCGCCCAGTTCCCGATAGGCATCTATTGCAGATTCAACTGATGCCCGCACGTCCGCGTCGAGCCCTTCACCAAACAGTGCTTGTGGGAAGCCGAGCCGCATACCTTTTATATCCTTGGCTAACCCTGCCTTGTAATCAGGCACCGGTACATCCGCCGACGTGGCGTCGTGACGGTCGCGTCCGGCAATTACTCCCAGCACTGCCGCAACGTCCGGAACAGTACGACCGAAGATACCCACCTGATCGAGGGAAGATGCGAAGGCCACCAGTCCGTATCGCGAATTGCGTCCATACGTAGGCTTCAAGCCAATCACGCCACTCAGTGAAGCCGGTTGTCTAACTGAGCCTCCGGTCTCAGAGCCAAGTGCAACGGGCACGATGCCCGCTGCCACTGCCGCCGCCGAACCCCCGGAGGAGCCGCCCGGAACGCGCGTGGTGTCCCAGGGATTTTTCACCACTCCAAAGGCAGAGTTTTCGTTCGAGGAACCCATCGCAAACTCATCGCAGTTGGTCTTACCGATGATGACCGCACCCGCAGTAATCAGGCGCTCGATGACCGTCGCGTCATAGGGTGGGTGATAGTCGCCGAGAATCCTCGAGCCGCAGGACGCCTGAAACCCGCGCACACAAATATTGTCCTTGACGGCAATTGGCACACCCGCAAGCGCGAGTGTGTCGTCAGAGGTCTTCAGCCGTTGGTCTATCTCCTCAGCGCGGCGTATCGCGCCTGATCTGTCGATCTCGAGAAAGGCATTCAGAGTTTCATTGAGTCGTTCGGCGGCAGCAACTGAAGCCTCAACGACCGCACGGGCTGTAGTGTCCCCCGTCAAGATCCGGTCTTTTTGTTCAGTAATTGATCTGGTCATTCGAGTACTGCTTAAAGCACTTTAGGAACGCGGAAGTGGCCGGCCACTGCATCAGGGGCTTCTTCGAGAGCAATCTTTTGGCCCAACGACGGTTCTACAATGTCATCACGCGCGGAATCAGTCAGCTCACCTTCCGGGGTCAGTCCGCCCAGCAGGGGCTCGACGTTAGTAGTGTCGACTTCGTTGAGTTGTTCCACATACGTGACGATGTCGGCGATCTGAGGCGCAAAAACCTTCAACTCTTCCTGGGTGATCTCCAGATGGGCCAGTTGCGCGATCTTCTCGATGTCAGCTTCAGTAATTGGCATGTTTACCTTGCCTGCTTCCTGTCGTTTGCCTGCCGATTAAGCGAGCTTGTCGCGGCTGCAAGAAAAGCTCTTCGGAGACTCTCGTCGCGAATAGAGGCAGCCGCTGACAGAAGCTCCGAAGGAATCGGGGAATCGTCCCTGTTGACTGAACTGTTTTTCGAGCACCGAACACTGCCGGCTGCCGCTACTATTTCAGGTTGGATGCGAAACTCCAGTAATCTCACCAGCGGTCGACCCAGAATCGAGTTCAACCGAAAGAGAAACTGGCCCCGCATAGCTTCAAGTTGCGTTTTCCAAATTGCATCTGGCACAGCGACGGTCAGCGTGTTTTGAACCAGCTTGGTCGGGATGGCAAGCTCACGCAACGCCTCGCCCGCCACATCTCTCCAGGCGACTACTACTGCCGCGTATATCACTTCTTCGGAATCACCGGCAGCTCGTAGCACCGCAGGCAAAGCTCTAATAAATGCGTCCATCTCGACCCAAGCGATTTGCTAATCCCGGTTTTCAATCTAGAATCGCAAACCTGATACCTTCATTATTGTGGCGCAAGTGTAACGGAGAATCGGAAAGCACGACAAGCAGGACTGTTTTTACGAGATGACTGAAAGAATTATTCTGGCTTCAAAGAGTCCCCGCCGCGCCGAGATACTGCGGGCGGTCGACTGGCCCTTTGAGGCGGTAGCCGCGGGCGTGGACGAGACTCGAACGGGTGACGAGGATGCGGTTGGTTATGTGCAGCGGCTTGCCCGGGAAAAAGCCTACACCGTGGCAGAACGACTGTCGGCTAGAGAGTCTTCCGGGAAGCTGGTACTGGGTGCTGACACTGTAGTTGTGGTTTCCGGCGAGATTCTTGGCCAACCGCTGGACCGCGAAGATGCGCGTCGAATGCTTACTCGCCTGAGTGGCAAGTGGCATGAAGTGTTGACCGGGGTGGCACTCGTCAGAGTGGGCCAATCCGCCGGAAAGGTCGGACACGAAACAACCCGCGTGCGCTTTGCGGAACTGAACGATAAAGAGATTGACTGGTATGTGGCGACCGGCGAACCAATGGACAAAGCCGGCGCTTATGCAGTGCAGGGAAGGGCGGCCCTGTTCATCAAAGAGATCGAGGGCGACTACTTCAATATAGTCGGTTTACCGATACGCCTGGTCTATGAACTCACGCAGCAGATCTAAGATCTATTTAACGACCACGGGATCTATTTAACGACCACGGACGAGTATCCAAGGCCGTCCGGTTCCCGGCCGGCAGTCAGCCGGTCAACAATTTGCCAGTTTTTAAGATCGATCATGGTCACGATGTCCGCATTGGTGTTGGCGACGAATGCATGATTCAAGCCGGGGGCCACCAGTATCCCTACGGGTACCGGGCTCTGTCCAAACTGGGTCCCGAACAGGCGTTTACTGGTTTCGCTGGCCTCGGCTGCTTTTACTTCCATCGAAATGCGCTTGACCTCTTCTCGTGTAGCTGCATCGAAAACGGCGACATCACCCGAGCGAGCATTCGAGACCAGGACGTGCTTACCACCGGGAGCGAATTTGACCCGAATAGGAAAGTCTTTCGATTCAAGCGTTGCGAGCACTTTCAGCGTATCTGCGTCAATTACGGTAACAGTGTTGGCGGCGCGATTGGACACCCAAACCTCCTTCTCATCGGGTGAGATGTCGATTCCCTCAGCGCCAGCGCCGGTCTGAATATCGGCAATCCGTTTGTTCTCCTTGAGATCGATCACGGTCACTGAGCCAGAGCCGATATTTGCCACGAACGCTTTACCTGTCTTATTGGCAACGACAACCATGTGCGAGACGTTTTGATCCGTCACGATCGAATTGGTGACCTTGCCTGAGTCGACGTCGACAACAAGTAGTGCTTTGTTTGCCTCGGCGGTAACTGCGACTTGATTGTCTTTGAGCCAGACGATGCCG
Organism: Pyrinomonadaceae bacterium; assembly: GCA_035512935.1. Classification (GTDB taxonomy): domain Bacteria; phylum Acidobacteriota; class Blastocatellia; order Pyrinomonadales; family Pyrinomonadaceae; genus PSRF01. The sequence continues at coordinate 35,799 of DATKDA010000160.1, read as the reverse complement.
TGGGGGCGGCGGTTCTCGCCGAGGTCAATAGTCTTTACCGCTTTCTTTCCGGCAATGTCGATCACCGTCAGGGTATTTCCAGGGGTCTGCGCTCCATAGTCGGCGATAACGCCAATGCGCCCATTGGGCGATACTGCCACTTCATGTGGGCCAACGCCTGTAGGAATTGTTGCTACGGTCTTCCGCGACGCGAGGTCGATAAGCGATACGGTGTTGTCGGATTTGTTCAAAACCAGCAGCGTGCCCGACTCGGATGTGGTGATGCCAACAACAACTAGAGCTGTTGCGCTTAGTATTAAAAAGCAGAGAAATGGAAGAATGAATCGTTTCATGTGATGGTCTCCAGATTATCAGATGGGGCCCTGTCGGTGTCCTATTCTTACTTTTCCTATGCCAGGTTTCTGTGTTCTCCATGTTACAAGACCGCAACTTCTTGTTTTTTAGCAAACTGTGTGGCGGATCTGAGGATGTCTAAGCGAAGTCTGCGAGCTTCAAAAAACTTCTAGTCAATCCCCCACACGGCAGAGACTGTGTCAAAAATCGAAAAGATACCACATCCGGCTTTTTACACACCCTCGGGACCAGGCGGTCTCTCTGTTCTTCATTTCTATCTCCAGCTAACACCCAGGAGCACACTGCCTCTGGATCGTCTCCGTGTGATTGTTATAAGCTTTGGGCGCCTTTCGAAGGTGAACTTTCTTTATGTGAGTCAAGGAATCCGTCAACTATCTCATTCACCGCCTCATCACGCGGGATCTTTCCGTCAAGATAAGCAATCCAAACCGCTGGTACATCTACTTTCGACATTCGCTCGAGTCGTCTATAGAGATCTTTTCCGTAGTGCTGGTGTGTTGGATCGAGAAAGCGTCTTACCGTTTCTCCGGCTTGAATGAACACCAGCCAATGGGCGCCATGTCGGACGGCTTGGTCATTCTCAGTAAGACCTGCCTTCAGGAGACGATCATGGATGTCTATCAACACATTGCCTTTCCCCTTGGTCTCCATGTCAAGCGCATGTATTGCCTCATGTAAGAGGTTCTCGAATAGATTAGAGCCTTGATGCGCTTCGACGCTGACAACAACAATAATCTGGCTTGTGCCATCTTTGTTGTCACGCCGGATAGTGAATCCTCCCGGCCAGGGACTCTCGGCGACAAGGTAAACCGCCACTCGAGACTGCATATCCTCCATTCCAAGGTTCTTGGTGAAATAGGCAAAACATTCTTTCTCCTTCGGGGCAAAGACCTTAGTGATGTTAGCAGCAGCGCGCTTCACATTCCCATGATGCTGGGGCCAGACATTTTTGAGATACGACGCTTCGACTACATTCAGAGCCTTAGCGTAGCGGATGGCTGCTTCTCGCAACTGAATCTTCTTCCCCTTTCTGGAAGTAAAGGTTTCGGGGAATTGTGAGAAGACTTGGAGTGCTTCAGAAGTGCTTTTGCATTTTGTCAAAGCGACTTCCAAAATTGCCCAAGGCCCACCAACCCAACCGCCAAACTCGGCGTTGAGTTCACGAGCGGTGCTGACCGCTTCATTGAAACCGTCTATATTCGTTGGCGGTTCTGACTTTGAAGTAGCGTATTTACGAATCATATTACTGAGGTCAACTAAGTGGTTGATGCGCACGTCCAGCCGGCTTTGATTCGTTTCTTTCCCTTTGGGCTTTCCCCTCGAGGACCGTGGGAAGGCAAACGAAGAAAAGAGTAAAAGGGCAAGAATCAAGCAGATCAGTTTCATAGACCAACCCATCTTTGCAACGGAACATCCATTAGCTTGAGTTTTGCTCCAAGTCTTTATCAAGGCAAGCGCCCAACTTGTATTAGCCATTCAAAACAGAACACTGCCGCCATCGACGTTTATGGCCTGACCATTGATTCCGCGTCCTGATTCCGAAGCTAAGAGCAACGCGAGCGCAGCTACCTCCTCAGGTGTCACCAAACGGTTTTGCGGACTCATGCGCTTGAGCGTTTCCAGGGTCTCTTCTGTGGAACGCCCCGTTTTCTGTGTAATGTTCTCGACGCCTCGCGTGGTCATGTTTGTATCAACATAACCGGGACAGATCGCATTGACCGTTATACCTTTTTCAGCGACTTCGAGTGCGACGGAGCGCGTCAACCCAAGCAGTCCATGCTTCGAAGCCGAGTAAGCCGCAATGTATGGCGCGCCCGTCTTTCCTGCAATCGACGCAATGTTGATGATGCGGCCCCAACCACGCTGGATCATCTCAGGCAGTGCAGCCCGCATACACAGAAATGAGCCAGTCAAGTTTATCGAGAGATGCTGATGCCAGAGATCGTCGCTGGTCTTTGTCAAAGTGGCACTCTCGGCAATACCGGCATTGTTAACGAGGATATCAGGACCACGGCCATACGTTTCTTTGACCTGAGTAAACGTTTGTTGAATGCTTTCCGGATTAGCAACGTCGCAAACTGCCGGTAACGCTTTCCTATTTGATGATTCCGCCGTGATCTCCTCTGCGACGTCGGTCACCTGTTCAGATGTCCGTGCGGCCACGGCTACGAGCGCGCCTTCCCGGGCAAACGCTAAAGCAATAGCGCGCCCGATACCGCGCCCCCCACCAGTGATTAGGACAATGCGATCTTTCAGAATCATTCTCAATTTCCCTTGAACCGAGGTGGCCGCTTTTCAAGAAATGCGCGGACCCCTTCTTTCGCATCCTGCGACTCGAAACATCTCATTTGGGCCTCTGTTTCGTAACGCAGCATCTCGTCAAGGTCTCCGGCCTCACTTGCATAAACTGCTTGCTTTGCTGCGGCCAGTGGTATTGGAGGCGCGTCACGTAGCCTTTCAGCCATTGTTTGGGTTGCGGCTTCGAGTTCGTCAGGATTAACCACCCGATTGACGATCCCCAGTCGCAGGGACTCTTCAGCACCAATCGTTTCGCCAAGGAAAAATAGCTCGCAAGCTTGATTCGGTGTTACCAGGCGCGGCAGGAAAAATGTGCCACCCCAGTCGGGATGCATCCCTATCTTAATAAAGGATTGAGTGAACGAAGCGTTTGTTGATGCGATACGCAGGTCACAGGCAAGCGCTAGATTACAGCCAGCGCCCGATGCTGGCCCATTGACCGAGGCGATCACTGGTTTGTTCATTTGGCGGATCGCCGTTACGACACGCCGCGCCGACCCGAGTAGACGGGAAAACTCTTCCATGTCCTGGCGTTCCAGCAGTTGTGACATGAAGCCAATGTCACCCCCGGCACAGAAAGCCCGGCCCGCGCCAGTAAGCACGACTACGCGAACACTGTGATCGCTCCCGGCTTCCTCGAGCGCTTCGGCAAGATCGCGGCGCATGTGCCCGACGAACGCATTGAGTTTGTCTGGGCGGTTGAGCGTGATCTTAACGATGCCGGAATCTTCAGCAACGTCGATGAATTCGTAGGACATGGGAATTTTCGATTTTTGATTTTCGATTTGCGATTTGATTCTAAGCCAGCGACACCGGCGCAATCGAGAATTCTTGATTTGCGAGTTTTGATTTCAGTTTGCGCAGCTGCCGCAAACGATTTGATTTGCGATTTAATTCTTGCCGGTGACGAAGACGTAATTAAAAATCTAAAATCTAAACTAAAATCGCCAATCGCCAATCGCCAATCGCCAATCGCCCGTCACTTGCCCTTGAATTCCGGCTTGCGTTTTCTAACATAAGCGTCCAAGCCTTCCTTCGCATCTTCTGACTGAAATAGCTGCTGCTGTAGTTCGCGCTCCAGGGCCAACCCACTTTCGAGCGGAAGCTCGGCGCCGGTTTGCACCGAACGCTTGATACTCCCCACCGCGCGAGCCGCCTTGTTCGGCAAAGTAAACTGCCGTGCGTAGCCCATTACCTGCTTCCTAAAGTCTTCGGCATTCTCAGCTTCGAAGAGTTGGTTAATCAAGCCCAACTCCAAACCTTTCTCAAAGTCGAAGAGTGCACCCATTGCCATCAGTTCAATGGCGCGAGATTTCCCGATCAAACGGGCCAGCCTCTGCGTCCCGCCAGTGCCCGGTAGCACCCCAAGCGTGATCTCAGGAAGCCCCATCTTGCCGGCGCCTTTGCGGGCAATGCGAATGTCGGCAGCCATGGCGACTTCCAAACCACCGCCTACGCAATGCCCATTTATCGCTGCAATGACCAGCTTTGGGGTTTGCTCGAGCCGCGAGAGGGTTTCGTTCGCGTGAAGACAGAAGTAGTATTTGAATTCGGGTGTAACGCTCTGAAGCATATTGATATTGGCGCCGGCGCAGAAAAACTTCTCCCCAGCTCCTGTAATGACAATAACGTTAACAGCGTCATCCATCCGAGCCGTGAGGATCATTCGATCCAATACCTGCATCATTTCGTAGCTATAAGTGTTGGCTGGTGGATCGTTTAGTGTCAGGAGAGCAACACCCTCCCGGGCGTCATAATGAACGAGTTCGTGGGCCATCTCAGTTATTTGAAAGGATTTGCCGATTTCATCTGCCATAGTAGAGAATCTCTACTCTAGTGAAACAAGTTGTGTTAAGCAACATCTTCCGATTGTGCCGCGCGCCAAACACTCACGTGCTTAGCCATCGCACCAGACGGGAGACTCATCGCTTCCGCCGGTTCGCCACCGATGAAACCATTTAGGAACAGACGGGTGACATTATCCACCAGCTCAGTAACTTTCATCTTGCCTTGAGGGTCGTACCAGTTATATATCCAATTCATCATTCCAAACAATGCATAAGTTGCAACGGTGAGATCGATCTGTCGCCGATCCCCGGTGGGTTGTTGCGCTTGAACCTCACTGAGAATCTGGCGTGCGAGTCTTGTGTATTTCTGTTTTTTCCCTGAAACGTGAGCTCGCAGATCGCCGGCGAGCGATTCGGCTTCATGCGAGAGCACTTTCATCTCAGCCATGTTCGCGGCGAAAAACGCGAGGTGATTGTCGATAAAGATGCGCAGCCTTTGGACCGGATCGCTAACTTCCGCCAGCCGTTGTTCGAGATGTTCCAGCACGCGACCAAAGCAGTTGTCTTGAATCAGGAAGAGCAACTCTTCCTTGGATTTGCAGTAGTAATAAAGCCCTGACAGGCTGACACTGGTAGCCCTCGAGATATCGCGCATCGAGGTCGAGTGATAACTCTTCTCGGCAAAAATGCGCGCCGCCGTGCGGAGGATGAATTCGAGTTTCTGATCGTGCCGAGAAAAATCTTGCATAAAATTAACTTTGGAGTTTGGTCTTGGACCGAATAGGACGAATAGGACAAATAGGACGAATTGGATCTATTCGTCCATTTCGTCCAAATTCGTCCACCTCGTCCAACAGGCCCAAGCCCCTACAATCTTACATACTCAAACTCGAATGGCTTGCCCTTGATTCCGGCGGCCGGCGGTGCGATCCAGTTGGCGATCTTCCCGGGCTCCGTTACCGGATGCATCAGGCTGCGGACATATTCCCGGTCCTCAATAGTTGGCAACCATTCCGCTTTTCGTCGTTCAAACTCTTCCGCGGTTATCAAATTCCCGTCGATATCGAAATGATGACCGGCAAACTCTCCGACGTGTCTATGAAAACGCGAGTTCGGTAGATAGACCCGCTCCGTAGCCCCTTCGTCTGCCAGAACTTTGTTCCACCTGGCCAGACCACGTTCGCAGTCTCGCACGTACTCGCCGCGCAGTACTTCATTCAGCGCATTTCTGAGTGGCACCTCCCGAGTTCCGAGTTCGCCACTCTCGATCACCGTCATCGTAAAGGTCTGGTCGGCGGCGATATGGTCCTCATACTGTTCCTGCTCTTTGTAACGGCCTTTTAAGCCCGCAGCGAAGAAGTCAGCAGAGTTTGAACTGATCTCGCCACCAAAGAGATCGAGCGAGTAGCTGAACCAAAAGTTGATATACCGCTGAATAATGTCGAGGGGAATGCCACCCAGTTCACGCACGTCGCCCTCTTTCATTAACTGGGCCGTCCGCCTGACAACCCGCCCGATCCCTGTGTCGCCGACAAACATGTGGTGGGCCTCTTCAGTCAACATAAACTGGCAGGTCAACGCGAGCGGCTCAAACCCGGACTCAGCCAGGGCCGACAACTGGTATTTGCCGTCCCGGTCCGTAAACATCGTGAAGCAGAAGAAGTTGAGCCAATCATCACACGGTTGATTAAAGGCTTCGAGAATTCGTGGCTTGTCGGGATTCCCACTGCGTCTCTGAAGCAATTCATCTGCTTCATCACGGCCGTCCCGGCCAAAGTAACGTTGAAGCAGATAGACCATGGCCCAAAGGTGACGCCCTTCTTCCACATTCACCTGAAAAAGATTCCGAAGGTCGTATAGTGATGGGCAGGTTTTACCCAACTGGCGCTGCTGTTCAACGGAAGCGGGTTCGGTGTCGCCCTGCGTGACAATGATGCGCCGCAGCGAATTACGAAACTCGCCGGGAACCTCCTGGTACGCTGGCTCACCGTAGTTGTCGCCGAAGCCGACTTTGGCATCTGGCTGTGGCGGCTTTAGGAATATGCCCCAGCGATAGTCCGGCATCTTGACGTAGTCGAAATTGGCCCAGCCGTCAGGTTCGACGCTGATAGCGGTACGCAGATAGACATCCTTCTCCTGGAAGCCCTCGGGGCCCATCTCGCGCCACCAGTTCAGATAGTTTGGTAACCACTTCTCGAGCGCGCGCTGAAGCCTTTTGTCTTCTGCGAGATTAACGTTGTTTGGAATGCGTTCGTAAAGATTCATAGTAGTAATTGGTCAATGGTCAATGGTTAATGGCGAATGTGCTTTTACGATCTACGATTCACCATTTACCATTTACGAATTCAAGTTCTCTTGAAATCAAATTGTGGTTGAGTGGGCTTACCGTAGTTCGTCAAAGCCCCCTTCTCACCCACCGCATTTGGCCGCTGAAAGATCCAGTTTTGCCAGGCAGTCAGCCGACCATAAATCTTCGTATCCATTGTTTCCGGTCCCGCAAATCTCAGGGAAGCTTCCATCCCGGTTAACGCATCAGGCGAAAGCGAAGTACGCTCTTCGATTGCCACGCGAATCTCATCCTCCCAGTCGAGATCGTCGGGTGCGAAAGTTACCAATCCGGCTTCCTCGGCGGCTTCCGTGTCAAATCTGCCCGGGCCTTCGAGTATCTCCCTGACCTTTTCAGGGGTCGAAAGGAACCGCGACTCCAGTCGCGCCAGGCTGTTGCCCATTGGTAGTGCCCCCGCGTTCAGTTCGCTGGTGGCCACGGTAATAGTCTCATTGGGATCGTTGAGCATATAGACTCGATCCGCCGCCAAAGCCAGCTCGAGCAAATTGCCGCCGAAACAACTTCCCGGCTCGATCAATGCAAAGAAGCTTCTCGCAGTAAGGTCGAGACGCTGGAGCACTCGCGCCTGGAAGAGAATTATTTCCCGGATTAGCCAGTGATCGCGATTCGCCGCGAGCGTTTTGTCGACCTCAAGCACCTGATCAATGTCGCCTTCCGTATGAAGACAGATCAGACCGATTTCAGGTTCGTTCAGGCGCAAATAAAGCAGCGCGTCATCGAGCTCGCGATAGGTCTGCAAAGGCCAGTAGCGGTCGCCCTGCTTTTGAATCTCTTCGGGAGTGGTGGGCAGATCGCCTTCGGGCCCACGCACAACGAGATCCGCGTAGCGCTTGGACCGGTTTAGTTTCAGATCCACGTATTGATAGGAGCGACGATCGGTACCGTGCTCGACCTGAAGTGGATTCAGTTTGATTCCCGGTCCAGCCTTGTTCCCATCTGTAGCTTCAAGAATTTCGCTTACGCGGGATTCGATGGCCTCCTGAAATCTGCTGGTAGGAAAATAGTCGTCGATCAATCCCCACTCCTTCGCTCTCTTTCCTTTCAACCCTTCAGCGAGTGTTGAGAACACGTCAGCACGATCGCGGCGCACTTTGCGTTTGTCTACAAGCCTCGTTAGTCCTCCGGTTCCGGGAAGTACGCCAAGGAGGGGAACTTCGGGCAATGAGACAGCCGAATTGCCATCATCGACCAGATAGATCTCATCGCAAGCGATGGCGAGTTCGTAACCGCCTCCTGATGCAGTTCCATTAAGCGCGGCGAGAAACCGTTTGCCAGAGTGGGCGGAAGCGTCTTCGATGGCACAGCGAGTCTCGTTAGTAAACTTGCAGAAGTTGACTTTGAACGCATGCGACGAGGTTCCGAGCATGTAGATGTTGGCGCCCGCGCAGAAGATTCGAGGCTTGAGACTGGTGAGCACGACGACTTTGACTTCAGGATGCTCAAAGCGAAGGCGGTTGATGGCGTCGGCGAGTTCGATATCGACGCCAAGGTCATATGAGTTCAGTTTGAGCTTATAGCCATCCGCAAGGGTTTCATCTTCCTGAACATCCATGGAAAGGGCGGCTCTGGCGCCATCGATTTCGAGCCTCCAATGCCGGTAGTGTTCCGGGGCAGTCTGAAAATTGATCATCTAGCCTTCCTCTGCAATATTCTCGTTCGAACGTTCGTTCGAATTGTAAAAGGGAAGGCGCTCCTGGGTCAAGTTTGGGCAAGGTTTTCCTTTCAAAGTTAAACCTATCACGAAGAATGACTAAAGCGATCCCGGGACGTAGCGTGCCGCACTACAAGGCCGCTCCTTGACAGGTTGGCCTGGGGACGCGTAGGGTGTCAGCCTTCGGTAGCAGCGTCTTTTGGCCGATTTTGCTAATCCTGTGCGCTGTTGCACAGTGGAGGCGAATCCGTTCTGGTGAGCGGCGCGGTCTTCAAAACCGTAAGTGAGACTGTGAGAACAGGCTCAGGTAGGTTCGATTCCTACACGCCTCCGCCAGGACGAAAGACGGGAGCAGGTGACTGACATCTCACCGATCAGTGATCTGCACATCAGTAAGTCGGTGATTGACAGGGGGCCAACACATTGGCGGCGCCCAGATGGGAATCCTCACATGATGCGAGATTGGGTTGCGTTGAATATGACGCCAGGTATCGGACCTCGCGCCGCTGCCAAACTGCTGGAACGCTTTGGCTCCGCCGAAGCTGTACACAGCGCCACCAGAAATGAGCTCGAGTGCTTGCGTCTGCTTCCGGAATCTGTGGACAGCATCATTGCGCATGAGCTGCAACACAAGGCGGAAATCGAGATCGCCTCCGTTAGAAGACTTGACGGCGATATTCTGATTCTTGACGACGGAGTTTATCCGCCGCTGCTGCGAGAGATTTACGACCCGCCAATAACCCTTTACGTAAAGGGAGCCTGGGCCCAATGCCTCGACGAGCCGTGCGTAGCCATTGTGGGATCGCGGCGGTGCTCGACTTACGGGCAGAACGCGGCTTTTATGCTGGCTCGCGATCTGGCCCAGCGCGGTGTGACCGTGGTGTCCGGATTCGCGCGCGGGATTGACGCCGCAGCTCATCGAGGCGCCCTCGAAGCCGGAGGCCGAACGGTTGCGGTTCTAGGCACCGGACTTGGCGAGATTTATCCTCGCGATCACCGTAAGCTGGGAGATGAGATTCTGGCGCGTGGAGGAGCAATTGTTACTCAATTTCCGCTGGGCACGCCGCCGGCATCGGAAAACTTTCCGTACCGCAACCGCATCATTAGCGGGCTGAGTCTTGGCGTGGTGGTCGTTGAGGCTGCGGAAAACTCAGGTTCTTTGATAACCGCTCGCCTGGCAATGGAACAAAATCGTGAAGTTTTCGCCGTACCCGGCAATATCACTTCGCGAAACTCTTTTGGTACAAACTACTTGATCAAAGGAGCCGGAGCGAAGCTGGTACAGCAGTGGCAAGACATCGCGGTGGAGTTGCCTCCACAGGTTGCGGCCCGGCTGTTGCCGCCTCCGTTTGGGGAAAGGTCGAAGGAGCGGTCGCTGGCAGATCAACTGGCTCTGGTGCCGGGTGGCTTGTCGCGAATGGAGCGGACAGTTTTCAAGCTTTTGGCTGCCGACAATCCAACTCATATTGATTCGCTCGTTGCCGAAAGTAGGTTGTCAATTTCCGAAGTAACCAGTTCGCTGCTTGCGCTGGAGATGAGAGAGTTGATACGAGCACTGCCTGGCAAATGTTTTGTGCGCAAGATCTAAGGGACGCGACCCTTGCGCATCAGTATTGTGGATCTTGAGCTTAAAGAGAGTTCACGGTAAGGGTGCCGTGCACTGGAATATAGATGGCAAAAAATTTAGTAATAGTTGAATCGCCCGCTAAAGCGAAAACAATTAATAAGTATCTGGGCAAGGACTATCTTGTTAAGGCCTCGATTGGTCACATCAAAGATCTGCCTTCAAAGGGTCTCGGCGTCGATGTTGATAACGATTTCAAGCCTACCTATGAGGTGATTCCTGATTCACGGAAGCGTAACAACAGGAAGATCGTTGCCGACCTAAAGAAAGCCGCAAAGGAAGCAGAGGCTGTTTATCTCGCTGCCGACCCGGACCGGGAAGGTGAAGCCATCTGCCAGCACCTTGCTGAAGAGGTGGTACCACGCCGGCCGGCCAAGCCCACCTATCGGGTAATGTTCAATGAGATCACGAAGCGGGCCGTGAATGCGGCTTTCGAGCAGCCGCGCAAGATCGATGAGAACCTGGTAGATGCCCAACAGGCCCGTCGCGTTCTGGATCGTCTGGTCGGTTACAAAGTATCTCCCTTACTTTGTCGCACCATCGGCGGCCGGCTGAGCGCAGGTCGCGTACAGTCGGTAGCGCTCAGGATGGTTGTCGAGCGCGAACGGGAAATAGAAGGGTTTGTCAAGACTGAATACTGGACCATTCTTGCAAACCTTGCTTCGGCACTTCCTCCCCCATTTGACGCTCGGCTCTTCCGGATCGAAGACAAGACCGTTAAGACCTCAGGATTCGACCAGAAACCTAAGAAGAACGAAGTTCTGATCGGAACTGAGGGCGAAGCCGGCGCGATAGTCGAGGAGGCAGGCAAACAGTCGTTCGTCGTCAGCGATGTTACGACCAAAGAGCGGAAGCGTAATCCGGTACCGCCTTTCATTACCTCAAAGCTGCAACAGGAGGCTTCGCGAAAGCTTGGTTTTGCCGTTAAGAAGACCATGATGCTGGCGCAGAAACTCTATGAAGGCGTTGAACTGGGATCCGAAGGTTCCGTCGGTCTGATTACCTACATGCGCACCGATTCGACGCGCATTTCGGCGGCCGCCATGGAGGAAGTGCGCGATTTCATCGGGCGCCAGTTTGGACCACCCTACCTTCCGGAAAAGGGAGTTAATTACCGATCGAAGAAAGACGCCCAGGATGCGCACGAGGCGATCCGCCCAACAGAGGTTGCCCGCACTCCCGATTCGCTTGCGGCTTTTCTCAACAACGATGAGTTGCGACTCTACCGTTTGATCTGGCAGCGATTTGTAGCGTCACAGATGACGCCGGCAGTTTTCGATCAGACGACTATCGACATCCAGGCCGGTCGATTCCTGTTTCGCGCTACCGGGTCAGTGCAGAAGTTCGATGGCTTCCTGAAACTCTACCAGGAGGGGCGAGACGAGAAGAGCGATGACGATGAGGAGGCGGAACGGACGATGCCGCGTGTCGAAAAAGGTGAGCAACTCGACCTGAACAAGATTACACCCGAGCAGCATTTCACCGAGCCACCACCGCGTTACACAGAGGCCACGTTGGTTAAGGCGCTGGAGGAGAAGGGTATTGGGCGCCCTTCAACCTACGCAGCCATCATGTCGACGATCCAGGAACGCGAGTATGTAGACAAGCGCGAAGGCCGATTTCATCCCACTGCGCTGGGCAAGACCGTGAACGACCTCTTAATCGAAGGCGGCTTTGACGACCTCTTTAATGAGACGTACACAGCGCGTATGGAAGAGGAGTTGGATGAAATAGAAGAAGGTAAACTCAAATGGACCGCAGCGTTGCGAGAGTTTTACGGCAAATTTGAAAGCGACCTGGAGAAATTCAAGAAATACGTTCAGGAGGTCAGAAACAAAGATACACCAACTGACGAGGTTTGCCTTAAGTGCAATACCCCGGGAATGGTTGAGAAGTTCGGTCGCTTTGGCAAGTACCTGAAATGCCTAAACTGCGGCGCAACGCGTGATGCTGAAGCGGCCCTTTCTGAGGATGGGTCGGCAGCCCCAGGCGCAACCCCCGGTGAGGAAGCGGAAGAGCCAGAGCCCTGCGAGCTTTGCGGCAAGCCGATGACGCTCAAGCGCGGCCGCTTTGGTCCCTTTCTGGGCTGTACCGGATATCCCGAGTGTCGCAACATTCGCAAGATCGGCAAAAGTGGCGTGGCGGCGCCTCCACCCGTGCCCCTGGATGAGAATTGCCCCATTGACGGAGCGCAACTCGTGAGACGTCATGGCCGCTTTGGCGAGTTCATAGCCTGCTCGAACTATCCGAAGTGCAAGTACATCAAGCAGGAAACGACCGGCGTCGCCTGTCCGAGACCTGATTGTGGTGGCGAACTTGTCGTGAAGAAATCGCGTCGTGGCAAGGTGTTTTACGGCTGCTCACGTTATCCAGACTGTGATTCAGTTTACTGGGATCGACCCGTCTCTGAACCATGCCCCGAGTGCGCTGCGCCTTTCTTGCTCGAGAAGAGCACGAAGAGACAGGGTACATTCCGGTATTGCGCCCGTGAAGAGTGTGGATTCCGCTCGGATGGAACCGGACCCGAATTCGTGAAAAAGGATGATGGCGCTGAGAAACGGCCCGTAGCTCGCTGAAACCTTTTTCGCGCTTACTCAGTATTAAGTCAGTTTAGTAAGTAGCCAGTCACCTCCGTGGATCCAGACGGGTCCCGCTAGGTTTACAACTTTTCCAGGAGAACAAAGTCATGCTACGACGTGAAGCAGCAGTTGTCCTGCTCTCGCTCTGTTTTGTTTTCTCTGGTTCGGGAGCAATCCTGGCCCAGCAGCAACCGCAAACCCCTCAAGCAGCCGCCCCCAAACAGACAGAACCCATCGAACAAATCAAGGATGAGGGAATGAACCGCTCTCAGGTGATGCAGACCTTGAGCTACCTCACGGATGTTATAGGCCCACGCTTGACGAATTCGCCTGGCATGAAGCAGGCGAACGAGTGGACCCGCGATCAGATGACCAAGTGGGGGTTGCAGAATGAGCGTCTGGAGCCCTGGGGTCCTTTCGGACGCGGATGGACTTTGAAGCGCTTTTATGCGCAGGTGGTAACGCCTCAGGCAATTCCGCTCATCGCTTTCCCCAAAGCGTGGTCGCCCGGGACGCAAGGTCCACTAACGGCAGAAGTGGTCTATGTTGACGCCCGCAACGAGAGCGACCTTCAGAAGTTCAAGGGAAAGTTGAAAGGGGCAATTGTTCTGACTACACCTATGCGGAGTGTGCCTGCGCATTTTCAACCGTTGGGTTCCCGCCGTGATGAGAAGAACCTCCTTGGTCTTGCAAATGCTCCAGAGCCGAGAGCGTCTACACCAAGACGCTTCCAGGGCTCTCCGGAACAGCGCGCCGCGGCCCAGTTTGCGGCACTCAAGCTCCGGTTCTTTCACGAAGAAGGCGCGGCGCTGCTTATCGATTTCAGCCGCGGTGATGGGGGCACAATCTTTGTAGGTTCGGCCCAGGCGCCCCAACCAGCCTCCGACGGGCGACCGGGTGCCCGGGGTCCACGACCCTACGACAAGGACGCGCCAAAAATCCTCCCTCAGGTTGTCCTCTCAACCGAGCACTACAATCGCATTGTTCGCATCCTTCAGGTGGGCCAAACCGTAAAGATGGAGGTTGATCTGGCAGTTGAATTTCAGGACAGCGACCTGATGGCCTACAACACCATTGCCGAGATTCCCGGCACTGATTTGAAAGATGAGATTGTGATGCTCGGTGGGCACATGGACTCGTGGCATTCCGGCACAGGCGCCACTGACAATGGCGCCGGGGTCGCGGTTGCAATGGAAGCCGTACGAATCATTCAGGCATTAAACCTGAAGCCGCGTCGAACGATAAGAGTCGCGCTCTGGTCTGGTGAGGAGCAGGGTCTCCTGGGCTCGCGAGCTTATGTGGCTGAACATTTTGGGAGCTTCGAACCCGCTGCCACAGCCTCTCTCGGAGGAGGTTCCGCCGAGGGATCAGAAGCCGCACCAAGGCTTACCACCAAGCCTGCTTACGAGAAGTTGAGCGCCTACTTCAATCTTGATAATGGCACTGGAAGAATTCGGGGTGTCTATCTTCAGGGCAATGAAGCTGTGCGCTCCGTTTTCCGGCAATGGCTGGTTCCGTTCCACGACCTCGGAGCTGCAACCCTGACCATTGCAAACACGGGTGGCACGGATCACCTTCCATTTGACGCTATTGGTTTGCCGGGTTTTCAATTCATCCAGGACGAGATCGAGTATTCAACCCGCACGCACCATTCGAATCAGGATGTGTTTGATCGGATTCAGGAAGACGACATGAAGCAGGCCTCCACCATTATGGCGGCCTTTGTCTACAACACGGCAATGAGGGACGAAAGGTTACCGCGAAAGCCAGTGACGGGAAGATAGATTTTCCACCGCTTGATCTATTTATTTTTGCGGTTGCAAATAAGGAGATCCACGAAACTACGCGGGTTAGGACCTTATGTTGTTTCGTGGACCCGGGTTTAATGACTTCGCGGTGCTATTGGGCCCGTTTAGCTTGGTCTGTCGTAGACTCGCTGATATCTCACTGGATCCTCGCTTGTCTGCTCCGGGCCGGAATCACCCTCTCGTCGCATCGAACCTCCTTTAGAAAGGTCGACTCCGATAAGTTGCTTGATCTTTCCCATCAGCAGGGGAAGGACAATCGTTTGCGCCGCAGTGGAAAGTTCTTCGACAACGCGATTGCCAAGATTCCCAACCTCGTTTCGGAGCTTGTCATACGCAGGAGTTTCCCGGAACCGCTCGAAGATTCCCGGTCCCCCTTCCTCCTGACCATTAGCGCGCTGCTCATTTTCCAGAATTGAGCTCTGAGATTGACTCAAAATAGGTTGGGCCGCGTATGCATATCCACCCGAGGAAGGATACCTGGTCTCTTCATCCTCCTTGAACGTTCCAGCAAGCTTATAGCCGATAACAAAACCCGCTCCCATTGCGCCCAGGCTCCACGCCAATGGACGCCGCCGGTACTGTTCCCGCCAGTCTAGAGTCTCTTTTACTGTTTGAACCTGATGAGCCACAGTCTCTTTAATCTCCGTGACAGTGTTTGAAATTGAATCCCGTGCCTCTTCCATCCGTCGCTGAAGCTCATCTTTGGAGAGATCCTCGCTACGCTCAAGTGCGCGAGCCGACGCTAAAGCTCTTTCTTCAGCCATTGCTTGTCCTTTCTGAGTTCCTCGACAGTTCTGTCTGGTAATGGGTCATGCTTTGCTAAACGATTCTTGATCGTTATCACCATTATGCTGCCAATCAGCAAGTACAATACGCCGGTGATGACAAAGCCGAGCGCAAAACTCGCTTGTTGACTTAGATTAGCGGCGGCGAAAATTGCCGACACGCCAAACGCCACCGCCACGTTGACAAGACCAAATCCGACCGCGGCGATAATGGCTCCGAAAATCATCAGCATCGCGTAACGAAAGTATGTATTTGTCTCTTCTTTGAGCTCGACTTTCAGGAGTGACAGTTTGGTATCGACGAGTTGCATCACATCGTCGCCGAGCCGGGAAAAAAGTATGGGAAGGTTCTCCATCTCCGGTTGGGTGGAGCTCTCCGATCTGATAGCGATGTCGGTTTGCGAATCGACCGGTTCTGTTTTTGGAGTTACCATTTCAGACTTTGAAGCCGCCATTGCTCAACCTCCCTCCCATTTGGTGCTCTTCAAGAATGATGACACGCAAACTCATCGTCTCCCACGAATGAGTAACCCGAGTACGAGTCCTGCCGCAGCGGAAATCAGAATCGCCTGACCAGGATTCTTGCGGGCATATTCCTTAGCGTTCTCCGTTACCTCGCCGAGGTCGGCGTTCTGCAAATCTTTAATCTTCTCACCGACGACGGAAACCTTGTCGGTCACATACTCTCGGGCATGGGTTGCCGCCTCTGAAATCTTCTGTCCATATTCCTGGGCAACAGCAGCGGCCGTTCCGGTACTTGCGCCTGTTGTCTTCCCGGCGACTCCGGACATTGAACTCCCCTTGTCGACCCCAGTCTGCTGCGGCGTGTCGCCAAGACCTGATGGTGTTTTGTTCTCTGACATAGTTTTCTCCTTTGTGGCTATCTGATGTGCTTAGTAGCTGCAAAATCATTCAAATTGATCACCTATTGATCACCTAATCGAGAGCAAACAATGTGCCGGGTGAAAGTTCCCGGCCGCTTCCCTGCGATTAAAGGAAAGTTCGCAGCGACTGCTGGAGCACCGGACTTCAATTGTTGCAAAAGGGTACAAGTGAAGATAACGCAAAGATCGGGAACAATACAATTAAATTGCCTGCCAAAGTCTGGAACAGGGGATTAAGATGTCGCTCAACGCAGCAGATAAACAGCCCATACTCTCTGCCGTGAAATCGGTTGGAACCTTCCCGTGCTTGACATCGTAATCCTCGCGATGGTAAGTAAGCACTTACTTTGGGCGCTCGGGGAGTTTGCCCGGCACCACCGAACATCAGGGTCAAAAGAGCCAGCTATCTATGCCTAGACCTGAAAGATTAATTGATATTCCACCACAAGGTGGCGCCCGAATGGCCGGTGACGAGAGGAAGCTACAGATTCTCCGCGTCGCTGTGTCCCTCTTCTCACAACGCGGTTTTCGCGGCACCACCACTAAGGAAATTGCCCAAGCCGCCGGCGTCTCGGAAGCAATGGTCTTCCGTCATTTTGCCAACAAGGAAGAGCTCTACAACGCAATACTCGACCATAAGGCCTGTTCCGGCGACGCCGTCGATCCGGAACGCATGGTCGCCGACGCCCTGAAGAAGAAGGATGATCGGGCCGTTTTTGAAGGCCTTGCTTTCGGCGCGCTCGAACACCATGAGAGGGATCCAGAGTTCCAGCGATTGTTGATGTATTCGGCGCTCGAAGGGCATGAACTCGCGGAAATGTTCTTTGAAAAGTTTGTCAGACGCGTATACGAATTTCTCGGTAACTACATCAGTGAACGGCAGCACGATGGCGCCTTTATCAAAATCGATTCCGCAATCGTCGTCCGCGCATTCATCGGCATGATCATCCATCACTCGCTTAACAACAATCTCTGGGATCCCAGGCGCCGCCTGCTCGGTATCTCGAACAAGAACGCCGCAAAACACTTCACCGACATTCTACTTAACGGTATCAGTTCCGGCCGCCGACCAAAACAAGCAAGCAAATCCGGCCGCCGCTCAAATGGCTCCAGCAATACGAGGAAGCAGTAATGTTCTCTCCTGCGCGACTAAAAGTCCTGATTTTCATTGGTCTCGTTGCCGGGCTCAGTCTCTTTTCGCTTTCCTGTAGTTCCAAGGCGAGCACGACTAAAGAGGAAGCAGCAGCGCCGGCAATTCCGAAAACAATCGACGTAACCACCGCTGTGGCGCTCAGCCGGGAACTGCCACGCTTTTTCGAAGCGACTGGCGCCCTCATAGCGGACGAGCAGACCGATGTTTCGCCATCAATTGCAGGAAAGGTCGTCGCAGTTGTTGTGGACCTTGGCAGCTTTGTCAAAAAAGGGCAGACGATCGTTCGTCTCGATGATGTGGATCTGCGACTGCGCGTCGATCAGGCTCGCGCCCAACTCGACCAGGCGAAGGCCAATCTGCGACAGGCCGAGGAGAAGATTGCGGTACGACGGGGCCAATCGTTTGATCCTGCTCGCGTTCCCGAAGTCGTGAATGCAAAAGTTGCTCTGGAATTGGCGGAGAAGAATCTGCGCCGGGCTGAAACCCTGGTTGAGTCAGGAGACATCCCCCGTTCGCAATATGATCAGCAACGCGCCCAACGCGATCAATTGAAAGAACAGTACGAATCAGCGCTGGCTCTAGCCCGTCAGAATCATGCCGCAATGCTGACAGCGCGCGCCAACGTCGCTAACGCTGAAAGCCAGCTTGGGCTCGCCAATAGAAGTCTCTCTTATGCAAATGTTTTTTCGCCGATCGACGGATTTGTCGCCGAGCGCAATGCCGATCTTGGTGAGTATGTTTCACCAACGACCAAGGTTGCTACTATCGTACGAATCAATCCTTTGCGCATGCGAATCGATATACCCGAGCAGGCCATTCCTGAGATTAAGACCGGCCAGTCTGTATCGATTACAACGAGCGCCTGGCCTGATCGGGCGTTCAGTGGTCGCATTGCCAGGATCTCACCAAGCGTTTCGCCCGATTCCCGCACGCTGACAGTTGAGGCCGAAATCGAAAATGGTTCGGGTGCGCTGAAACCGGGTCAATTCGCGACCGTGCGGATTCTTCAGGATCGAGCGGAGCCTGCTGTGCTAATTCCAGCACGTGCGGTACGTACCGAAAGCGGTGTCAGTCGCGCCTTTGTTGTTAAGGACGGTAAAGCTCAGCAGCGCCTCGTTCAGCTTGGACAAACCGAGGGTGATCTGGTGGAAGTGAGGAACGGAATAGCCGCCGCCGAGCACGTAGCTACCAGAAATCTCGATAAATTGAGCGACGGTGTTCCCGTGATCCAGTAGCGCGGGTTGTTAAGAGAGCAATCGCAAATCACAAATTAAAAATTCGCAATTAGTCTGGGGCCTGGGTCATGCAAAAACTCGCTGAAATTTGTGTCAGACGTCCCGTCTTCGCGACGATGTTGATTCTGAGTCTGACGGTTGTCGGTCTCTTTTCCTATAGCTCCCTCGGAGTCGACCTCTTTCCCAAGGTCGATCTACCCACAATCACCGTAACGATCATCAATCCGGGCGCCTCTCCCCAGGAGATCGAGACTGAGATCACCGAGAAGGTTGAGGGTGCGGTCAACACCATCAGCGGCATCGACGAGCTGCGTTCGACTTCCGTCGAAGGGGTTTCGCAAGTCTACATAACGTTCCTGCTCGAGAAGGATCCCGACATTGCCGCCCAGGAAGTACGAAATAAAGTAGATCTTATAGTCAACGATCTGCCCCTCACTGCTGAACAACCTATTGTTCAGAAGCTGGATCCGGACGCCGCGCCCGTTATTCGGATTGCGGTTTCCGCCAACCTTTCATTGCGCGAAGTTACTGAGATTGCCGACAAACGAATTAAACAGCAACTGGAATCCATCAGCGGCGTGGGCCAGGTGGAGATCGTTGGTGGCCGCACGCGGGAGATACAGGTATGGGTAGATCCCGATAAGTTGCGTGCCTACAACGTGACCGTCGGCGAGGTTGCCAATGCTGTACGAGCGCAAAACCTTGAACTGCCCGGCGGCCGCGTGGACGAAGGCAGTCGCGAGCTCACGGTCCGCACGATGGGCCGAATCGTCGAGCCGGCGAACTTTAACGATCTGGTAGCTGCCACTCGTGGCACCTACTCAGTAAAGCTCAGTGATGTGGGCTTTGTCGAAGACGGGGCCGAAGAAGCGCGAACCGAATCCAGGCTCAATGGGCAGCCGGCCGTCACGCTTATCGTATCGAAACAGTCAGGCCAGAATACGGTCACGGTGGCTGCCGCCGTCAAAGAGAAGCTTGCAGAGATCTCGCGGACACTTCCTCCAGGGTTCAAAACAGAGGTGGTCGGCGATCAATCGGTATTTATCGAAGCCTCTCTTGATGCCATCCGCACCCACCTGATCGAAGGCAGTTTTTTGGCGGCGTTGGTAGTCTTCGTCTTTCTCCGTAGTTTCCGCTCGACCATGATCGCGGCGATCGCGATTCCAACGTCTCTCATTGCGACGTTTGGTTTGATGGCAGCGATGGGCTTCACGCTGAATCAGATCACGATGCTGGCTCTGACGCTCATGATTGGAATCGTCATCGATGACGCCATCATTGTGCTCGAAAACATCTACCGCTGCATTGAGGAGAAAGGGATGCCGCCTTTCCAGGCGGCAATTGAAGGAACACGCGAGATCGGACTTGCGGTAATGGCCACCACCCTGTCGCTGCTGGCAGTTTTTATTCCCGTGGGTTTCATGAGCGGCATTGTGGGCCGCTTCATGTCGTCATTTGGCCTAACCGCTTCTTTCGCGATAGCCGTTTCGTTGCTCGTTTCGTTCACGCTCACGCCAATGTTGTCGGCGCGGCTCCTGAAGCGCAAGAACGGCGGCGCCGAAGCTTCCGGGAAGAAAAACGCGAGTCATGATTCCAAAGAGTCCCGTTTCTATCGGCCGATAGACAGAACCTACACAAAGATCCTGACCTGGTCGATGGGCCATCGTTGGGCGATCGTGCTCTCTTGTCTATTCGTCACCATCAGTATCGTGCCGCTTTTCATGTTTGTGGGTAAGAATTTCCTGCCGGTGGATGATCAATCTCAGTTTGAAATCAACGTGCGCGCTCCTGAAGGTTCCACGCTCACAGCGACATCAGCGCTCGCGGAAAGGATCGCCACTGATTTGCGACAGTTTTCAGGAGTGACTGATACGTTGACCACTATCGGAGGCGGCCAGCAAGAACTCGTCAATGTTGCCACAATCTACGTCAAGCTCACGCCCATTGCTGAGCGCAGTTTCGATCAGCAGGACTTGATGGTGCGAATGCGTTCAGAGGTTCTGGAAAAGTACCAGCAGGAGCATCCCGAACTGCGCACGAGCGTTCAGCAGATCGCGCCGATTGCCGGCGGCGGCTTTCGCAACGCCGACGTGCAGTTCGTCCTTGGTGGCCCTGATCTAGACCAGTTGACAGGGTATTCCGAGGAACTGCTGGCAAAACTGAAGACTATTCCCGATGTAGTTGATGCTGATTCGACTCTTATTACCGGAAAGCCTGAGCTGCGAGTTGTTATCGACCGGGCTCGGGCTGCCGACCTGGGCGTGCGCGTCGGGGATGTTGCTCAGGCTCTCAACACCCTCGTCGCCGGCCAGAAAGTTTCAACTTTTAACGCCGGTACCGACCAGTACAACGTTCGCGTGCGTGCTACCGGTGAATACCGCGCGAGCGTCGAGGGCTTGAAACGCATGATCGTGTCATCGGCAAAGATCGGATGGGTGAGCCTCGACAACCTGGTGCGCGTCGAAGAAGGTACCGGCCCCGCAGCGATTGATCGCCTGAACCGTCAACGCCAGGTGAGTTTGCTTGGAAATGTAAGGCCGGGGGGCTCTCAGGCGGCGGTGATCTCGCAGATGAATGAATATGTCGAGGGAATGAATATCGAGAGTGGTTATAGCACGGGGCTTGCCGGCCGTTCCAAGGAACTGGGCCGCGCTGGTTACTATTTTGGGTTGGCGTTCGTGCTCTCGTTTGTCTTCATGTACATGGTCCTTGCTGCCCAGTTTGAGTCTTTTGTTCACCCGGTGACAATCTTATTGACGTTGCCACTGGCCGTGCCCTTCGGAATCGTTTCGTTGCTGGCTACCGGACAGACGGTGAATATCTTTTCTGGACTCGGTTTACTGCTGCTTTTTGGCGTAGTAAAGAAGAACGCCATTCTTCAGATCGATCACACAAACCAATTAAGAGACCGTGGTATGGAACGCTACGAAGCGATCATTCGAGCAAATCGCGATCGTCTACGGCCAATCTTAATGACGACCCTGGCGCTGGTTGCCGGCATGATGCCCTTGACGCTTTCTACCGGTCCCGGTTCGGGAACGAGCCGATCTATTGGGGTGTTGGTAGTCGGCGGACAGTCGCTCTGTTTGCTGCTCACCCTGGTGGCCGTGCCGGTCTTCTACTCGTTGTTTGACGATCTTGCGAAGAGCCGCTTCTGGAGTTACATCGGCGCTCGGATAGGGATCGCGCTCGGGTGGGTAAGACGGAAGACGGCAAGCGCCACCACCTCTTTGTTCAGCCAGTTCTCAAGACACTAGAGAGACTTGTGGCCCGGAAGAGTAAGAACGGATTTTGAAAGCATGAATAAAACAATCGCAACGTTACTTTTGATGTTCAGCGTGGGAACTGTCATTGGTCAGGAACCGGACTCCATACCGGCGCCCTCGCCAGCGCCGCGGGTTGCCGGCCCGCCTGCTGTTGTGCCCGAATTTCGCGCCGAGAAGAAGTCGCTGCCTGAGTTGGGTCGAGTCGGAGTGAGCATGGATCGACAGCGGCCACTGTCCCTGCGCGAGGCTCTCGCATTGGCGCTCGAGAACAACAAAGACATCGAAGTTGCCCGGCAGAACGTAAGAATTGCGGAGTTTGATTTCCGGGGCGCTCGCGGGGCCTACGATCCGCGACTAAGATTTGGCTCATTTTACGAACGCATTCAAACACCCATCTCGAGTTTCCTAAGTGGCGGGGCGAATGGTTCGATCGCCCTGAGCGACTATGCAGGAAGGACGCAGCTCGAGGGACTTTCCCCAGCGTTGGGAGGTAGTTACGGGGTCGAATTCTCTTCAACGCGGCTGACTACGAACAACCAGTTTTCAGCTCTCAACCCTCAGTATCCTACAGAGCTAACCTTCAACTATAGGCAGCCGTTGTGGCGAGGTCTGCGGATCGACAACAGTCGTCGGCAGATTGAGATTGCGAGAAAGAATCTCTCGCTTACTGATGCTCAGTTCCGGCAACGTGCAATCGAAACGATCACAAACGTACAACGCTCTTACTGGGACCTTGTTTTTGCCCTTCGTAACCTCCAGATCCAGCGTGAAGGTCTTCAGGATTCTCAATCTCAACTCGAGCATAATAGGCGGCTTGTTAAGGAGGGCGTCCTGGCGCCCATCGATGTAGTCGCTGTTGAGGCGCAGGTGGCCCTCTTCGAGCAGAACCTCTTTGTTGCAATGGAAGAGGTGTCGCGTGTCGAGAACACTCTCAAGAATCTCATAGCCGAGGACCGGGAGTCCGGGATTTGGAACGATTCGATTATTCCCACCGACTCGGCTGATCTCAGCGCGCCGCAGGTTTCGTTGGCGGAGGCCTTGCAAACCGCTCTGGACAACCGTCCTGAGTTGCAACAGTCCAATCTCGCGCGCGAGATCAATGAGATTGACCAACGATATTCCCGTGATCAGACGAAACCCGCGGTCGATCTAGTGGGAAGGTACGGGGTGGTGGGCCTGGCAGGATCGATCAACAGCGCCGGTTCGAATCCTTTCGTGGCTTCCAGCGCGCTTCTGCGAGAGCGCGTGGACCTCTTGTCGCAACTGAATAACCTGCCTGTGCTTCCTCCGCCACCACCACAGACGCTTTCGCCGGAACTGATTGGAGGTTATTCGCAATCGTTACAGAATCTCCTGGGCAACAGATTCACCGATGTTCGTGTGGGCGTGCAGGTGACACTTCCTTTGCGCAACCGAACAGCGGAAGCACAACTGGGACGGTCGTTGGTTGAAGGTGAACGGATAGCCACTCAGCGCCAGCAGTTGGAACAGGGAATCCAGATGGATGTGAGAAATGCTCTCCAGGCACTACGAAGCGCTGAAGCGCGGTTGCGAGCGGCAGTGATTGGGCGCGATGCGGGCGAACAGCAATATGCCAGCGAGCAAAGAAAGCTGAGCGCGGGACAATCCACGGTCTTCCTGGTACTTGAGCGGCAGACGGCACTGACGACTGCACGCGGCAATGAGCTGCGTGCGCAAACCGATCTGAACAAGGCCATTGCCGAGCTACAGCGGGCAACCGGCAATGCGTTGAAGATGAACAGCGTCATTGTGCGTGTGCGTTGATGTGAAGGTTTTAGCAGAGAGGTTCTGCGAGTCAGGGAAATCCTTACGCCATCCGATCAAGCAATACTATGACGCCGACAAATGCCGCAAGAACAAGCATTGTCGCGACGACGTACCAGGGAATTAGTTTTGTGTGGCAGGCATAACAACGGAGTCTCGACCAGCGCACGCGTCTGCCACAATTCGGACACTTCATTAGACCTCTCTCCACAATAGGGCTGGGAATACGAGATGACAGATTGAAACTACTTTAGCACAAGATGCGCTCAGTGCGATTGCAGTGCCGGCCTGGGGTTTGTAGGGGCGCCCGTACAAAGGACACAAACGAGCGCATCCATGATTGCAGTGACGCTAAGACGTGCCCAGGGCAATTGCGATGCAGAGGTAGGCTACCGATCCTAAAAACACCATGACGTACCAGCCAACGAGCCTCGTGCTGCACCTAAGGCAGCGCAGCCTTGACCATTGAGTTCTCCTGTTACAATTCGGACATCTCATGGTGCGTTTGCTCCCTATGATAGGGAGTTTAGTGCGAGAGGTTCCTGATAGGATTAACGAGCTAACGCAGATTGTTGCCGTGTGCCGGGGCAGGCCCTTCTCCTTGTTTATTTGTATTCAGCTTCAGAACGGCCCACAACGGCCAATGATCTGACAATTTAATTTCATAATCAATTCCGTGGGAGATAGACTCCAAACCTCGCAGCCACATCCAGTCCAACTTTAAGCTGATCCCGACCAACAGGACTTTGCGCTTGAAAGTTGATTTCCCGTTATTGAAGGGAGTTGTGAAGTTGGCCGACCTAAACAACTCAATAGTCCTTGATACCGCCTTGGGCTCCCAGGTATTTAGATCTCCCAAGACTATCGCGGGCATGTGCGGGGGGTAATTTGCGAGATCGGTAAGTACGGACTTCATCTGCTCGATCTTTTTAGCAATTTTCAAGCGAGTCTCTGAATGGACGGAGTAAAATCGAATAGGAGTATCAGATATCCTCACGGTAGCGCCAACGGCCACTCGCCTTCTGCGTCCCGGTCCTTCGTGAGGCAGAACAATTCGTTCTACATCATAAAGGGGGTAAGGGCTCAGAATTGCCACCCCTGTCTCTTCTTCACGATCAGGCTCGACCGGAGGTGGACTCGTCCAGGCATAATACATGCCCAACTCCTCAGCGATTTGCTTTACAGTATTAATGTTTCCCGTTCGCCGTTTGTTGCGGTCAACCTCCTGGAGCCCCAGGATAGTCGCATTGCCGATCTCAGCGTCGAGTTTGAAAAGTTCTATCAACCTGCGTAAATCATCGCCACCACGCCAGCGAATGTTATAAGAGACCACGCGGATCTCGCTCAACGTCTCAGCGGCGGCGCGAATGGATGCTGCCCGACCTACTTCGAGATGTGGGGAGCTTTCACTGGATATGCGAACTCTGTTTGCTACTGAATCAGCACCATTCTGCAAATGGGAGACTGTGGGGAGCAGAATCGTAGCCAGGATACTGACTGTTATGGTTAAGAATACTCTTTTTCCATTCAACATTGCGGGGATGCCCCTGTTTTAGAGCTCAATCCTTAAACCATCGAATGCTGCTATGGTCTCTCCCGTCCAGTAGGCGCCGGCTTCAGCGACTATGTCATGCCCATCCCACTCGGGATAAAGGTGAGTGAGTACAAGCATACGTGGCTCACAATGCTTAGCGATGAGCATTGCATCGGCCAGTTCTAAATGAGTTTTGACCGGCTTACCTTGACGAAAGGAACATTCAATAAGTAGTAGGTCGACCTGCATGGCAAAATTGATTAGGTCGTCCGAATAACCGGTGTCGGAAGTATAAACCAGTGACGCGCCCTTTGCGTCAGTTAGTTTAATCGCCAGACTCTCGTCAGTATGGGGAGTCGAGAAAGTCTGCGCTTTTACCCGCGGGATGATCTCAAAATCCTCACCCGCGCGCACTTCGCCGATGGTAGTTTCGAAAGGTTGATTCAGCAACCCGTAACCCCCACCGCGGTTAAATGCGTCAATAAGATCTTTGAGGCCCGAACCGCCAAAGATGCGCAACGGTTTCTCACGGCTTTGAGTTTGTGGCGCCCACTTTAACCCGAAGAGAAAAGTGGCGAGGCCTCCTGCATGATCGAGATGAAAGTGGCTGATCCATATCGCGTCCAGGTTCTCCCAGGCAAGCCCTTCCTGCGCCATCCGGTGAGCAGCATCAGCACTGGCATCAAGCAACATCCGGCTGCCCTCGGCCTCGAGCCAGAAAGCTGCTGATGCACGACGTGGGTGCGGAACAGACGTACCGGAACCGAGGACTACTAGCTTCAAAATGGCACCTTCCGCCAGAGGCTAGCGAATCAGACTGTGCGAGTCAAACTCTTGCGACTTGACGCTCGCCCTTGCTTCGGTTAAAGCTCAATCGCAACCGTCTTGAACTTCTCGACTGAAGGTAGTAATGAGCGATCCACCGACTCAACTTGATGCTTTGGCTGTTTTTTCTCACCCGGACGACGCTGAACTTAGCGTCTCCGGCACTCTGCTGAAAATGAAATC
The DNA here is from genome assembly GCA_035512935.1 of Pyrinomonadaceae bacterium. Classification (GTDB taxonomy): domain Bacteria; phylum Acidobacteriota; class Blastocatellia; order Pyrinomonadales; family Pyrinomonadaceae; genus PSRF01. The sequence goes on along the minus strand of DATKDA010000160.1, from coordinate 9,701 downwards.
GCTTGGCTATCGCACAGGAGTCTGTGACGTGACCCGCGGCGAGATGGGAACGCGAGGCACCCCAGATCTTCGCGAGCAGGAATCGAGCGATGCAGCACAGATCATGAAGCTGGATAAGCGGCTGAATCTCGAGCAGCCGGACGGGCATGTTTGGCTCAATGAGGAGTCGCGGGCCGCCCTCGTTCGAGTTATCAGAACGCACCGGCCAAAAGTACTGCTCACAACTCATTGGGACGACCCGCATCCAGATCATGCGCATACTTGTGCCATAGTCAGGCAAGCGGCGCGGCTTGCCACGATGGGCCGTTACGATGAAGACTCGGGACAGCAACCAGTGGCAATGCCGGCCATCATGCATTCGATCTTCTCACGATTGGTGCCGCCATCGTTTATCGTAGATGTGTCTGACTTTGTTGAAGAAAAGATGCGGGCAATCAGGGCGCATGCTTCTCAGTTCTACAGTCCCGAGTCAGCGGAGCCGGAGACGCGGATCAGTGAGAAGGGCTTTCTTGATCAGATTGAATACCGGATGCGTTATTACGGATCGCTGATCGGGGTAGAGGCCGGGGAAGCTTTTTATGTGCGTGAGGCGCTCAATGTGGATGATCCGGTGGCGCTCCTCTCACGCCATATGAATATATATTCATAGATGTTTGGCCTTGGTCTTTGGCTTTTGTCTTTTGGTTTGTTCTTTGGGCTGTGGGCTTGTGTCTGACGGTCTCGTTTCTTTTATTGGAGAACAGATTTCAATGGAGACTTTGATTGTGCACTGGCCAAAGGCCAAAGAATCGTTTACTCAAACGCTGAGCGGGCAATCGCCAACGTTGCCACTGCCCGGGGCGTTTCTCCTTTGAGGCTCTTTGCCAAGTCGATGGATCGGAAAAAGTCGTCATTCGCGAACGACTTGAAGGCGCCCGTGAGGTCAAAGTCCTCGCCCGAAGTGTTTTCAACCATGACCATCTGTCTTGTTTGTAGCCTGACAGAAATCATTGAGTCTTCGCCGGTGAAACCATCCGTTGAATTAGCTGCTTTCACGGCCTCGCTGATAGTCTCCCAGGCCCTGACGCGATCCGCCTCGAGGAATCCATTGGCGACTGCTGTCAGTGATCGCGCTCGATCCGCATCGTTTCCTCCGATGCGACGGGCTTCGACCGCAGCCTCGGTCAGCAGGTCAACTGCCCGGGGCCGATCAGAGTTCATAAGCTGGCGAGCCGTCTGGGTAAAGACCCAGACTCGTTGGATGCTGGTTAGCTCGCCGGATCTAGCGATTCGGGTGGCTTCATCTGCGTTCCTGTCCCGTATCGCAATCCGTGCCAATTGAAAGTCGGTATACGCGCGCACCTGTTTTCGCAATTCGCTGTCCTCGATCTTGTCGACAATGTCCTTCGTGCGCGAATCGCCTTTCCGGGCGAGGGCAACTGCAACGTCAGCATAGATTCCATCCTTCTCTTGTGAACTTGAGGCTCGATCCAGCCGTTCCTGCATGCGTTCGATTGGGTCGGTTGTCGACTCCTGATCTAAATAGGCGCGAGGCATAGTGCGATCTTCGGCGCCGCGAAGGCGCTCGGGAATATCACCACTCAAAGCGGTCATATGCGTTCGCAACTCGGGTGTGCGCTCCGGAGCGAACTGTTCGAAGAACGGCAGCAACCGTTGAATCACGAGATACTTGCCTGCTCGTCCCGAACTGGTCTGATCCTGATCCGGAGGCAGCAATGAACGCAGGAGAATTTCAGCGGCCACCCGGAAGAAGGTTGTAAGAACCGCGGAGGAAAGATCTGGAGCGGCTGTTGAAGGACGTTCCCTGCTTGAAGATGCGCCACCATCCCTCGAGTACGTGACATAAAGGAACGGCGTGAGCGCATAGGAAGAAAGACCCGAGACAGTATTGGCGTCTGAGGAGGGATCGCGCGTCGCCTGAGCCAGTAACGCAACGAAAGCCTGGTCGGCGGCTTGAGGGTTCTTTTCCCTCAAGGCTGAAAGGAAGTTGATTGAGTCGCGGTTTACCTGGTGAAGGGCAGGACCGGCAAACTCCATTGCCCGGGCGATATCACCGTCTTCGAGCAAGCGCCGGGCGAGCTCAAGCCTTTTGGCTGCTGCCGCCGGCGCTGAACCTAAATCTCTAATCTGATCTCGGGCCAGATCCTCTTTCTTCTCGGCCAGTTCTCGTTCGATAGTTTCTTCAAGTTTCTTAAGTAGCTCTTCGCCCAGACCACGATCTCGCTTTGCCGCCATCCGTAATACTTCGGAACGGATGTCGCGTCTTCCCGCCATTGCCACTACACCAGTGGTCCTTAGTTGCCGGCGAATATCTTCTGCCCGTACTCGCTCAGATTCGGCATCGGCTGCTTCGGCGTCTTCCCAGGCACGGTAAAAGAGGGCGCGAGCCCGTTCCTCCTCCGAGTCCCACAAGACATCAGCTGCCCGTGCTTGTACGCGGGCCCGGAACTTCTGATCGCGGAATCCTCGTGCTTCATCGGCGAGCGAGGTGAGAAGAGATATGGCTACGACTCGTCGCTGTGCGGTTACGTCATCGACTTCTTCAGGCGGCGCCGCATCCGTTCGTTCAACTGGTGGTCTAGGGGTTCTACGTTCTGTTACAGATTGGGCGTTGAGCCCGGTGCTGAACGCGAGAAGACAAATCGCAAGAAGAAGGGAAGAGGACGGAACCATTTATTTCTCCTGCCGTTCGAAAGAGATCATGCCGATAGGCCTTCAATTAAACGTTCGGACCAGGAGTTGGTTCCAGATTGTTCCCGAACGATTAAACGGCGACTACTTCCAGTTCCGGGTCGACTTCCTGCTTGAGCATCCCTTCGATTGCCATTAACGTTCCCGTCAATGAGCTGGGACAACTGCCACAAGCGCCCTGGTAACGGATGCTAAGCGTGTGATCAGTTAGACCGAGCACTTCGAGATATCCGCCATCACCCATCAAAGCGGGACGCACCCGCTGATCGAGGATCTCATTAATCTTAATAAGTCTCGGATCGTCGCTTACTATCGCGCCTACCGCGCCACCGACCGCTGCGGCGGCTGCGGCCCCACCATTAACTGCCTCGGCGGCCCGAATGGGAACAGCCAGTGTTGGCAGCAGTTCGTCCCAGTCACCCTCCTCGTCCTTTTCAACCGTAATCATCCGATCCATGTAAAACACGGATACAACATGACCGACATCAAAGAGAGCTTTAGCCAGAGGGTCATTCTCGGCGGCTTCCGGCGAATTGTATGAGTGCACAGTGCCGCTGCTAACCGGTTCTCTTAGTATAAATTTTACTGCGTTAGGATTTGGCGTCTCTTCGATGTCACTTATCTTGGGCATTGCTGTTCCTCTCCTCGTCTTGGTACCACGATGCACCCTTTAATCAATGAAGTTTTCACCAAGTTCGACTCTATTATAGCGGGTTTGTAGGTTAAGCGCAGGTCGAGACGGTTCGAATCTTGTGCGCTGCGAGTGGGGAGGTATGAGGTGGTCCAAGACGGACTAAAATCTGACAAAAGAGTACCTATTGCCTCATATAAAAATCTACTCCAAACCAAATGTGAGTATTGCTAAATGAGGGTTGCAGGCATATACTGCCAGCCCTCTCACTTGCCCCCCCCTTACAAGAGGTGAGACAAGTTGAGATAGAGGCAGGCGATTGCGAGGGTCGTCTGCCTCCTTTTATTTGATAGTCAGTGGTCGGTAGTCAGTGGTCAGTGGTCAGTCGTCTGTGGTCAGTAGTCAGTGGTCAGTGGTCAGTTGCTCGTGGACAGTTGTAAGGACCTGTCTTCATCCCTAGAATCAAGATTAAGTAACGATCAATCAAGTGACTACTACGGGATTGAACAACAACGGACCACTGATAACGGACCACTGACAACGGACCACTGACAACGAACCACTGACAACGGACCACTGACCACGGACCACTGACACGGACCACTGACACGGACCACTGACCACGGACCACTGTCCACTGTCCACTGTCCATCAAGATGAACATCGGCATCACAGTATATCCAACTTATGGTGGCAGCGGGATTGTCGGTTCTGAATTGGGGAAGGAACTCGCCGCCCGAGGCCACTCGGTTCACTTCATCTCTTCCTCTCTGCCGACGCGGCTGACTGAACTCAACGACCGCGTGCGCTTCCACGAAGTCGAGATGATGTCCTATCCGCTTTTTGAGCACCAACCCTACACGCTAGCACTGGCCACGAAAATGGCGACGGTCGCTGAGGCAGAAAATCTGGATCTGCTCCACGTGCACTATGCGATCCCGCATTCAATCAGTGCTATCCTTGCTCGCGAGTCTCTCAAACCGCAGCGGCGGCTTCCGGTAATTACCACGCTTCACGGTACCGACATCACTCTCGTCGGTGCTGACCGTTCGTACCTGCCCATAACACGGTACGGAATCGCGCAATCGGATGGTGTGACTGCCATCTCGAATTACCTCAAGGAGGCCACCCGGGAAAGTTTCCAGTTTGATGACATTACCGTTATTCCTAATTTCATCTGTCCATCGGAATACAGAAGGCATCCGGTTGCGAATCTGCGCCGCACGCTTGCCCCGGCCGGCGAGCCCCTGCTGGTCCACGTCTCCAACCTTCGTCCTGTGAAACGGCCAACCGACTGCGTCGAAATACTGGCCCTCGTCAGGGAGCAGGGGATCGACGCTCGCCTGGTGATTGTCGGAGATGGCAGCGAACGTACCAACGCCGAGCATCGGGCGCGTCGGCTGGGCGTTTACGAAAAATGTTCTTTCGTTGGAAAGCAGCCAAGGATAGTTGATTATCTTTCAGCAGCCGACGTCTTGCTGTTGCCGTCCGAACAGGAGTCTTTTGGTCTGGCTGCGCTCGAAGCGATGGCTTGTGAAGTCCCGGTTGTTGCGACTCGTGTGGGCGGCGTTCCTGAAGTCGTGACTAACGGAGAAACGGGCTTTCTCAGTGAAGTTGGGGACATCAAGAAGATGGCAGACGTTGCGGTTCGACTCCTGAGTGATGTCGAATTGCGACAGGAAATGGGAAAGCGGGCCCGTGAGTCCGCCGTGACCCGTTACCGCACCGATTTGGTCATACCGCAATATCTCGATTTCTATAAGAAAGTGCTCTCACAATAGTCTCCTTGGCAATCTCCTCCCTGATCGTGAGAATGTTTTTCCTGCCTGCACTATCAGTGCTCCAGATGGTAGCTTCGTGTTTCCTCTAGCGAGAGCTCAATCTTTTATCTTACAGATCAAGGTTCGCAAAACCTCACGAATCCAGCCTCTGATTTCCCGGCATGGTTCTTGCGCACCTCAAACTTAGAATTCAATCCGGTCTTTAGAGGAGTGTGGAGATGAAACACGGGAAACCATTTTTCTCAGTAATGCTGGTTTTGGCTACAGTCTTTGTGGCCGGTGTCCGCGTAGAGGCACAGGATCCTGAACAGAAGATCGTCGTCACGGTCCGTCCGGCCCAGACAGTAGAAGAACGCGTGGCCGAGGAAGTCAAGGCCAAAGAACTACGCAAAGCCGCAGATGAAAAACTCACGTCCGAAGAATCGGTGCGCATTGCTGAGTCCAACCCGAAGGCCCTTTTGAAGCGTGGGCGCACCATCTATATCACTTCGGGTACGTCGTTCTTTGAGCCACAGCAGTTGCAAAACGCTTTACACAAGTGCCGCGAGTTTGACGAGTTTAACCTGGCGCTTTTGGGTGGGTGGGACCAGATGAAGATTGCTGACCTATTGATCGAGGTTGACCGGCCCTTATTCACATACAGATTCACTTATCGGATCACCGACCGGGCGACGGGGATCATTCTCGCCACCGGGAAAGTGATCGCGTTCGATGGTGATGCCGCGGCGCCAAGACTTGCTCAAAGAATTCTCGACGACATTAAGAAGGCCCGCGGAACTGTGAAGTAATCCATTGATTGTTTACGAGCACGCGAACGCTTATTTCTCGTCCTCACCTGTACTCCTTCTGATTGTGCTTGCCGTCGAATGGTCCCCAACACAGTCGGGATCATCAAAAATCCCGCCTGTATTGGGAATTCACCCCCTAAAACGCTTTCAAGCTTTGTTCGAGATTTACCGTATAACAAGACAGACTCATTACAATTGAAACGATTGTTTGAGATTTCAATGATATAAGCCTGTGTGAATTATCGCCCCTGTGTTATAGGATTACCGAAAATGGAGGGGTTACCCATGAGCCGAGAAGATAGTTCCGCCGCTACAATCCTGGTGGTTGACGACTTTGAAGACTTGCGTTTCACCCTGAGAATCTGGCTTGAGAAGCTTGGGTACCAGGTCATTGAGGCGGTAGATGGTGAGCAAGCCATTGACATTACCCGTCGCAAGCAGCCGCACCTCATCCTCATGGACATCGGCATGCCTGAGCGCAGTGGCATTTCAGCAGCCTATAAGATTCGTAAAGACCCGGAGTTGCAGGACATACCTATAGTGGCCATTACCGCCTACGATACACCTCTTCTTCATCAGGAGGCCGTCAAAGCCGGGTGCGTCGAGTGTCTAACCAAGCCGGTGGATACCAAGCGCCTTGAGGAACTGTTGGTCAAATTGCTCGCGTAATTACTGCCTTACCCACGTCTGCTGCTTCTGAAAAAAGATCACAATTTTTCCGCCGTCAAGGTTAAACTGTGCAAGATTCCTAATCTAAATTAGAAAGATCTGCTGGGCTCGCGACCATGACCCTGGAAATAGGCCTTGTCCTTGGAATTCTTGTCGGCGCAGTCGCGCTCTTCATTTCTGAGAAGTTCCCTATCGACCTTGTGGCCTTTATGGTCCTTGCGTCCCTTCTGGTCCTAAGGCTCGTCACGCCAGCACAAGGGGTGTCAGGCTTCAGCAATCAGGCCACCGTCACGGTTGCTGCAATGTTCATCCTGAGCGCGGGCATTCAAAAGACTGGCGCTATCGCGGCCCTCGGACGTCTATTGTTACGGCAAGCAAAAAACCAGGTGCTGGCCCTGGCGCTAATAATGGCGTCGGTGGGGTTGCTCTCGGCCTTCATTAATAACACCGCCGCAGTTGCTGTTTTCATCCCGCTGGTTCTCACCATTGCGGCCCGCCGCAAGATCGCCCCTTCCCGGCTCTTAATCCCTCTCTCTTATGCATCTCAGTTCGGCGGCGTTTGTACCTTGATCGGAACGTCAACAAATCTGCTGGTGAGCGCGATTTCGGAACAGGCTGGATATGGAGCTTTCAGCATGTTCGAATTTAGTCGCCTGGGCTTCATCTACTTTGTGGTCGGTTCACTCTATTTTGTCCTGTTCGGACGATGGTTATTGCCCGACAGAAAGGCGAAAGATTTAACCGAGGCTTTTCAGCTTGGGGAATACATCACCGAAATGCGTGTCGCTGCCGCATCACCCCTGATAGGTAAGAGTATGCGACAGTCGAAACTGGGATCGGACCACGACGTTACAGTAGTCCGCCTGCTCCACCAGGATAAAAGGGTGTGGTCACCCCTCCGGCAACACCTCGATAAAGGGGACGTGCTGTTGGTACGCGGGAAAATTAAGGATCTGATGGATATGAAAGCCAGCACGGGGTTAGAGCTTAACGCCGAGTTCAAGCTCCGTGATGCCGAATTCGAATCGGACGACCAGATGCTGATCCAGGCTTTGGTGGCCCCCCGCGCCCGAATCATCGGTCATACTCTGAAGGAACTAGACTTTCGGAATCGATATAACGCCTTAGTGTTGGCTATCCAGCGGCGCGGTGAAAGCATTCGCGAAAAGCTCAACTCGGTGAACTTGGAACTGGGCGACGCCCTCCTTATTCAGGCGCCCAAGGAGGAGATTGCGAGATTGAGAGAAGATGATGACTTTATCGTACTGGGCGCGCTTGACGAACCCTCACTGCGTAAGCGCAAAGTGCCTATAGTTCTGGCAATCATCGCGGGTGTCGTCGGGCTGGCAACCTTCAACTTTATGCCGATTCTGGTTGCCGCAATCGTAGGGACCATCGTGATGGTCTTAACGAAATGCATCGATCTTGAAGAAGCTTATGAATCGATCGACTGGAAAGTGATCTTTCTTTTGGCAGGTATTTTTCCGCTGGGTATCGCTATGCAGGAGACAGGGGCGGCCCGCCTAATTGCGGAAGGGACTATTGGTTTGGCCGGAAACATGGGCCCGATTGCAGTTTTAGCGGCGCTTTACCTTATCACCTCGATTCTGACCGCCACGATGAGTAACAATGCCACAGCTGTTCTGCTTGCGCCCATCGCTATTGCGACAGCCCAGAATTTGAATGTAGATCCGAAGCCGTTTCTGATGTGTGTCACATTTGCGGCCTCGACGAGCTTTGCCACCCCAATCGGTTATCAAACAAATACAATGATCTACAACCCCGGGGGCTACCGCTATACCGACTTTTTCCGGGCCGGGCTTCCCTTGAACATAATTTTTTGGATTCTTTCAGTGATTTTTATTCCCCAGTTTTGGTCCTTCTAACTAAAAAGCAAACAGGGTGTTCTTAACATTCTTTTCCTTCGACTGACAGCAGAGATCTCAGGACACGCTGGACAAAACCATCAATGGCTTTCTGTTCAATCCATCGTACGACAATCACGATGTCGTGCTCGGGATCCACGTAGATCATATTGGTTCCATTTCCCAGGTGAGCGAAAGCTGTAGCAGGCGCATTGGGAATAGACTTACGCCCGGTATTAAGAAACCAGTTCATGAAGCCGTAGGTAGGTTGCACCGAGGTTGGGGTCGTCGCCATGCGCACCCAGTCTTCCGAGAGGATCTGCTGGTCCTTCCAGCGTCCGCGACGCAGCGTCAAATAACCAAACCGAGCCATGTCTCGAGCGCTAATGAACATTCCTCCGCCCCAATGTCCGCCACCACTGACCGATTGAACAGCCTCGCCATCGAGGATAACCCAGGAATTTTCGTAGCCATACCAACGCCAGGTTTGAGACGCCCCAATTGGATCCATAACCTGTTCCTTCAGTACGACAGGCAGCGGCCGCCGCCAGATATTGAGGGCTGCAAGGGCGAGGACGTTCACGCGAACGTCGTTGTATTTGTAGGCAGTACCAGGCTCGTTGCGTTTCCGAGTGGTCCATTCGGCCGGGTTGCTCCCCGGGCGATCGGCCCAATCCGGCTTCCCCCAGAGCGTGCCTTCCCAATCGCTTGTCTGTCTAAGCAAGTGTTCCCAGGTCACTTTCCGATTGTGTTCTGAAGCGAACGGCTCGAGGAATTGAGGTGTCCCCAGTTCTTCAGCGCGGTTCTTTCTTGCATCGTGCCCTGCTGCTAGTACAGGCGTCATAGACTGGTATACGGGTTCCTGCAAGCTGCTAATCATTTTTCTGTCCAGAGCCAGTCCTACTACCGTGGATAGGAAGCTCTTGGTGACGCTGAAGGTCATATCAACGCGATCCGGATTGCCCCACTCAGCCACGATATAGCCGTGGCGAAGGATGATCCCGGTCAGGTCTCCACGTTCCTTGAAGGGACCGACAGCCTGCCCAAAGGGTTCGCGTCCGAAACTCTGATAGTGAGCCGGTTCTAGATTACGTGGGGACTTGGACTCGTTGGCGTTGGCGAAGGAAATCGCTTCCTGGAGTCGCGCGGGATCCATTCCCACCTGTTGCGGCGTGCGTCGCTCCCAGTCATCACCTGAGTTTGGGTAGTAATTCTGAGAGGAGCTTTCAGCACGCTGTGCAAATGCCTGTGAAACACCCGTTAGGATCAGCGCAAA